>NZ_JHAK01000003.1:0-427021 GCF_000765485.1 Thalassobacter sp. 16PALIMAR09
CATGCCAGCACTGATCCGCCCCAACCCCGACAAGAAATACTTGTTCCTGCGGGGATGCAAAAGCTACTGCACAATCTCGCAAGCTGCTGACCGTTATTGCCGCAGCTCCCCGTGGAACGCGGGTGTCGCTGCAGTTGTGCGAGGTGAAGTGCCCGACCCACCAACAGGCGAGATCGTTGAAGAGGTAGCTGAAGCGGCCTGAGGATGTGGAGTAGTTTTGGGTCACATATCTCAAGGCCATATCACTATACGGCAACCTTCGATCTCCCCCCCTGGGTCTTGGCGTTACTCAGGGGAGGCTGAAGCGATCTGGTGGGGTATCTGCAGGGGGCAATGTGGTACGCCCCAGGGAACCGCGCTGGGGCTGTAGGGGCAGCTGAAGGGGTCTGCAGGTCATCGTAGACCACAGCGTAGACCATTTGGTGCCTGTTGACAGCTGTACATCACCTCGCATACCCCTTGTTTTGCTGGAGATACCAGCTGAAGAAGTGCCTGTAACGGGAACAGAACACTTCTTCTGGGCACCACATCGTTCAGGTAACCTCATGTTTCCCTTCAGTTTTCACTTTTGAACGCTGGAGGCGTAGACCATGCTGGAGCTACGCTGCCGTTCGCAACCACTTGCCTAGCACTTCAAGAGGATAACCGCGTCCGTAGCTGTGTCCTACGCCCTCGGTTTGCCATCCACCGATCTGATCTACGATGTCTGATGGACACTCGACGGCTCTCAACCTGTCCCGCATCGAATGACGGAAGCTATGCATGGTGCTTTCTTCTGGTGCGTGTTGCTTGATCCATTTGTTCAGCGCGGCACTGGCCGAGTTGGCGTTCGTGTTGTCGGTCTTGTTGTATCGAGGAAAGGCAAACTTGCTGTCGTGGGCCTCAGCTACAATGCGTTCAGCGGCCCATAGAGAAGCTCCCACAAGCGGAATTGTTCTTGAGCTGCCGCTGGTCTTGAGGCGACGCCATGGATGCTCCTGAACGACCACATGAGGCGTGGTGCCGTCGAGCCGGATGTCTTCAACAAGAAGCCCCGCAGCTTCAGCAAGTCGCATCCCAGTGTCTGAGACCAAGGCAATCAGCCAGCGAAGATCGTCGTCCACCGTTCGGCATAGCGTCTGCAGAGCCTTAATGGTTTCGACGGTCAGAGGTTGGCGGTCCTCAACTCCGGCTTGTCGGTCATAATAGACCCCTGCAAACGGGTTGCTTACAGTTATGCCGATCTCAGCGGCGGCGAAATTGAAGATAGATCGCACCGTGCCAAAGACGCGGGTGATACTGCTTCCAGCGAGACCCTTGGCGATCAATGCATCTCGGAAGCTGTTGGCATCGGCTCGGGTGTAGGTAGTGAGGTCTTTGTCACTGCAAGCATCGATAACATACCCGCAGGCACGCTCTGCCGCTCGATGGAATGTGGCTGGGCGATCTTTGCCCTTCAGTCTGATATAGATCGCTACCGCTTCGCTCAGCTTGACGGAGTTACCTGCAGACTTGCCAGATGCGCCAAGACCATTGGCTACAGACCGCCCGCTCATGCGGAGCAAGTGCTTCCCAGGAAGATCAACGTCACAGATGCGAAGGTGATACCAATGCTCGTCCAACTGCTGAGCCGCCCGCTGTGCTCTCGAATTGGCTACCGCGACAGACTTTGTGCGAAGCGAATACATGATCCGTTCTGCATTATAATGGTGGGACAGATCGCTCGGAACTCGTCGCGAGAAGTAGAAAATCCCCTGTTTTACAAATGTGAAAGGGGCAGTTTTGGTCTCCAGCATGGTCTACGCCTCCAGCGTTCAAAAGTGAAAACTGAAGGGAAACATGAGGTTACCTGAACGATGTGGTGCCCAGAAGAGGACTCGAACCTCCACTCCCTTGCGAGAACTGGCACCTGAAGCCAGCGCGTCTACCAATTCCGCCATCTGGGCGCAATCACATCGTGTGGGCGGAGTATGCTTGCTGAGCGGGGGTGTCAACGAGATTCGCTCAGGTTTTTTACAAAAACCTGCCAGCCCCCTAATATGACCCGCGACCCCTTGCGCCTTGCTCGTGACTAGGGCTGCGGATATGTCCAACATGAACGACCAGAGCGAGAGTGTTATCATCATGTCCAAGCTTGTGACAATCTTCGGCGGGTCCGGCTTTGTCGGGCGCTATATCGCACAGCGTCTTGCCAAGGAGGGTTGGCGCGTGCGCGTTGCGGTCCGTCGTCCGAACGAAGCAATGTTCGTAAAGCCATATGGTGCCGTTGGGCAGGTGGAGCCGATCCTTGCGAACGTGCGGGATGACGCCTCGGTGGCGGCGGCGGTTCAGGGCGCCGATGCGGTGGTAAACTGCGTCGGGATCCTCAGTGAAGCTGGCAAGAACAAGTTTGATGCCGTTCAGCATGAAGGTGCGGCGCGCGTGGCGCGATGCGCGGCCGAGGCGGGTGCCACGACGTTTGTGCAAATCTCTGCGATTGGCGCGAATGAGCGCTCCAAGAGCGGTTATGCCGAGAGTAAGGGCAGGGGTGAGGCTGGCGTTTTGGCCCATTTCCCCAGCGCTGTAATTCTGCGGCCTTCGATCATTTTCGGGACCGAAGATCAGTTCTTTAACCGTTTCGCGACGATGGCACGGTTTCTGCCGATCCTGCCGGTCGTTGGTCCGCAGTCGAAATTCCAGCCAGTCTATGTGGACGATGTTGCTGCCGCAGCAGTCAAGGGTGTGACAGGTGCGGCCAAGCCCGGCATCTATGAGCTGGGTGGCCCCGATGTTGAGACGTTCAAGCAGTTGATGGAGCGCATGCTAAAGGTCGTGCGCCGCCGTGCTTTGGTCTTAACCGTCCCGTTCTTTGCCGCGCGTATCATGGCTGCTGTTCTCGACTTCGTGCAAATTGCCTCGCTTGGACTGTTCACCAATTCGCAGATTACGCGCGATCAGGTAAAGCAGCTGGCAAATGACAACGTCGTTTCACCCGATGCGATGTCATTCGCTGATTTGGGGATTGAGCCGACGGACATGGACGCCGTGCTTGAAACCTATCTTTGGCAGTTCCGGCCCAACGGCCAATATGCCGAAATTATGGACAGCGCCAAGCAGTTGCGCGGCGACGACTAGGTATAGGCGACCGCTAGCAGGATGATGCCCAGCAGTACGCGGTAGATCACGTAGGGCGTAAAGCTGACGGATCGCAAAAGCCGCATCATCAGGTTCAGCGCCAATAGTGCGGACAAAAATGCAAAGACGGCGGCAATGGCGCCGTCTTTTGCCGTTTGGAGGTCCGCGTCTGCCGCAACCTCAAGCCCGACAAGCGAGCCGGAGGCGATAATGGTCGGGATCGACATTAGCATTGCAATCCGTGCCGCGCCTTCGCGGTCGTAACCCAATAACCGAGCGCCCGTGATGCACGCACCTGATCGTGACGTGCCTGGGATGAGCGCGACGGCCTGCCACAAACCCAAGGTCCATGCGTGTTTGAGCGTCCAGCTGCCCGCGGGCCGCGTTGCCGGGCCCTTCTGATCCGCCCAGTAGAGCACAATCCCAAAGACCAACATGGTCCAACCAATCACCGCCATCGATCGCATCGCGTCGTTTAACCCAGTCAGCTTGAGGACCAGCCCTGCGAGGATCACCGGGATCGTCGCGATGATCAGGCACATCGCCAAGTTGGCCTCGGCGGTTTTTTCGGCCCGTGCAAGGTGAGTTATGCCCAAGGCGGCACGTTTCACATCCGAAAGGAAATAGGTGACGACCGCAGCCAATGTGCCGACATGAACGGCAACGTCGATAGCCTGACCTTGATCCTTCAAGCCCGTTAGCTGTGGCAGAAGCACCAAATGCCCGCTGGAGGAAACCGGCAGGAATTCGGTGATTCCCTGAATTACTGCGATCAAGAGGAGGTGAAAAAGAGGCATATGTCAGTATTGCTTACTTAAAAATTAAGAATGTGAGGCGTTTTTCCGGGCGCGCAGATGAAATACTTATAAATAGGTCACTAGTTCTGACTTTTCTTTGATTGACGGCTCGCATATAGCGATGCTTCAGGCAGATGTGAGGAGGCTCCCCCATGGCGACCCAGAAGATGTTGAAGTTTGTGACGCTGGATCGGGCGACTCCGGAGAAACGGGGGGCCGAGGCCCGCAAAGAAGACTTCGGTGAGATTTACCGGCAATATGCAGCCGAGCAGGCTGAGGCGCAAGCGAGCCGGTGTTCGCAGTGCGGAGTTCCCTATTGCCAAAGCCACTGCCCGCTGCACAACAACATCCCAGATTGGCTTCGCCTGACGGCTGAAAACCGGCTGGAAGAAGCGTATCGCGTGAGCCAAGCCACCAATACCTTCCCCGAGATTTGTGGCCGCATTTGCCCGCAGGACCGCCTGTGCGAAGGCAATTGCGTGATTGAGCAATCCGGCCACGGCACTGTTACTATTGGCGCTGTTGAAAAATACATCACCGACACCGCGTTCGAAGAGGGTTGGGTTGACCCCATCGCGCCCTATAAAGAGCGGCCCGAAAGCGTTGGCATCATCGGTGCGGGCCCCGGCGGGCTTGCGGCGGCAGACGTGCTGCGTCGTCAAGGCGTGCAGGTCACCGTCTATGACCGGTATGACCGCGCGGGCGGCTTGCTGACCTATGGCATCCCCGGCTTTAAGCTGGAGAAAGACATCGTTCTGCGCAGAAACAAGCAGTTCGAAGAAGGCGGCGTGACGTTCAAACTGAATTGCTCTGTCGGTGAAGACATTTCCTTTGCGGAGATCCGCGCGGCCCATGACGCTGTCATTATTGCGACGGGCGTCTACAAGACACGTGATCTTCAAGGGCCCGGTTCGGGCGCCGATGGGATCGTACGGGCGATTGACTATCTGACGGCCTCGAACCGCAAAAGCTTTGGCGATGCAGTGCCCGAGTTTGACAGCGGTGAGCTGAACGCCGAAGGCCGGAAAGTTGTCGTCATTGGTGGTGGTGACACAGCGATGGACTGTGTGCGTACAGCCATCCGCCAAGGCGCCGAGAGCGTTAAGTGTCTGTACCGCCGTGACCGTGCAAACATGCCCGGTTCGCAGCGCGAAGTCGCCAACGCCGAAGAAGAAGGCGTGGAATTCGTCTGGCTCACCGCGCCCAAGGGCTTTGCCGGTGACCCTGTGAATGGTGTGATGGTGCAGAAAATGCGTCTTGGCCAACCCGATGCCACTGGCCGTCAGGTGCCCGAGGTTATCGAAGGCGCGGACTACGTCGAAGAAGCCGACCTTGTGATCAAAGCCTTGGGCTTTGAACCCGAAGATCTGCCCGCGTTGTGGAATGAGCCAGAGCTGGAAGTGACCCGCTGGGGCACCGTCAAAGCCAACTTCCGCACCCATGAGACACCAATTGAAGGTGTCTATGCCGTGGGTGACATCGTGCGTGGTGCCAGCCTTGTGGTTTGGGCCATCCGCGACGGTCGCGAAGCTGCCGAAGCCATTTTGGAAAAACTCAACGCTGCCGGAGCATCGGTCGCCGCTGAGTAAGTGCTAAATCGCGGAGCGGCGCATATGCGCCGGACACTCCCGCAATCCTGCTGACAATCTCGCGTGGCATAGCCGCGCTGCAACTGAAAAGGACCTCATCCTATGACCAAATATGATCAAGCCTGGGTCGCTGCTGAGGAAGCCAAACGCCAGTGGATGGAGGAAAACAGCCTCTTTCGCGATGAGCATGAGCATAGCTCCTGCGGGGTCGGCCTTGTTGTGGCCAAAGACGGGCAGCCGTCACGCAAAGTCGTGCAGGCGGGTATCAACGCGCTGAAAGCGATTTGGCACCGCGGTGCTGTCGACGCGGACGGCATGACGGGTGATGGCGCGGGTATCCACGTGCAAATCCCGGTCGAATTCTTCTATGATCAAGTGCGCCGCACAGGTCATGAGCCCGATGTCGACAAGCTGATGGCGGTGGGCCAAGTGTTCCTGCCCCGCTCTGATTTCGGTGCGCAGGAAACCTGCCGGACGATCGTTGAAACCGAAGTCCTGCGGATGGGCTACTATATCTATGGCTGGCGCCATGTGCCCGTTGATGTGACGTGCCTCGGTGAAAAAGCCAACGCCACACGCCCCGAGATTGAGCAGATCATCATCAGCAACTCGAAGGGCGTTGACGAAGAAACGTTTGAGCGTGAGCTGTATGTCATCCGCCGCCGCATCGAAAAAGCCGCGACCGCTGCTGGTGTGCGTGACCTGTACCTTGCGTCGTTCTCGTGCCGGTCGATTATCTACAAAGGCATGATGCTCGCGGAACAGGTTGCCGTTTTCTATCCCGACCTCATGGATGAGCGGTTTGAAAGCGCGTTTGCGATTTATCACCAGCGGTATTCCACCAACACATTCCCACAGTGGTGGCTGGCGCAGCCCTTCCGCATGTTGGCCCACAACGGTGAGATCAACACTCTTAAGGGCAACCTCAACTGGATGAAGTCGCACGAAATTCGGCTCTCGAGCCAGAACTTCGGTGAGATGGCTGAGGACATCAAACCTATCGTGCCCGGTGGGTCGTCCGACAGTGCCGCCCTTGATGCGGTGTTTGAGGTTATGGTGCGCGCGGGCCGCTCTGCACCGATGGCCAAAACCATGCTGGTGCCCGAGTCGTGGTCCCAACAGGCAGTTGAACTGCCTCAGGCTTGGGTCGACATGTATTCCTATTGTAACTCCGTGATGGAGCCATGGGATGGTCCCGCAGCATTGGCGATGACTGATGGTCGCTGGGTCTGTGCGGGCCTCGATCGGAACGGTCTGCGCCCCATGCGGTATGTCGTGACCGGTGATGGCTTGCTGATCGCGGGTTCTGAGGCGGGCATGGTGCCGATTGATGAGGCGACGGTTGTTGAAAAAGGCGCGCTTGGCCCCGGCCAGATGATCGCGGTCGACATGAAAGAAGGCCGTCTGTTCCACGACGCTGAGATGAAAGACCAGCTGGCCGCCGAACGTCCCTTTGGCGAGTGGGTTGAGAAAATCACCGACCTGCAAGAGCTGACCGGTGGGGTGTCCGAGACTGCACTGCACACAGGTGGTGACCTGCGCAAGCGTCAGGTGGCTGCTGGCTATTCCATTGAGGAATTGGAGCAGATCCTTGCGCCGATGGCCGAAGATGGCAAAGAAACGCTCGCCTCTATGGGCGATGATACGCCCTCGGCTGTGCTTTCTTCGCAGTACCGTCCGCTGAGCCACTTCTTCCGCCAGAACTTTAGCCAGGTCACGAACCCTCCGATCGACAGCTTGCGCGAATTCCGCGTCATGAGCTTGAAGACCCGGTTCGGGAACCTGAAAAACGTGTTGGATGAGGACAGCTCTCAGACCAATATTCTGGTGCTCGATAGCCCCTTTGTCGGCAACGCTCAGTTTGATGCGATGCTGAACCAATTCGGCGACAGCGTTGTCACGATTGACTGTACGTTCCCTGCGGATGCCGGCAAAGGCGCGCTGCGTAAGGCTTTGGATCAAATTCGCGAAGAAGCCGAGGACGCTGTACGGTCCGGCGGTGCGCATATCGTTCTGACGGATCAATTGCAGTCCGAGGGCAAAGTCGCGATGCCGATGATCCTCGCGACCAGTGCTGTGCACAGCTGGCTGACGCGCAAAGGCCTGCGGACCTTCTGCTCGATCAACGTACGCTCGGCTGAGTGTATCGACCCGCACTACTTTGCGGTTCTGATCGGCTGCGGTGCGACAACTGTGAACGCCTACCTGGCCCAAGACAGCCTTGCGGATCGTATCGACCGCGGCCTGCTGGATTGCACGCTGACCGAAGCGGTCGCGCGCTACCGTAACGCGATTGACCAAGGTCTGCTCAAGATCATGGCCAAGATGGGGATTTCGGTGATTTCCAGCTATCGCGGTGGTCTAAACTTTGAGGCCGTCGGCCTGAGCCGTGCGATGGTTGCTGAATACTTCCCCGGTATGCTGAGCCGGATTTCCGGCATCGGCGTGTCTGGTGTGCAGGGCAAGGTCGAAGAAGTTCACACTAAGGGCTGGCGTGGCGGATCCGACGTTTTGCCCATCGGTGGCTTCTACAAAGCCCGTCGTTCCGGCGAAAAGCACGCGTGGGAAGCGCAGACGATGCACATGCTGCAATCGGCCTGTAACCGCTCCAGCTATGAGATGTGGAAGCAGTATTCCAAGGCGATGCAAAGCAATCCGCCGATCCATTTGCGCGATCTTTTGGCGATCAAGCCGATGGGCACGTCCGTGCCAATCGAAGAGGTGGAATCGATCACCTCGATCCGCAAACGGTTCGTGACACCGGGCATGTCGCTGGGCGCGCTGTCGCCCGAGGCGCACAAACTGCTCAACGTCGCGATGAACCGGATCGGTGCGAAATCCGACAGCGGTGAAGGTGGTGAAGATCCCGCACACTTTGTGCCGGAGCCAAATGGCGACAACCCTTCCGCCAAGATCAAACAGGTGGCATCTGGGCGCTTTGGCGTCACGGCTGAGTACCTGAACCAGTGTGAAGAGCTGGAGATCAAGGTCGCACAAGGTGCGAAACCCGGTGAGGGTGGCCAGCTTCCGGGCATGAAGGTCACCGACCTGATCGCGCGGCTGCGGCACTCGACCAAGGGTGTGACACTGATTTCGCCTCCGCCGCACCACGACATCTATTCGATCGAAGACCTTGCGCAGCTGATCTACGACCTCAAGCAGATTAACCCGCGTTGTAAGGTGACGGTCAAACTGGTGGCGTCGTCCGGTGTTGGGACGATTGCGGCTGGTGTGGCCAAGGCCAAGGCCGACGTGATCCTGATTTCGGGTCACAATGGTGGCACCGGTGCATCGCCCGCGACCTCGATCAAATATGCGGGTCTGCCGTGGGAAATGGGCCTGACCGAAGCGCACCAAGTGCTCGCGATGAATAAACTGCGTGAGCGCGTGACCCTGCGGACTGATGGTGGCCTGCGGACCGGGCGCGACATCGTCATGGCTGCGATGATGGGTGCGGAAGAATACGGCATCGGTACCGCCGCTCTGATCGCGATGGGCTGCATTATGGTTCGCCAGTGTCAGTCCAACACCTGCCCCGTAGGCGTATGTACACAGGACGAAGCCCTGCGCGCCAAGTTCACCGGGACCGCGGATAAGGTCGTGAACCTGATCACTTTCTATGCACAAGAAGTGCGGGAAATCTTGGCCGAAATCGGCGCGCGTTCACTTGATGAGGTGATCGGGCGTGCGGATTTGCTGACACAGGTTTCGCGTGGCTCGGCGCATCTGGATGATCTGGATCTGAACCCGATGTTGATCACCGTAGATGGCGCGGCGGACATTCAATATGACCGTCACAAGCCACGCAACGCCGTGCCCGACACGCTGGACGCGCAGATTGTGAACGATGCGCATCGCTTCCTCGAAGATGGGGAAAAGATGCAGCTGTCCTACGCTGTGCAAAACACGCTGCGGACCATCGGCACGCGCACATCCAGCCACATCGTGCGGAACTTCGGCATGCGCAACGCGCTTCAGCCGGATCACCTGACGGTCAAGCTGGAGGGCTCCGCAGGTCAGTCGCTGGGTGCGTTTGCGGCACCGGGCCTCAAGCTAGAGGTATCGGGCGACGCGAACGACTACGTCGGCAAGGGCCTTTCGGGCGGTATCATCGTGGTGCGTCCACCGATGAGTTCGCCGCTCAAAGCGGATGAGAACACCATCATCGGCAACACGGTTCTTTATGGCGCAACGGACGGTTACCTGTTTGCAGCTGGTCGCGCGGGCGAGCGTTTTGCGGTGCGGAACTCTGGTGCGTCGGTCGTGATCGAAGGCTGTGGCTCCAATGGTTGTGAATACATGACCGGCGGTGTTGCGGTGATCCTTGGCTCGATCGGGGCGAACTTTGGCGCCGGGATGACCGGCGGCATGGCCTATCTGTACGATCCCGAAGGCAAAGCACCTGCGCTGATGAACATGGAAACGCTGGTGACCTGTCCTGTGACCGTTGATCATTGGGAACAGCAGTTGCGCGGCATGGTCCAACGCCACGCAGAGGAAACAGGCTCGCGTAAAGCGGCTGAGATTTTGCAGCACTGGGACCTTGAGAAAGGGAACTTTGTGCAGATCTGCCCCAAAGAGATGCTGGGCCGTCTGGCAGCCCCCTTGGGGATCGAAGACACCGCGGTGCCCGCCGAATAAGCGACCTGCACTTTGAAAACTAAAGGCCGCGCCCCTCAAACGGCGCGGTCTTTTGCATATGGGCAACAGCCCGCCGTAGTCGGGCGCAATCTGCTCGCTCAGCCCGAAGGGCATGGGTATATTGGCCGCTATGGCAAAAGCGAAACGTAAGACACCGTCAAAATCCAAGGCAGCACCGCGCGAACGTCGGCTGACGTGGAATGGCCTGCGCCGCTGGTCCCTGCGCGGGCTGGTCGTGGCAGTTGTTCTGCCAGTTCTCTATGTCATGGCGCTGGCCTTCGTGAACCCGCCGATCACCCCCTACATCTGGTCTGAACGCGCGCGCCTTGGTGAGGTGCGTTGGAATTGGGTCGACCTTGAGGATATGCCCCCCCACGTGGCACAGTCTTTCGTTGCCGCTGAGGATGCGAATTTCTGCCTGCATTGGGGCTTTGATATGGGCGCGATTCGCCTCGCCCTTGAGGAAGGCGCGAACCGCGGTGCCTCAACCATCAGCCAACAGGTCGTTAAGAACGTGTTTTTGTGGCAGGGTCGGTCGTGGCCCCGAAAGGCGCTTGAGGCCGTGTTGACCCCAGTCATGGAAGCGACTTGGTCTAAGCGGCGTATTATCGAAGTTTATCTGAACGTGGCCGAGCTGGATGAGGGTGTGTTTGGTATTGGGGCTGCGGGGCCGTGGTATTTCGGGGTTGAGGCCGGAGCGTTGTCGGCAGCACAAGCGGCGCGGTTAGCGGCGGTCCTGCCGGCGCCCAAGGTGCGTTCCGCCAAAGAAGCCTCTGCGCGCAGCCGTTCTATCGCCGATGGGGCCGCCACGATCCGGGCGGATGGCCGCGCAGCCTGTTTCGAGAGTTGAATCCCGCCTCCCAAGCGGGCAGAAACATGGGGAACAACACGCGCGGCGTCCTTTTCCCATGATTCAACTCTATCAATTTGCCCTCTCCCCGTTTTGCCGCAAGGTGCGGCTCGTGCTCGCGGAAAAGAAGCTGGATGTGCAGCTGGTCGATGAGAAATATTGGGAAGACAACCAAGACTTTAAGCGCCGCAATCCGGCAGGCAAGGTCCCTGTTCTGCGGATGGATGGTTTGACGCTGTGCGAAAGCCAAGCGATTTGCGAGTACATCGAAGAAACCCATCCAGAGCCCGCGCTGATACCCAACAACCCCGCCGCCCGCGCAGAGGTTCGGCGGATCGTTTCGTGGTTTGACGATAAATTCCACCACGAGGTGACCTCAAAGCTGGTCTATGAGCGGGTGAACAAAAAACTCACCCGGTCCGGATACCCTGATGGGCGTAACGTCAAAGAAGGCTCCAAGGCGATCAAGTTTCACCTCGATTATATGGGCTGGTTGCTAGACCAACGCCGCTGGCTCGCAGGAAGCGAGCTGACCATGGCGGATTTCGCGGCTGCTGCGCATTTGTCCTGTCTCGACTATATCTCGGACGTTGATTGGGACCGGAACCGCCAAGTGCGCGAATGGTACGCCAAGATCAAATCCCGGCCCGCCTTCCGTTCCATTCTAGCTGATCAAGTCTCAGGCTTTCCACCGCCGCGTCACTATGCGGACCTCGACTTCTGATCCCAGCCCCGCGGAATTGCGGGCGGGTCTGGAGGCTCAGGCGCGGGATGCAGGGTTTGCCTCGATGGGGATATGTGCGCCGGATGCGGTGCCTGAACTGCCCGCGCGGCTAAAGGCATTCGTGGATGCAAACCGCCACGGACAGATGGCTTGGATGGCTGAGCGGATGGCGTGGCGCGGCGATCCCGGCGCGCTATGGCCCGAGGCGCGATCGGTCATCATGCTGGCCGAACCTTATACACCCGACAGCGACCCGCTAGACGATATCACTCACCGTGAAAACGGCGTCATCAGCGTATATGCCCGCAATAGAGACTATCATGACCTCGTGAAAAAGCGGCTGAAGCGCGTTGCGCGGTGGCTTGTGGCGGCGGCAGAATGCGAAGTGAAAGTGTTTGTGGACACAGCCCCCGTGATGGAAAAGCCGCTGGCGCAGGCGGCTGGCTTGGGCTGGCAGGGCAAACATACCAACCTTTTGTCGCGCAAGCTGGGGAACTGGTTTTTCCTCGGCGCAGTATTCACAACGGCAGATCTGCCCAAAGACACCCCAGAGGCAGAGCATTGCGGCAATTGCCGCGCGTGTTTGGATATCTGCCCCACGCAGGCCTTTCCCGCGCCGTTCCAATTGGATGCGCGGCGGTGCATTTCCTACCTGACGATTGAACACAAAGGCCCGGTGGATGATAGCCTGCGCCCAGCTTTGGGCAATCGCATTTACGGCTGCGATGATTGTCTTGCGGTGTGTCCGTGGAACAAGTTCGCGGTTGAGGCGACCGAGTTGCGCTATCATGCGCGCGATGACCTGCGTCAGCCCGCGTTGGCGGAACTGGCAACTTTGGATGATGCAGCCTTTCGCGCGCGGTTTTCGGGCAGTCCGATCAAGCGGATTGGTCGGGACCGATTTGTGCGCAATGTGCTCTATGCTATCGGCAACTCTGCGCAGCCTGATCTGCGGCCCGTAGCGCAAAGCTTATGCGAAGATAATGATCCAACGGTGGCCGATGCCGCACGCTGGGCGGAGGAACGACTGAGATGATCCTGTTAAGTTTTGGCCACGGCTATTCGGCGCGCGCGCTTACGAAACTCTTGCTGCCGCAGGGCTGGCGGGTGATCGGCACAACCCGCACGTCCGAAAAGGCAGAAGTCCTGCGCAGCGAGGGTGTAGAGCCTGTCCTGTGGGGCGAGGATCTGAGCGGCGCTATCGCCGAGGCGACGCATATCCTGACCTCGGCCGGACCAAACGCGGATGGGGACCCGGTGCTGGAAACCTATGGCGCAGCGCTTGCGCCGCACCTTGGGGACAAGGACTGGGTTGGCTATCTGTCGACCACGGGTGTGTACGGTGATCATGGCGGCGGCTGGGTGGATGAGGAAACACCACTCGCGCCCTCAACCCGCCGAGGGCAAATGCGTGTGGATGCAGAGGCCGCATGGCAGGCGCTATGTCCGGCGGTGAACCTTTTCCGGCTTGCTGGGATTTATGGGCCGGGTCGTGGGCCGTTTGAAAAGGTTCGGCGCGGCACTGCGCGGCGGATCATCAAGCAGGGACAAGTGTTTTCCCGCATCCATGTTGAGGACATTGCCCAAGTGCTAGAGGCGAGCATCCGCCAGCCTAACCCCGGCGCGATCTACAACATGTGCGACAATGACCCCGCGCCGCCCCAAGACGTGATTGGCTATGCCGCAGAGTTGTTGGGAGTTCCGCTGCCGGAGGCTGTGGACTTTGAGGTGGCTGAGATGACCCCGATGGCGCGCAGCTTTTATGCCGAGAGCAAAAAGGTCAGCAATACGCGTATCCTAAAGGAGCTGGGCGTTACACTGCGCTATCCGGATTACCGCACGGGCCTAGAGGCATTGTTGGCTGCGGGCGAGTAAATCGGTTCGCGCCCTTTCGCCGGGACATGCCGCCTGGAATTGTAATTCAGATTGTCGTGATCGGGTCGCGTTTTGATTCACAAATCGGATAGATGCGCCTATCACAGGCAAAAATAGCCGTTCCGAGGCAGAGCATACATGGCGATCTCAAGACGACTCCTTCTGGCGATGCTTCCGGCGGCTCTTGCGGGCTGTGTGGGTGGCGCAACGACCCGCTATTCTGGCCCCACGGTGACCAAGGTTGAGGTGCATAAAGGCCGGCGCAAAATGTATCTGCTGAACGGTCGGGATATTCTGCGCGCCTACGACATTCAGCTGGGGTTTACCTCTGCGGGGCCGAAACAGTTTGAGGGTGACGGCAAGACCCCCGAGGGCCGGTTTATCATCGACCGCCGCAATCCGAACTCGGCTTTTTTCCTATCACTCGGGATCAACTATCCCCGGCCACATGAGGTGGCTTTTGCCCAATCGCAGGGGCGCGATCCGGGTGGTGATATATTTATCCACGGTTGGGGCAATAAACGGCGCCCGCGCTCGGCCGATTGGACCGCTGGGTGTATCGCCGTGACCAATGCCGAAATGCGTGAGATTTATATGATGGTCCAAGATGGGACCATCATAGACATCGTGGCCTAGCTTGCGGGTGCGTCAGGGATTTCGCTGCTGCCGCCAAATCCTGTGTTAAGCACCCACCAGATTTTGCCGTTCGGCTCTTGGAAAAACGCAAAACCCAACTGGCGCGCATCGGGGTCTAGGATCACGGCCCGAGGCCCTTCTTCCTGCATCCACGCGGCTACGGTCTCTAGTTCAGATTCGTAGGTTTCCGACAGAGTTTCGCCCAAAACGGTGCCCGTATAGCCAACGCTACGGGCCCGATCGATTGGGGATGAGCCATCAGAGCCGAAGTGCCAAGGTCGGTTTTGGATTGAGATATCGCGGGCATGGGTTGCCGCCGCCGCAGTCAGGACCGGGTTCAGTTCTAATGCGGGCACACCGGCACCTTGGCGCAGCGCGTTTACGGCATCAAGGACGCGAAATGGAATGCGGCGCCCATCGCTTTCGGTGATGCGGTATAGCCTTGGCAGTGGCTTCCCGTCCGGGCCTAAAGCCGATGGCGCGGGAGGTGTACAGGCGGTCAGAGCGGTCGCGGCCAAGAGTGTTAGGGCGTGGCGTCGGTTCATTATACTTATCCAGGTTGGGCCCGAATTTGGGCGCATGTCATGGCTTGGATATCCCTGAGCAGTATGCAAATCAAATGTGCAGATGCAATTTGACGTCAGCCGCACTGCATTGACCAGCGAGTGCGGCTTTGGGGTCATAGAACCCGCCAGATCTTAGGGTTTTGGGCGGGATTCGGGCAATAATACGCCCATTTAGCCGGATATTATGCACTTTGGGGCAATTGCTGTGTCATATTCGCCATGCTCTTTGACGTGCGTTCCACAGGGTGTTGCCATTTTAATCGCAGTCTGATTTTGGTTAAGAGACCTTTGCTTTCGGGCCGTTGAATATGGCAGGCATTGCTGCCTACACCGGGGCACGAGGTACAGTCTTGGGTGCCATAAGGGCCGGCAATCATGCACGGTCCGTGGCGTATCTTGAAGGAAAAACGGTATGAAAAAAATCGCTCTCGCAGCTGCATTCGCTACTCTTGCCACCGGCGCTTTTGCTGGCAACATGGTAGAGCCCACAATGGAACCAGAAGTCATCGTCGAGGACACATCCTCGTCCGCTGGCGGTATCCTGGTGCCCCTGCTGGCTCTGGTACTGATCGCAGCTGCCGCTTCCTAAGCGAAGCCAAGCTAACGAAAGAAGGCGTCCCTCAGGGGGCGCCTTTTTCGTTTTGTGGACCACTTAGCAAAGGGCGCAACAAAGCCAGAGGATGTGCCCGCAGTGAGAGACGCGTTGAAACGTAGTCCTCTACAATCTCTTCGCCGAGTGTCATCTGAGGTAGCTGCGCTTGTGGTTCCTGCAGGACTTCCCCGTCGATATCCTGCGCAAAAAGCGGCAATGGTTGCCTTTTTTGTAGGGCTTTTGCCTCCCACAATGCGGCGCGGCGGCTAAGCTCAAGACCTGAAAACGCATCCGCTTCGGTAAGTGTTGATAGCATCTGTGCGCTGACACCTGCGCGGCGCCAGACATCAGCAACATCGCGATATCCATTGCCGCGCGCGGCCACCAACCAACGCGCATCTTCCTCCTTTATGGCTTTGACCTGCCGAAAGCCCAAGCGCAGCGCGAGGCCGCCGCGTCCGTTGGGTTCCATGGTGCAATCCCATGTGCTGTTGTTTAGGCAGACTGGCCGAACCTCGAGGCCGTGTTCCCGGGAGTCTCGGACGATTTGAGCCGGTGCATAAAATCCCATGGGCTGTGAATTGAGCAGCGCGCAGGCGTAGATGCCGGGGTGGTGGCATTTCATCCATGCAGAAGCATAAACGAGCTGTGCGAAGCTGGCAGCGTGGCTTTCGGGGAAACCATACGAGCCAAACCCTTCAATTTGGGAAAAGCAACGCTGTCCAAAGTCGTCATCATAGCCATTGGCACGCATCCCGCGCAAAAATCGATCCCGCAGCGCGCTGACATTGCCGTGTTTTTTGAACGTCGCGAGCGCGCGGCGTAGTTTATCGGCTTCCTCTGGGGAAAAGCCTGCGCCGACGATGGCGATCTGCATGGCCTGTTCTGGGAGCAGCGGCACGCCTAGGGTTTTAGCTAACACCTTGCCTAATGCATCCGAGGGGAAATGTACGTCTTCTTCGCCGTTGCGCCGCCGGATGTAGGGGTGGACCATGTCTCCCTGAATGGGGCCAGGGCGAACAATCGCGACTTCGATCACAAGGTCGTAAAAGCAGCGCGGCCGCATCCGTGGCAAAAAATTCATTTGCGCACGACTTTCGACCTGAAAAACACCGATACTGTCGCCTGCGCATAGCATGTCATAAACGGCGGGATCCTCCGGTGGGAGTGTCCCCAGGTCGTAATCAAGCTGATGATGACTGGCGATCAGATCAAAGCTTTTGCGCAGACACGACAGCATACCCAGCGCGAGAATATCAACCTTGAGGATGCCAAGAGCGTCGATATCATCCTTGTCCCAACAGATGATTGTACGGTCCTCCATCGTGGCGTTCTCGATAGGGACCAATTCATCAAGCCGACCTTCAGTAGTAATAAAACCACCGACATGCTGGGATAAATGGCGCGGGAGGCCCTGAATCTCAAAAATCAGTCGCAAGGTTTGCTGTAAGCGTCGGTCTGTTGGGTCTAGGCCTAGCTCGGCAAAACGCTCTGGTTCCAGCCCTTTGGTCGAGCCAAAGCCCCAGATTTGGCTCGAAAGCGCGGTGATCGTATCTTCGTTTAGCCTTATGGCGCGGCCTACTTCGCGCACCGCCCGTTTTCCACGGTAATGAATAACGGTGGCGCATAGGCCAGCGCGATGGCGACCATAGCGCCCGTAAATATGATGAATGACTTCTTCGCGAAGTTCATGCTCAAAGTCGACGTCAATATCGGGCGGTTCATTGCGCGCCTCAGAGACGAAACGTTCAAACAACATGGTGCCGATTTCGGGTGAAACGGAGGTTACCCCCAATGCGTAACAGGTGATCGAGTTGGCAGCTGAACCGCGGCCCTGACATAAGATGCCTCGGTCACGGGCGAAATCTACAATGTCGTGGACCGTTAGAAAATAGGGTGCAAAGCCGAGTTTATCAATTAGACGAAGCTCGTGCGCCAACTGGTCAGAGGCTTGTTGAGGGACGCCCGCGGGATAGCGCCATCGTAAACCTGCCGTAGCCAACCGGGCCAGTCGTTCAGTCGCTGTTTCTTGGCCGATCAGCTCTGAAGAGCACTCGTAGCGTAATTCATCGAGGGAAAAGGTACAGGCGCGGGCTAACGCTGTGGCATTTTCAATCGCATCGGGGTGGTCCGCGAATAAATTGCGTATTTCATTTGCATTGCGCAGTCGCTGTTCCGCATTGGCCAAGGCACGTCCGCGCCGCGCTGCCGATGTATCGCTTGTGGCACGAGGATCAGCGCACAGGAGCCGCCAAACCCTAGTAAGTCATCCATGTAAATATGGCATTCACCCTTGGGCGCGCGCATGCGCCCCTTGGACAAAACTAAACGCGCTGCAGGTAAATGCCGAGGGATATGCATAACGTCAAGCGACCCAGCGGTGCGTGGGGCATGCTCAGGCCGAGGGGGGGCTAGGTTCGCCGAACTGAGCCACATGCCTTTCCTGCTCTTCCACAATGCGCTTAAGATCGCGCAAAGCCACATGCGTGCGGACAATTCCAGTTACAGAATTTTCATCCGCAATCGCAAAGGTCTCAATCCCCATCTCCGCCGCACGATGCGCATATTCCTCAGGATGCGAAGCGCCGGTGAGAAAGGTAAAATTTGAGGTGATATGAAGCTCAACGACTCCCATCCGTCATATATTCACAGTTTGTTCTTATTTGTTTAGCCCCAGATTTCTGTGGTTCACAAATATCCCGGAGAGCGCGAGAGGCAGCGCCTCTCGCCTACATTCCACCTGAACTATTCGCCCAGCCCCGCTTCTGCCTCAATCGCTTTGCGGGACTTGCGGGCCCGCTCAGTGGCAGATTTTAGCTGACCGCACGCCGCCATAATATCCTCACCACGTGGCTTACGGATGGGTGACGCATAACCCGCACTGTAAACAATCTCAGAAAACGCACGAATCCGATTGTTAGAGGATCGTTTGTATGGCGCGCCAGGCCATTCGTTGAATGGGATCAAGTTAATTTTAGCTGGAATGCCTTTGATCAGGCTTACCAGCCGATGCGCATCCTCGTCGCTATCGTTCACGCCATCCAGCATCACGTATTCAAATGTAATTCGCTCAGAGTTCGAGAGCCGGGGGTATTCCCGCAACGCGCTGAGCAAAGCTTCGATGTTCCAGCGCTTATTGATGGGCACAAGCTGATCGCGCACCTCATCGGTTGTTGCGTGGAACGATACGGCCAAAAGGCAGCCAATTTCCTCTGCGGTGCGCGCGATCTTGGGCACAACGCCAGATGTTGATAGGGTGATCCGACGCCGCGATAGGGCGATACCCTCGGGGTCCATCGCGATTTTCATCGCGTCCCGCACGCCCTCAAAATTATAGAGCGGCTCGCCCATGCCCATCAGGACGATGTTCGACAAAAGCCGGGTTCTGTCTCGTGGTGCGCGGCCCAGTTCGGGCCATTCGCCCAGATCATCGCGCGCCAACATAACCTGACCGATGATCTCGCCTGCGGTTAGATTTCGCACCAACCGTTGCGTGCCCGTATGGCAAAACGAACAGGTCAGAGTGCAGCCGACTTGGCTGGAAATACACAGCGTGCCACGCCCTTCTTCGGGGATGTACACCGTCTCGACCTCATGGCCGCCGGCGATCCGCACCAGATATTTGCGTGTGCCATCCTCAGACACCTGACGGCTCACGACCTCCGGCAGCTCGATGACGAAATGTTCAGCCAGTTTTGCGCGGTAGTCTTTGGCGAGGTTTGACATCAGTTCAAACTCGCGCACGCCTTTTTCGTAGAGCCATTGCCAAACCTGACCTTGGCGCATCTTGGCCTGCTTTTCCGGGGTGCCAACTTCGATCAGGGCGTCCCGCAGTTGGGTGCGGGTCAAGCCGATTAGATTGCGCTTGCCGCCCTCGGGCAGCTTGCGCGGCAGGGTCAACATGTCTTGGGTGATCGGCGCAGGGGTCGACGGTGGTGTCGATGCGGTTGTCATGGGGCTCTCCAACGGATGAACCCCCCATATACGGTCGAAATTGTGGTTTCGCTAGCCCTCAGCCGCAGCGGGCTTCGGCATCTTCGATCGAGGCGGTGAAACCCAAAAGCGAGAATGTGTCGCGTGTTTTGGTCCCGCGCGATGAAACGCCTGATACAACTGCCTCAGACCCGCGCTTCATTGCGGAGACAATTTTGGCATCATCGGCAGGGGTATCGGCCCAAGCCAGTTCACCATCGGTGAACAAAAGGAACTTTTCCGAGCCGATTTCGATCTCAACCCGAGACAGCTCTGCAAAGGGGTAGCCGCCGGTGAAACTCACCTCTGCGCGCTTATCACTTTGTGGCCAATAAGAGACAAATAACCGGATGTCGCCGCGCCGCGCTGCCACAACACGACCGTCGCGGGTGTTCACGGTGTCCTTGGGGGCCGAAACAACCCAGCACTGGGTCGGGTTGTCCTGTACAAAAACGCTCCAATCAGTATTGGCGCCAACGCGATTGGACACGTCTGCCTGCGCCCAAACTGGGACTGCCATTACCGTTAACGCAACAACGGAATAGATCCAAACCATCAATGATTTCATCGCTTTACAGCCTCGCTGCTTTTGCCTCTGCATCCAGCTTGTTGCTTCCCTTGTCGGGGTAAGTCTTGGAGATAAGCGGACGCGTGTTTTCAATTCTGCACAGAAAGGATACCTACAAAGCGGGCTGCGGAAAAGCCCCGGAGCCAAGTTCGTTGGCATAAAATCGCGCAAAAGAGGCAGAAAAATGAAGGCTCAGAAGCTGGTAGAAGTGCATCGCGGTCCTTTTGAGGAGGGCGAGCATTGGGGGCACGCTGTCATCTGTGACGGTGCGGGCGATGTGGTTGAAGCGTGGGGCGACCCGGATGCTGTGATCTTGCCGCGTTCTTCTAGCAAGATGATCCAAGCAATTCCTCTGTTGGAGAGCGGGGCGGGGGCCAATCTGACGACGCAACAGTGGGCTTTTGCGTGTGCTTCACACGATGGCGCGCCCTTGCACCGGGACATGGCACGCCTTTGGTTGAAGGATTTGGGCCTAGGCGATGATGACCTTCGATGCGGCGCGCAGGTGCCGATGTCACGTAAGGTGGCTGATGATATGATCCGCGCAGGTGAGACGCCATGCCAAGTGCATAACAACTGCTCGGGCAAACACTGTGGATTTTTGATGCTATCACAGCACCTTGGCGCGGGGCCCGAGTACGTGGAACCTGATCACCCTGTGCAACGTGCCGTGCTGGATGCTCATGAGCATGTGACTGGGATGACGAGCCCGGGATATGGCATTGATGGATGTTCTGCGCCTAATTTTGCCACGACAATGACGGGTCTTGCGGCGGCGATGGGCCGTTTTGCAGCGGCGCGTGCCGATGGTGATGGGCGGGAACGGGCGATGCATACGCTGACCCGGGCTATGGCCGCTCATCCCGAATACGTTGCGGGCGAGGGGCGTGCGTGTACGGAATTGATGCGCGCAATGAACCACAAGGTTGCAGTGAAAACGGGGGCGGAAGCTGTGTATATTGCGATCGTGCCCGAATTGCAGCGCGGTATCGCGGTGAAGATCCTCGATGGTGGCACCCGCGCGTCCGAGGCCGTTATCACTGCGCTTTTGGTCCGGCTGGGTGTGTTACAGGCCGATCATCCCGTCGCACGTCGCTATATGGAAAGCCCTATCCGCAACTGGCGCGGGATCGAAACGGGCGGACTGCGGACTGTCGCGGCCCTGAGGGCTTAGCCTTCGTCTGGTTGTGTGAGGTTAATTTCTGAGGGCGCGAAACGGTGTAGTGCGTCCATCAGAGCGGACTTTTTGAATGGTTTGGTCAGATAGTGATTGATGCCGGCAGCTTTAATGCGGTCTTCGTCATCCTCCATCGCGTGTGCGGTCATTGCGATAATCGGCGTTTGTGGAAGCCCATGTTCCGCTTCTAGTTTTCGGATTTCGCGCGCAGCCTCCATCCCGTCCATTTCGGGCATAGAGATATCGGTGAAGATAATATGTGGTTTGAAGTCAAGAAATGCTTCAACCGCGTGACGACCGTTTTCGACTATGGTCAGGTCCATCTCGACAGATTTGAGCATCTTTTGAAACACGAACTGATTGATCATGTTGTCCTCTGCAGCCAGCATGCGCAGTGTTTCTTGGGGCGGTGTGTCGCATTGTACGGGCTTGCGCGGTTGGATCGCGGAAATCACGGTCCTAAGGTCGGCGTTCGCGGTGGGCCAAGACAGGTGGGCTTTGCAACGCGCGGCCAATTGTTTTGGCGTGTGGGCGTGTGTGCCGACACAGATAATTGGCAAGTCCGTTGGTGCTATTTCGCTGATCCGAATCTGATCTGCCTCTGGCAGGCAGGTGCAAGTGAACACCGCATCCGCATCTAGATCGGCGATTTCGTCTGGCGTAACGGTTTTGACCGTTATACCAAGCGAGGCCAATTCATTTGTCAAAAACTCTGCGGTAGGCCGGTGATACCCGCACAGCGCCAGTGTGAGAGGTGCTGAGGTGACCGCTGTTGGTGAGGAACTGCGAAGGTCAACTTCAAGCGGGAGGGTGACTGTGAAATGTGATCCTTTGCCCAAGTCGCTTGCGACGGTCAGTGTGCCTTCTAACCGCTCAACGATGCCCTTGGTGATGGCCAACCCAAGGCCGGTGCCCTCAAACTTGCGGTTCATTTCGTCTTCGACCTGATTGAACTCGCCAAAGATATGAGCCTGCATCTCATCTGGTATGCCGATCCCACTGTCCCGGACAGTAATCTTGACCATCGAACGGCCAGCCGCGTCCGGTGTGCCGGGGTCCACATCCACAGTCACGTGACCCTCGGGCGTGAACTTGATCGCGTTGCCGATCAAGTTCGTTAGAACCTGTCGCAGTTTGCCCTGATCAGTGATGAACCCAGTTTGCCCCATGATGGGATAGTGCAGTGCAAGGTTCACTGGCTTACCATCAAGGCTGGCTTCCGACAGGCGCAGCAGTTCTAGCAGCAGGACCTCTAGGTCCATTGGCTCAGGACGAAACTCCATCTTGTCGGCTTCAAGCTTTGAGAAATCGAGGATGTCATTGATGATGACCAGCAGCGATTCACCTGAGCTGCGGATGGTTTCGGCGTATATCTGATCCTCACTGGTCAGCTCGGATTCCAGCAACAGCTCCGCCATGCCCACCACACCGTTCATAGGGGTGCGGATTTCGTGGGACATCTTCGCGAGAAAGGCGGACTTGGCCCGGTTGGCGGCCTCGGCAGCATCGCGCGCTTCTCGCATCGCGGCCTCGCGTTCGAGGCTTTCGGTGATGTCGGTGCACATAGACACCATGCCACCGTCCGAGGACACCTTGTCCTGAAGCTGGATGCTGCGGCCATTATACAGTTTGATGACTGTGGTTTGAACGGGGCGATTTTCCCAACGGGCAAGCATTTCATCGACCCAATCGTCGGGATTGGCATCGCCGATATCCACAAGGCCTTCGTCCATCAGAACTTGCAACACAAGGTCGTAGGGCGCGCCAAGACCGACATCCTCAATCCCTTCGAACAAGCGCATGTAATGTCGATTTGCGGCGACGAGACACCAATTCCGATCATACACGGCGAACCCATCGCCAATAGCCTCAAGGGAGTCCCACAGGCGCTGTTCCGCTTTTCCGGCCTGTTTGGTCGCAAGATCTAGGTGAGCGAGCACCTTTTGGTTTTCGCCCGCAAGGGTCGCGTTCTCTTCGCGCTGTTCGATCACGGTGTACGACAGTTTGTCCGCATGCGTTGCCAACTGACGATTGGCTTCGAGCAGTTCATTCGACTTTTGTGCAAGCAACCGCTCCGCCGCGAGGCGACGGCGGCGTTCTTGTTGAATAAAGTCATCGTGCGATTGGATTGACATCGGACCCTCTACTAAGGCCCGAGTATTTATCCAAAAAACGTGAATCCCGTCTTAACTTACGACCACATTTCTTTAACGGTTAGGCAGCGTACGCTGGGGTGCGCCGACGCCTAGTTCATGTCGAAGTGTAGGGGGTATTTTCCGCCATCAAACGCACCGAACAGATCGTCGATATCAGGGTGCGAAACAGGCTCACCTGTTTGATCTTCCACCAAGTTTTGCTCTGACACGTAGGCTACGTAATAGCTTTCGTCGTTTTCTGCGAGCAGGTGGTAAAACGGCTGATCTTTGCGCGGACGGGAGTGTTCGGGAATGGCGTCATACCATTCCTCGGTATTCGCAAAAACGGCGTCGATATCAAAAACAACACCGCGAAACGGATGTTTGCGGTGGCGGACAACTTGACCGAGATTGTATTTCGCATGGCTTTTGAGCATAGCGCATCGACTCCTTGCTCGATTTACTATCCCTTGCGCGGACTGATTGTCCATCGGGGTTACCTAAAAATAAGGGAAACAAACTGTGGAATTGGTCTTAACGGTCCTTGAGATCACCTCACCTGTCTTTTTGTTGGCTCTGGTCGGCTACATTTGGGTGCGTGCAGGGTTCGAATATCGGGTGCAATTCGTGACCCGGCTGGCGATGACGCTGGCGGTGCCGTGCTTGATTTTCACGGCCCTCATGAAGACTGAGGTTGAGCCCGCCGCGCTGAGCCTTGTGACCATTGCTGCGATCGTGGCCTACGGGGCTGTGACCATGGTCACCTGGGCGTTAGTCGCGGGCTTTGGCTTGGACCGGCCAACTTATTTGGCGCCGTTGATCTTTGGTAATACGGGCAATTTGGGCCTGCCGCTGGCGTTGTTCGCATTCGGGCAGGAGGGGTTGGGCTATGCCGTTGTGATTTTCGCGGTCATGGCTGTCATGGCGTTTACGTTCGGAATCTGGCTGGTATCGGGTGGTGGGTCGTTGCTCAAAGCCGTGCAGGAGCCGATGGTTTCTGCCACGCTGTTGGGGGCGCTATTCCTATGGCAAGGCTGGAAAACGCCAGTGTTTGTGACCAATACGCTTGAGTTGATTGGGCAAATGGCGATCCCCTTGATGCTAATTACGCTGGGGGTTGCAGTTGCGCGATTGACACCGGGGGGCATCGGGCGCGCGCTTTGGCTGTCACTGGTAAAGGTCGGAATTTGCGTTGGCTGCGCGCTGGGCGCAGGACTGTGGCTGGACCTGCCGCATGTGGCTTTGGCTGTGCTGGCGTTGCAGGTGGCGACGCCGGTTGCTGTGACCTCATACTTATTGGCGGAAAAATACGAGGCGGACGCCGATGCGGTGGCGGGTTTGGTCGTGATCTCGACCCTGTTGTCCGTGGTCAGCATCCCCGTTGTGTTGGCGTTCTTTGTGTAGGGATTGCCGAGGGTCGGGACCATTTTCAAAATTCTCGTTTTGCGCTATACTTTTTCTTAAACAAAACCGAGCAGGTTATAGACATGAAATGGTATTACGCACTGGCCCTTTGCTTGGGCCTAGCCGCCTGTGGTGGTGGCTCTAATCAGGCTCCACGCAACCTAGACAACGCGTGTTCCATACTGGAGCAACGACCGGGCTATCTGAGGGCTTTTCGCGCAACAGAGCGGAAATGGGGCGTGCCTGTCTCGGTCCAGATGGCGACGATCTATCAAGAGAGTAAGTTCGTTTCCCGCGCACGGCCACCGCGACGCTATAAGCTGGGTGTGATCCCGATGGGGCGGCAAAGTTCAGCGCTGGGCTATTCGCAGGCGCTGGATGGCACATGGGCGGACTATCGTCGTGAGGCTGGCCGCATCGGCGCACGGCGGACCAACATTCGCGACGCGTCTGATTTTATGGGATGGTACATGAACAAAACCGTACAGCGGAATGGCATTGCCCTGACCGATGCACGCAACCAGTACCTCGCCTATCATGAGGGGCACACTGGGTACTCGCGCGGCAGCTACCGTCGCAAAGGATGGTTGATGCGGGTCTCAAACGAGGTCGCGGCGCGCGCCTACGTGTATCAACAACAATTGGCCAGCTGCCGCGTGCGGCGCTGATGGCAAAAAGCCCCGCCAGGTCTTGGGCGACCGGCGGGGTGAAGTTGCACGCACCGACATTTCTGCGGTGCGCGCTGGCGGTAAACTTTTGAAGCTCTTAGAACAGCTCTTTGCGTAGCTGTTGGCGCAACTGGTCAATCGGTACGGTTTTGCCGTCGCGCTTAAAATGCCAGTAGGTCCAGCCATTGCAGCTGGGCGCGCCCTCTAGGGCAGCCCCAACTTGGTGGATCGACCCGGTGACATCTTTGCGCACGAGTGTGCCGTCGGACCGCACCTTGGCAGTGTAGCGGCCATTCAGTGAGGTCAGGCTTTCGCCGGGGCGCAGCATGCCGCGTTCGACCAGTTGACCAAAGGGAATACGCGGCTCGGCGCGTTTCGATTTCGAGACTTGGATCGCGTCGCTGTCAAATTTGCGCACGCGTGCAAGCCGCGCCTCAGCCACCTTGCGGTATGCCGCTTCGCGCTCAATCCCGATATAATCACGACCAAGCATTTTGGCGACAGCACCTGTGGTGCCAGTGCCAAAGAACGGGTCCAGCACAACATCGCCGGGATTGGTCGTAGCGACCATCACACGGTGCAGCAGGCTTTCGGGTTTTTGTGTCGGATGAGCTTTGTCACCCTTTTCGTCCTTGAGCCGCTCGTGCCCTGTACAAATCGGCAGCACCCAGTCTGAGCGCATTTGCACGCCTTCGTTCAACGCTTTCAACGCTTCATAGTTGAAGGTGTATTTCGATTTTTCGGACTTTGACGCCCAGATGAGTGTTTCGTGAGCATTGGTCAGCCGCTTGCCGCGAAAGTTGGGCATCGGGTTGGTTTTGCGCCAAACGACGTCGTTCAGCAGCCAGAAACCTTCGTCCTGTAGGGTCGCACCGACGCGAAAGATGTTGTGATAGCTGCCGATCACCCAGATGGCACCATTTGGCTTGAGCAAGCGGTGCGCCGCCTTGAGCCATGCCTTCGTAAAGTCGTCATAGGCCCGAAAGCTATCAAACTGGTCCCAGTGATCGTTGACCGCATCAACGTGACTGTTGTCGGGGCGATGCAGATCGCCCTTTAGCTGTAGGTTGTAGGGGGGGTCCGCGAAGATCAGGTCAACGCTTTCCGCAGGGAGCGCGTTCATCCGTTCGATGCAATCGCCGTCCAAAATAGTATTGATCGGAAGCGTCGCCGCTCCCGTTTTTGATGTATCTGCCATGTCCGCCTCGTGAGTCGCGTTTTGCACGCTTATTGCGACTAGAATGCGCCCGGCGGGAATCGCCGTCAAAGGCTAAAATGTGGCACAAATTGGATCACTTTAGGATCCCAACATGTTGTGTATAGGTTTGAAGGAACGTCTATGGTGTGGGGTCACCCCTAGACTTTGCAGCCCGGCGCGGTGCGCAGCGGTGCCGTATCCGGCGTTTTTTTCCCATCCGTAGCCGGGGTACTGTTGCGCCAATGCCACCATGCCCCAATCTCGCCTTGTTTTGGCCAAGACTGACGCCGCCGCAATCGACAGGCACTTTCCATCGCCTTGAATGATTGTTTGCGCTGGGCATGGCAGGCCACGCGGCAGGTCGTGACCGTCGATCAAGAGGTAGTCAGGCACTTGGGGTAGAGCGTCGATTGCGCGGCGCATGGCTAGGTGGGTGGCTTGGCGGATGTTGATCTCATCGATCTCTTCTACGCTGGCCTCGCCGTAGCCGATCTCTGCAACCTGTTCGAGCAACGGCACCAGCGTCTCGCGCCGCTTGGCGGTCAGCTTTTTGCTGTCGTTCAACCCTGCGGGGGCCGGGCCACAAAACCGCACGGCACAGGCCACCACTGGACCCGCCCATGGGCCACGCCCAACCTCATCCACACCAACGATATAGTGGTGCCCGCGCGCGGCGAGCGCCTCTTCGAATTCCAATGTAGGGACTGTTTTCATCCCTTCGAAGTGACACAGACCGCCCCAATAAAAAAGCCCCCGAGGTTGAGTTCCCCGGGGGCCGTCGGCTGTGCACACGGGCGTGCGATTTTACCCACGCACCCAGCCGTTCCGCCGCAAGCACCGCTCGCTGTACAGGTTTCTTGTCCCGCGGCGGGTGTCTACTTGGCGGATGCACTGCGGGGGCAGGGCACCGGCGCGGCGTACGGTGTTTTGCATGCAGCGCGCGCCGTACCCGCGGCGAATTTCCCCGCGTGAAACGACCTCGCGAAAGCAACGATCGGGGATCACTTTGTTGCGGTGCCCCACATGTCTACGGGGTGTCACGGTCGTTTGTCGCTGTATGCGGGGTGTTGCGTTACTGTCATCAATCGCGCGCCCGATTGCGTATAACACGACCAGCCCGCCGAGGACCTTTGCGATGTCTTCGCCACCCGCCCGAGCAGGTGTTGCGGAAACAGAGGTGAGGATCAGTGACAGCACGAGGGCGCTGGCCATAAGAGGTTTGAGCATTGGACACTTCCTTTCTGGGTCATCGCGTCTGTCTGACCTTCGCCGTGGGGGTGTTCGTCGCTCAATATCGGGGGGCTGATATTGGATAACATGCGCAAGGATATTGAATATCTGCGCGCAGTTGCTCACGATCAAACTATGAAACAGATCTTTCTGACCTTTGCCGTTTTGATGATGGCCTTTCCCGCGACTGCGGCGTGCTTTGCTGACTATAAGGCCAAGCGCGACAACCCCTTACGCCTGCACTACGGTGTGGTTGAGGTCACTGGCGCCTGTACTGTTCAGGCCGCCAGGGCCGAGATTGCCCAGCGGATTGCACGGGGTGGGTGGCAGTTGCTGAACGTCGTTTCCGTTTTTGGCCCTGAGGGGCTCGCAGAAAGGAAAGAGAGTGCCGGCACCTATTTCCTCCGCTTCTGAGGCCCGCCGCTCAGGTGCGCGCATCGTGGCGTTGGGCATCGCGGCGGTCGTCATCATCCTTGGGGTTGCGGCCGTTGTGTTGTTTCTGACGCTGCCGGACGCAAACGCGTTTAACGCACGGGTTGAGCAGATATTCATCGAAAATGACGATCTGACCGGTGCCGCTGAATTGCGCTTGTTAGAGATCCTCGCACAGTCCGGCACCGCGTTTTCCGATGTCCTCAGCAGTTACCGCATGGTGATTTATGTACTGCTTGTCTTCGCGGCTTCGCTCTTGATTGCTGCGTTGGTGTTTCTGGTGTCCTTGGTTGGGCTCAACCGCCGCATGGGTGAGATTGAGCGTCAGGGCTTGCAAGTTTCCTCCCTGATCGTGAGCCGGATTGACCGTGTGGTTTTGCTCAATAACATGGAATTCAAGCTGACAGATGCTGCGTTAGAGACGCTCTCGGTGTTGGCGGAGGCGCGGTTGGATGATGACATCCTGACCGGTGCGCAGATTGAGGGGATGATTTCTGGCCGACCCGCCGAAGATTGCGATGAAGCCGCTGGCGCCACGCGGATCAAGCGGCTCCGCGATACGTTGGGCAACCAGATGGTGAGTGAGATGCTTGTGCGCAACATCGCGCGACGGGGGTACGTTTTGTCGATCGATCGGGACGTGATCAAGATGATCTGACGGTTGCGTTCAGGCGGGCTTGAGCGCGTTTGTCGCAAGATTTCGCGCCATTTGGTTTTCGCTTGAGCCGGTTTATGTGCAATTGTGAATGATATCGGTGTGTTGCCGCGCCTGCCCTTCGCCCATTCGGGCGTCGTTTTGGCAGTCAGGGTTCTGCGTCGGTGCCAGAGTTTTGCTTGAGGTGACTTTATGAAAAACCATTTGAAAACAGCTTTTGCCGCAATCGCCATGACCGTCGTGAGCATTGCAGGCGCATCGGCCCAAGACGTTGCCAACAACACGCCGTTCGGCGATTGGCGCGTTTCGTGTGATGCGGTCAGCGTTTCACAGACATTTTGCCAGTTGGTACAGCAACAAACGGTGCTTGATACGAATGAACTGGCGGGACGGTTTGCTGCCTTTCCAGCCCAAAATGGCGGCGCAATCCTTTTGGCGCAGGTGCCTATCGGGGTTTACCTGCCTGGGGGGGCTGTCTTTCGGTTGGACGACAAGGACGCGACCCCGCAACAGGAAATGGTTTGGCAGCGGTGCCTTGGACCCATCTGCGAGGCCGCGATCCTATTGGATGAGGCGACCGTGTCCCAAATGAGTTCATCGGGGGCGATGTTGTTTGGCTACCGAATGGATTCCGATGCGGAGCCGATTGTTTTGCGCGTGAATTTGAACCGTTTTGGTGAAGGCATCGAGGCATTGCGAGGCGCGCAGTAATGTAGGCATCGAAGGCCAGTTTGCGCTTTTTTCAGCATTTGGTTGATATCTTAAGATATCAAATGTAAACTATCGTTGAGACGAGTCGATTAAATCAAACCGATATCGACCTCATCCGATCCATTTGCCGCATGCGGAGCGAACTTGAATTGAAGCTGGTCATCAA
This sequence comes from Thalassobacter sp. 16PALIMAR09, assembly GCF_000765485.1. Taxonomy (NCBI): domain Bacteria; kingdom Pseudomonadati; phylum Pseudomonadota; class Alphaproteobacteria; order Rhodobacterales; family Roseobacteraceae; genus Thalassobacter; species Thalassobacter sp. 16PALIMAR09. Next base: position 29,680 of record NZ_JHAK01000003.1, read on the forward strand.
ATTTCAAAGCCACGTCCTGCGCCTCCAGATCGGACGCCGCCGCCAAAATCATGACCTTGCGCTTGCCCTCACGCGTCATCGCGAACTCAAGCAGCGATATCTGTCGACGGCCAACATAAATACATATGGCCAAGTACAGCCCTGTCCCGAACCATGGATGGATTACAGCGGCGGTCAGCAAAACGCACAATAGGCCGATCAAAGCCTCCCACTGTCGTTGAAACACCAGCCAAAATGGCGGGACCAGCATCGCCCAGAATGAGCGACGCAACTCAACCACATTTGCCACAGAGCCGCTGCCGACATAGATCGCAAAGCGGGTAAGGCGTTTGTTGTCTTTGGGCAGTTTCGTTGGCTTGATACCCTCTAGCTGGCTTACCTCAGGCTCCTCCAGAACCTCCCATTTGCTATCAAGGGGTGCGTCGGTGAAGATGTTGAACACCTGTCCATCGCGCCAAACGGTCAACAGGACCGGGCCGGTGTCACTCTCGATTAGTTTGGAAATGGCTTTCTGTACTGATGCGAGGCGCGTCCACAGGATGCCGTTCACCGCGACAACCAAGTCGCCTTTTTCCAGCAACATGTTGTGGCTCGCGCCCTGCGATCTGGTCTTGGTCAGGCGTATCGGGCCCGGTGGTGGAGGGGATCGAGGTGCAGCCTTTTTCGGTGCAAAATCCGACGACCCGTCCATCAGGGGTATTTGATCACATCAGCTTGGGGTGGTGCGGCGCGGCGTCTGGTGGCGGTGGTATTCGCCTCAACAACGCGGTTCAGTCGCATGTTCATCTCATTGATACGTGCGTCCAGTTTTTCCTGCAATTCAGCTGCGGCGGCCGAACCGCCACTAGTGTCCATTGCGCCCACCGCCTCGGAGATGTCCGCGGCCAGTGCCTTGTAGGCATCTAACTGGACAGCCAGCGCGTCTTGGGTGGCAACAGAAACGCTCATGGCGAGTTCGCCGTTCAAGGTCGCGATGCGATCGGCTGTTGTGTTGTTGATGGTTTCAGCGCGAATTTGAGCGGCTTCTTGGGTCTCTAATCCGGGCAAATCCAAGATGATCTGCGCGACGTTGGCACGCAAGTCCGTCATTTGCGACGCATCGACCGAGATTGTTTCGAGGCTAGTTTGGATGCCAGTAAGGGTTTCGGATAGTCCGGCGACCTTTTTTTCCATCACGGCCAGCGGGGCCATGCGCTCTTCGAATGCGGTGACGTTTTCGGTCAGGATGGTTAACAGCTGGGTGTTCGTCGCGGCGAGCCGTTGCAACCCCGAGGACGAGCGTTGCCAAACCATACCCATGATCACCACAGCCAAAACCGCGATGCTGCCCGCAGCAATCAGACTGATCCGTGAGATTTTCTCTAGCCGTTCAGCCTTTGTCGCAGTCTCCGCGAATTGTGCCGAGATACGCTCAAATTCAGCCGTGACATCCATAGAGGCGTCGGCTGCGTCCAAAGCTATCTGGATGCTTTGATCCAAATCGGCCGTCTGGGCCTTTTTCAGCGGTGTCGTGGCCATTGTCTTCGGTCCTGTCCTCAAGGTTTGGGGCTGCGCCGCGCCCTTGGGGTTTTGTATGCACATTCTGTGCCAGTTTCCCGCAGGACCACGCGCGCCGGTAGCTCCCGCGATTTGAAGCCAAAACGCGCACAACTCCAGGGTTGGTGGGGTTGATAGGTCACGCCCAGATACTTGCAGTCACCGCAAACGCCCTGCGTGGTTCGCTTGGTTGATGCTGTGGGTTTCATTTGCGATAACCCGCCAGTTTCAGCCACAAATTGTGGATGTGAAACCGTAGGCCAGCGGCCACACACAGCACGGCGCACAGCCCCATGGCGCCGCCTTTCAACCGTGCACCCTCATGCCATAAAACACGCGCTTCCCCGGCGAAAAACAGGCCGACAAGGACGAAGCAGAACGTGCTTATCATTTCGCCTCGGCTGCGGTGTGCGCGGGGGCGGTGTTGGGGGTTTTTCATGAAATGACCTTTCCGTTTTCGTCAAAACGCATGTCTTCCGGCAAATCCACATCGGGGGGATCAACCTGTTCGTCGTTGTTTAGCCGATAGATAAACGCCAGCACCGCGGCGACGGCGGTATAAAGCGGCCCCGGAATTTCATCGCCAATCTGACCTGCAAAATAGAGAGCCCGCGCGAGCAATTCGTTACGAAAGATCGTGACGCCCGCGTCCTTGCCGATCTCGATAATTTCTTGCGCCTGATTTCCGCGCCCCATGGCCAAGATCATTGGCGCGCCTTCGGTGCCGACTTCATATTTCAGAGCAACGGCAAAGTGGGTCGGGTTGGTGATGATTGCGGTTGCCGTTGGGACGGCCTCCATCGCGGCTTTACGCTCTTTGGCGCGGGATACAGCCGTCATCTGCATCCTGCGGATTTTGGCCTTCACCTCGGGTGAGCCTTCGGTTTGCTTGCTCTCGTCCTTGACCTCTTGGAGGGTCATGCGCAGCTGTTCGTTGTGTTGGTAATGAGACCAGATCACGTCAAAGACAGAGATCGCGGCCAGCACCAACAAGAAGACAATGATCAGCAGCAAAAACACGTCGCCCATGCGTGAAAGCCCCCCCATCAGGTGGGTGCTGGGCGTGGTGAACAGCGCATCAATTGTGGCCATAAAGACCAGCAGTGCAGTCCCGATCAACAACGTTACCTTGCCAATTGCCTTAAGCATCTCGACCAAGGCCTTCACGGAAAACATCCGCTTGATCCCGCTCAGCGGGTTGATGCGGTTGGGCTTGAACGCCAGTGCTGAGCTGGACCAGTTGATCGCGCCCGACATGCCCATTTGGGTCAAAATCACGATGATCAGAAGCGGTATCGCAAAGATCACTGATTTCCAAAACATGAACTGAAAGCTGGCGCCGAGGTTGCGATAAATCTCATCCATGACGCCCTTTTGGCCCGCAAAAGAAAAGAGGCTGGACCATTCCTGTAGCAGCGACGGCATCAATGGCATTAGCCCGATGTATAGTAACAGCCCCACCAGCAGCGTTGAGAAAACGAATAGCTCTTTTGAGCTGGCGACCTGACCGTCTTCCTTGGCTTTTTCCAACCGTTTCTGGGTTGGGTCCTCTGTCTTTTCTTGGCCTTCGCTTGCGCCTTCTGCCATCAGTTCGCCCCCGCCACTGTATCGCGCACGAATTCTAGGACGAACTCAACCATGTCTCGGATCGCGTAGCCCATGGGCGTTGTTGCCAAGTAGAGCGCGAAGAAACACGTCAGGATCGTGAGGGGAAAGCCGAATGAAAAGAGGTTTAGCTGCGGTGCTGATCGGGTGACCACGCCCACAGTCACGTTGGCCAGCAGGAGTATTGAAACCACAGGCAGCGACAGAAGGGATGCAATAGCGAACATATGGCCGCCGGAATCCAAACCTGCCGAAATCAAGAACGACATGTCGCGCAATTGCCCCAAGGGGAGGACTTCGTAGGTCATGCGCATGATCGCGATACAGTGCAGATGCCCGTCCATCGACAGGAACACGGCAATGGCGAATAGGTTGAGAATTTGGCTCACAACCGGGGTTTGGCCGCCTGAATTGGGGTCGACCTGCGCGGCAAAGCCCAACCCCGCCGAGGCAGCGATCTTTTCGCCCGCCAGTGCGACAGAGGAAAACAGCACCGAGAGGATGAGCCCCAGCGACAGCCCAATCGCGACTTCGATAAAGATCACCTCGACCAATGCGAGAAACGGAAGGCTGCGTGGGTCCGGGACTTCGATCAGGCCAAAGAGGGCAGATGAAATCAAGACGGCTACGATAATACGCGCCTGTACCGGGATTGCCGCTGCGCCAAAAAACGGCGCCGATAGAAAGAACGCGCTGAGCCGAATGGTATGAAGAAAGAAAACCAGTCCTAGGTCAAACACCTGCTGCAACTCGATCCCGCCGATCCCCATCAACGCATCAAGACTGGGGGCCTCCGCGATCATTGGAGAAGGCGGATCTGCTCAAAGATGGTCGCGAAGTAATCCACCATCTGCTGCATCATAAAGGTCGATAGACCTGCCATGGCCGCCAATACGATAACCAGTTTGGGCACAAAGCTGAGGGTCATCTCGTTGATCGAGGTTGCCGCCTGCAAAATCCCAATCACCAGTCCAACCGCTAGCGCGACAGCCAAAATCGGGCCGGACGCCATGATGATTTGCCAAAATGCGCCGCGGAGGCTTTCGATATTTGCGTCAAACTCCATGGGTTAGTTCACGTATGTCGATGCAAGGGAACCGATGGTCATCGCCCAGCCATCCACCAGCACGAACAGCAGCAGCTTGAACGGCAGGGAGACCAGCATCGGGCTGAGCATCATCATGCCCAGCGACATCAGGATGGATGCGATGACCAAGTCGATCACAAGGAACGGCAGGAACAACAAGAAGCCGATTTGGAACGCGGTCTTTAGCTCAGATGTGATGAACGCAGGAAAGAGGACTGTATACGGGACCTCATCATTGCTGCCGTAGGGCGCATCGCCAGCCATTTCGGCGAACATCGCCAATTCGGCTTCTCGGGTGTTGAGGATTAGGAAATCGCGTAGGATCGATGCGCTCAGTTCGATGGCGGGCACCGGTCCGAGTTGACCGTTCAAGTAGGGTGAGATCGCCTGCGTGTACATCTGCTCAAACGTTGGGGCCATGATGTAGAACGTCAGGAATAGTGCGATTGAGATCAGGACTTGATTGGGCGGCGTTTGTTGCGTCCCCATGGCTTGGCGCAGGATTGACAGGACGATGATGATGCGTGTGAACGCCGTAATGCCCAGTAGGAAAGACGGCAGGATCGTGAGCACCGTCATCAGCGCCAAAATCTGGAGCGAGAGCGAATAGGTCGTCTCACCGTTCTCGCCTGTGCGCACGTTTAGCGCGGGCATTCCGTCAATCACACCTTGCGACAGTGCTGGCCCGGCAAGCGTGATCAGCAGGGCAGCTAGGCCGAATGGTGCGAACGATCTAGGGGGCATCAGCATGCTCGCCCTTCAGAGTGTTCAGGTCGACTGACGCGCCATCCTCTAGTTTGATTATCGCGGCTTGGCCGCGCGCACCATGTAAAACCGCAACGCGCGAGCCGCCAATATTTAGCAATGACACCTGTAGCGAACGTTCCAATTTATAGGCGTCCAATAGAACGATCTCACGCTCGCTTGTGCCGAGCTTGGCTTTGATTGTTCCCGCCTTTGCGACAATAATTTGACGCACCGCAATCAGCGCACCCAAGAACGCGAGCACGATGAAGATGCTGTTTAGATCAGGGTTGACTGTGGCCATGTGCCGGGCTCCGGTTCTGGGTCAGACGGGGGGTGATCTTTGGAGCTCTAGATCCGTTCAACGCGTTTTTCGGGGTCCACAATGTCGGAAAAGCGGATGCCGAAACGTTCACCAACCATGACGACTTCGCCCTTTGCGATCATCGTTCCGTTAACCAAGATATCCAGCGGCTCACCTGCAAGGCGGTCCAGTTCAACCACCGACCCCTCGTTCAGGCGCAAAAGGTCCGCGATTGTGATTTCAGTGCGGCCAACCTCAATCGACATCTCAACTTCGATGTTCTCGAGGGCGCGCAGTTTGTCGGCTTCGCTGACGCGCGGGAGGGTTTGCTGATCATCATCTGACATATTGAAAACTCACTTTTCTGCGCTGGATTTATCCAGCTTGCGGGTGATCGTGATGGCGCTTGTGCCGCCAACCTCGCCAATATCGGCGACAAACATTTTCTGTCCTTTGACAATCACACTCAGCCCTTCCGTCAGTTTGATCGGAAACACATCGCCGATTTCCATGGCCAACATGCTGCGGAGCGAAAACTTGGGTTTGCCCAGTTGTACATTGAGCGGCAAAGGGACCTGCATGACGGCGTGTTCAAGCCGCTCGCGCCATGTCAGGTCATCGTCGATCACTTCGGACTGCATTCGTGACCTCAGTTGCGCAGCAATCGGTTTGAGGGTCTGTAGCGGATACAGGATGTCGATTGAGGATGGTTCGCTTTTGGGCAATTGCACCACGAATGAACACACGATGATCGTCTCAGTGCCTTCGACGAATGATGCAAATTGCAGGTTTTCTTCGCGGGCGTGTTCCGAGAAGGTGAGGGGCATCAGATCTTGCCATGCCATCAGAAGTATTTTGTTAAGACCTTCGGTGATGATCTCAATGACGCGGGTTTCAGTGGCCGTGAATTCATTGCGGGGCATGTATTTGAGCCCCAAGTCGCCGCCGTAGTAGGCGTTCGTCAGCGCCGAGATGAATTCAGGCTGGATTACCATCATCTTGGTGCCGCGCAGCTCATCAATGCGAGAGGTGCTCAGGCTCATCAGTGATGCGGCGCCTTCGCAATACTCGTCAAAGGTTTTGACCGTCGGCATCTGTGCCGAGATACGCGGTTGAACCCGCAGCATCGGTTGAAACACGACCCGTGCAAGGCGGGCAAACCGCTCATTTATCACGCGTAGGGCGTAGTAATCGCCGAGCAGTGACAGATCGTCTTCACCAAAGGCAAAGTCTCGCACATCCTTTTCGGAAACGGTGCCAACGCCCGACGCGCTGCCGTTTTGATCGAGGCTGCTGATCAGCGCATCGACTTCGTCTTGCGAGAGTTTTTTGGAGGACGACATGCCGGCTTTCTCGGGGCTATTGCATCACATAGGACGTCAGGTGAACGCCCTCGATGCCACCGAAACCTTCTAGCCGTTCCAGTTCAACATTGATTGAATCCCGCAGGTCTTCGGACAACAGCCTGCGTGCCTCGCGGCCAACAACGTCTTCTTCGCCGTAGTCGCTGAGCGTTTCGAGGATCGCGGCCTTGATCGCAGGCAGGTGCATTTCGACGTTACGAAGGATTTCCTGATCGTATTGCGTCGAAACGCCGATCCCCAACTGCAAGAACCGCCGCGAGTCCCGCAGGTTGGTCGTTAGGTTGCCAGGAATCTCATAGTAGAGCGTCTGAAAGACCTCTTCCTTGGAACTTTCCTTGACAACCTTGGAGCGGCGCTCGCCCTCGCCCTCTTCTCCTTCGCCCTCTTCCTCAGGCTCCGCTTCGGGGGCAGCGGCACCGTTGCGTTCGATGATCTCAGACGCCAACTCCTCTGGGGAATGGGGCTGCGTGCCAAACATAAAATACCCAGCGCCAAGGCCAATGCCCAGCACTGCCAATGCGGCGAATACCATGATCAAGATTTTGACTAGGCCGGATTTTTTCTTTGGCTCGTCTTCTTCTTCGCTCATGTCTGGGTCCTCGTTCGAATTCTTATGCGATGATGCTGATCAGGGATGAGGTGTCCGCAGCGGCCTGCGTTGCCTCATCAACTGTATTTGCGGAGGCTGCTATGCTGGCGGTGTCACGACGTTCATTCGGGGTGTCGCCGCCTTTGCCTTGCCCGCCAGTGTTTGCGGAGAACGAGGCAAGCTTTAGGCCCGCCTCATTAAACGCGCCTGAAATCTGCGTTTCGACGCCGCGCAGCATCGAGGCTGTGGAGGCGACCTCTGCGGTGATGCGCAGTTCCATGCCCTTGCGCCCTTCGCTCAGCTTGAGCGTAATTTGCCCCAAGTGCTGCGGCAGGATGCTGAGGGTAAGGGTGCCGCCAGCCTGCACGGATTGTGCAGCGCGGTTCACGAGCGTTTTGGTCCAGCCTTGGTGGCGCACGTCCAGCATGGCACCCGCCATCGCGCTTTGCTGCATCGGCCCTTGGGCAGACGTTGGGCCGGGCGCAGGGGCACCGGTGGTGCTGGTTGGAACTGCGGCTGAGGTCATCACTGTTGCCTCGCCGCTTGGGCGGGTTTCAGGGGGCAGTTGAGGTGTGGCGTCACGCGGCAGTGTCCCGCGCAGCCGAGCGGTTGATTGCAGGATCGCGCCTTGGTCACTTATTGTTTTGGTGTTCAATCCAGTGGCGTCATCAATGCTCAGCCCGATGGTCGGTGCCGGGTCCGTGGGTATGCGCGCGGGGTCTGTTTTGCGCGATATCGGCTGTGCGGAGGCTACCGTCATCGCGGGGGCGATCGTCGTTAGTTCCGGGGCCACTGATGTGGCTGGGATTGTAGCCTGTTGCGCAACCTCAGGTGTGACCGCAGTTGCTTGGACGATCGATCGGGCGACGGTGCTGTGTGGCTTTGGTGCTTGCAAAGCATCAGTGGCTTCGACTGGCTTCACCTCGACCGAGACGGCGTCTGTCACTGGGCCAAGGTTGGTCAGCGGGGGCGATGGGCTTTGCTGTGGCAGGCCTTTGAATTCCGCCGGAGCAGGTAGGGTCACACCTTCGTTGGAGTTCCCGCCTTGGCTAAGCGGGACAACCTTAGCAGCAGGGTAGGGGAGCATTTCGAAATGAGGTGAGATAGCCTTGGCTGCCACCAATTCGGTAACGGGAACACTGGTGATGGCTTGGCCAACTGGCTGCGAAACCAATTGTGGAGCAGTATCCAAGATAATGTCGATGTCAGAGATGACCTTGGGTGCAGCTTCGGTCAAATCAGTGGGCACATCGGTGGAGTGCAGGGCCAAGGTGACTTGAGCCACAGGTAATGATGCGCCTAGCGTTTGATCGACAGGGGCCAGCATCATCTCGACCTCAGTGGTGTCGATCAATGCGTCTTTTGTTGGCGCCTTTAGCCCTTGGGGCAGCGTAAGCTTAGGCAACGCCTGCGTTTGAGGCGCGGCGTTCAGCAATGCGGTGATGGCCGCGATATCGACGGTTGGCACCTCTGGTACCGTCAGAATATTGCTGGGTGCGTCGGGCACTAGATCGGTCAGATCCGCTTGCTGAGATTTCGGAAGGAACTCAGCACTCTGCGCCACGGCGAGTGCATCTGAGAACACCTCATCCACGCCTTGCGTCGGAATGGCCCCCAACTCAGCGGACACAGATGCAGGTACGACGCGGGGGCCGCCCTGTGGGGCAGACATAGGCCGCAAAAAGCCCTGCCCTAAGTCCAAAATCTGTGTTGGTCCGTTCATCAGAGGTGTCGCTTATCCATTTGATCGGAAAAATAATGCAAGCAGGGTGCCAATCCGTGCAGTCTGGGTGGCAAAATCGCGTCAGGTCCGTTTGATCCTGAAAGGTGCCGCGTTTGCGTGCTCCTGCTTGGCTTCGCGGTCTTGTTTCGCGGTGCGCTGGGCGTCTTGGGCTTTTTCAGACACCCGCTGCACTTTGTGCCCGATTTGCGCAATCGTCGCGGTCACTTGCTCCAGCTCGGTGCGTAGAAACTCAAGCTTGTTGTCGAGCGTCTGCATCTCTTCGATCAGGCGTAATTCGTACCAGCGGTTAGTTTGCAATCGGTGTGCCTGCATCACGTCGTTACTGCGGGCGTCTTCGCGTAGCTTTTTGATCCGTACCAATAGGTCTTCTAGATGGGTGATTTCCTTGATTAGGCTCTTTTGGCGCTGCACATACTGCGGCATGCGCGCTTGCTCTTTCAGCGCCATGTTCTTGAGCAGTTTGACCTTGCGGTCGCTCATCACACACGCCCAACGATCGCGCTTAGGGTTTGTTGGCTTTCGGACAGGCTTGCGCTTTGGCCGGCGGATTGGCTGATGAAGGACATCATTTTCGGCCATGATGCTACGGCTTCATCCAGATCGCTATCCTGCCCCGAAATATAGCCGCCCATGAGCATCAAGTCCCTGTTTTCGTTGTAAAGAGAGACCATGCGTTTGAATTTGCGGGCCGCGGCTTGTTGTTGTGGTGTCACGATGTCGTTCATCACGCGGCTGATGGATGAGGGAATATCAATCGCGGGATAAATGCCCATTTGCGCGATGGACCGGCTGAGGACGATGTGCCCGTCAAGAATGGCACGGGCGGTATCAACGACTGGGTCGTTGTCGTCATCACCATCGGCCAAAACGGTATAGATCCCGGTGATGGAGCCTGCGTTTTCGCCAACACCCATGCCTGCGCGTTCAATCAGGGTCGGGATCATTGAAACGACAGACGGCGGATACCCCTTGGAGGTCGGTGCCTCGCCCAAGGCTAGGCCGATTTCTCGTTGGGCATGGGCCACGCGGGTTAACGAATCCATGATGAGCAGTACGTTCTTGCCCCGATCACGGAAATGCTCGGCAAGTGCGGTTGCGCGGCGTGCAGCCCGGATGCGCAATAGGGGTGAGCGGTCGGCCGGAACGGCCACGATGCTGATCCGCTCGCGGGCTGCGGGGTCCATGATGCTGCGAACCATTTCGCCAACCTCACGGGCGCGTTCCCCGATCAACCCCATAACCACGACATCAGCCGACGTATAGCGTGCCATCATGCCCAAAAGCACGGATTTACCAACGCCAGAGCCCGCGATGATCCCAATCCGCTGTCCGCAGCCAATCGTCAGCAATCCGTTGACCGCGCGAACCCCGACATCAAGCGCGCCAGGGATCAGGGCGCGCGCCAGCGGGTTGAGCATCTGGCCATTCAAAGGCACGCTGGATGCGCCCTTTGGGACCTCTTGGTCGTCGAGGGGACGGCCCAATGCGTCAACAACGCGGCCCAAGTAGGCATCGCCGACATCGACTGAAATGCCCTGATCCAACAGCGATACGCGCGCGCCTGCCTGCACAGCTGCACCGGATTCGTATAGGATTAGCTTGTTGCGGCCTTCGTCGTAGCCGATCACCTCGCCCAGAACATCGACACCATGCGCCGTTTGGACCGAACAGACAGAACCAACAGACACGGGAAACCCGTCGCATTCCAGCAGTAGGCCATCATAGCGCGATACACGGCCGCTCAGCGTTGTTTTTCCCGCCGCATTGCCCACGGGGCGCATGATTTGGTCGGTTAAGTTCATGCCGCTAGGCGTCCGCCTTAACGGGCGGCTCCTCAACAGGCTCGGGGTCTGCCCAATCCAGCGTGTCGCTTATTTCGGCCCCGCCCACCCGGAGGCGCGCGTCGCCACGGTGCAGGGATGGGTCGCTCCGCAATTGCAAGGGCGGTGGATTTTGCTGCGTGTCAAACCCACGTCGCACAAGTTCCAGATCATCGGGGGCGACGAATAATTCCCGTATGCCCGCCAGATGAGCCATGTCCGCGATCAAGGTTTCAATCCGCGTGATCATCACGTCGGGCATGTCCTCTAGCGCAAAGCCAATGCGCTGTGACGCGAGTTCAAGCACCGAGGCATGAATGCGCCCAGATAGCACATCTGTCTCGATCAGGTCGTCTGCACCAAGCCGTGCGATGATCTGCTCGAGCTGTTGAAGCTGCACGCTTAGTTCGTGTTCGCGCGCGCTTTCGGTCATGGCTTTGCCAGCTGACAAACCTTCGGCGTAGGCATCATCGCGGATGCGTTGCAACTCAGCCTCGTCAATCGCGGGAGGGGCGGGCGGCTCATCCGATGGTTGAGCGTCTTCTGCGATTTCGGGGTCTGGTTCCACCTCTTGCTCTGGGGCGGCCTCTGTTTCAACCGGTTCGGACGGATGATCATCCTCTGTCGGTATTTCGGTGGTTTCGCTCGTGTCCTCAGCGTCTGCGGTGGTTTCGCCTTCGGGGGAATCTTCGACCGGCACGGGCGGCTGATCGGCCAATGGTACGGCAACGTCGCTCCAAGCTAGGGCGCGAAAGGTCGTGTCGCTTGTGCTGCGAACAGTCTTGGCGAATTGCCCGGTCGTGGCAGATCGTCCCAATGCGAGCAGGGCCTCAATATTCGCCGCAGGGGGGGCTTTTTTCTCGCGGATGCGGCTCATTAGACCATCTCATCGCCGCCGCGACCCGCCAGCACGATTGTGCCTTCGTCGGACATTTTACGCGCAACTTCGATGATCTTCTTCTGCGCGGTCTGCACCTCGGTCAAACGCACAGGTCCAAGGACTTCCATTTCGTCTTTAATGTTGGCGGCGGCTCGTGAGGACATACAGCCAAACAGCTTCTCTTGCAGGTCTTCGGGCGCGCCTTTCATTGCCATGATCAGGTCCTCGGATTCCAGTGCCCTGAGCAGGGTCTGAAGCGAACGGTCGTCCGACATGCCGAGGTTTTCGAAGGTGAACATGTTGTCTTGGATCGCGCCCATCAGTTCCTTGTCTTCGCGTTTGATCGCGCCAAGGATGCGTTTTTCCATATTGGCTTTGGTGAAGTTCATGATCTTCGCGGCAGCTTTTACGCCGCCAACTTTTGACGACCGCAGGCTGGTGTTTGCCTTGAACTTCATCTGCATCACGGCTTCCAGTTCACGCAGGGCTTCTGGGTCCACGGTTTCTAGCGTCGCGATGCGGTGAATGATCTGAGGCTGCAAATCGTGCGGCAATAGGTTCAGAACATCGGAGGCGAGGCTGTAGTCCAAATAGGACGACACCAGCGCGATAATCTGCGGGTGTTCGTCCTGAAGAAGTTCGGCGATAGACCGGGCGTCCATCCAGTCCAGAATTTCGATGGGCCGTTCGCTGCTCGCCGGGGTAATCCGACTAAGGACCGATTGCGCCTTATCCTCGCCCAGGGCGCGGTTCAGAACGTTGCGGATGTAGTTGCCTGCGCCCAGACCCAGACTTGTCTGCTGTTTGATAATCGCCAAAAATTCGTCAAGTACGGCATTCACCGTTTCCTGATCAGTCCCGCGCACGGAATACATGGCCGCCCCAAGGTGTTGCACCTCGCGGGGGCTGAGGTGCTTGAGAATTTCGGCGGCTTCTTCTTCACCCAGCAGCATCATCAGGATCGCAGATTTTTGCGTTCCGGTCAGGCGTGCGGTGATTTCGGCTGCTTCTTCGGTTGCAGCGTTTGCTCCGTCCATGCGGCTATCCCTCCCGCTCGCGGATCATCCTGCTTGGTCCATGTCTTCTTCCATCATGGCCTTGAACACGTTGGAAACGCGGCCTGCTTCGTCGCCGACGATCATGCGAATGAGCCTGATCTTGTCGTCGTAGCTGTTGGCGGTATCCAACATCTCGGCAGAGATGGTTGATTTCTTGGGCTTGAGCTTGGCTTTGATCTCTTCCAGCGTTTGACCTGCCTCCATCTCGATGGATTCCATATCGATAATGTCGCCATCATCAGAGCTAATCTTGCGCGTGCTGTAGGCATCGCCCGGTGCGGTCAGGAACTGGGTGAGCAGGGGTTTAACAATCCCCAGCGTGACAACCGCCAGCACCGCAACGCCCAACAGGTTGCGCAACATGTTCCGGACCCAAGGGTCCTCATGCCATTTTTGTTCCAAATCACCGGACATGGAGGCGATGACCGCCTCAGGTGAGATGAACGGCAAGCTCGACACGATCAGTGTGTCGCCGCGTGCGCCATTGATGCCGACAGAGCGTTCAACCAGTGCCTTGATTTCCCTAATGCGCGTGGGGTCCACGCCGATTGAGGGCGGGGCGACGGCCTCTTCGTCGTCCTCAGTGATGGGGAGGGGGTCTTGTTCGCGCAGCAGGACGGCCACATGGACTCCCGCGAGCATCGCCATGGGGCTGCTTTCGGATGAGACTTTGCGGCTGATCTCATAGTTGCGCAGGTTGTTGGACGACCGCATCGTCGATTCCGGACCGCCGCCACCCTCGACCGCATCACCTGCCCCTTCCTCAAGGGCGGGTGTGGGGGGAGGGGTGTTGGAAACAGCACCGGGGATGCCGCGGTTATTCTGTGATACTTCTTCTTCAAGCGCCATCTGCTCACTCAGCAGGGCGGATTGGTCCGGGACGACCATGTCCTCTGTGATCTCGCGGCGCGTGAAATCAATTTCGAGGCTGACCTGCGCCGACACATTGCCGGGCCCGACGATCGGCGTCAGGAGACTTTCGATCCGTGTGCGGTAAATGTCCTCTAGGCGCAGTTGATATTCTAGCTGCCGATCTGCCAATGTTGTGGCGGGGTCGTCCACGGTGTCCGACAAAAGACGGCCATTCTGATCGACCACCGTGACGGCGGTTTTGGGCAGATTTGCGATGGACGAGGATACGAGGTTCACAATCGCCGTGACCTGTTGCGAGCTAAGGCTGCGACCGGCTTTGACCTGTACAAAGACCGATGCAGTGGGGTTCTGCGCATTGCGCGCGAATGCTGACCGTTCGGGGATGGCAAGGTGCACGCGTGATGCCGAAATTACGTCAATCTCATTGATCGAACGAGCCAGCTCAATTTCTTGGCTTTGCTTAAGGCGCATACTCTCAACGGAGCGGGATGTGCCCATCGGCATATCCGCAAGGGCGCTGTAGCCATCCGGCATGGACTGGGGCAAGCCCTGTGCCGCAAGCGTCATCCGAGAGTTATAGTAGTCAGAGACGGGCACAGTCACATCGCCTGTTGCAGGGTCGATCTGCACATCGGTGCCCGAGTTGCGCAGCGCGTCCAGCACCGCGGCCTTTTCGGCTTCCGGCAGGGAGGCAAACAGCGTCGTGCGCTGCGGCACTTGCAGCGACATGTAGAGAATTAGGCCTAGCACAACGAGCAATGCCGCAGCGATAACAGGGAACGCCCGCTGAACCGCAGGCTGGGTGTAGACCATACGCAGCTCTTCCAACGTCTGCGTCACACGGGTCGAGAAACCCGCGCGTGCTGGCGCAATAGGAGAGTTGGTAGAGCGGTCGCTCATGTGCCTGTTGTCCTCAATTCTGTTCTACTAGTGGTCTGCCCTAAACAGGCATGTTCATTATGTCTTTGTATGCGCTGAGCGCTTTGTTGCGGACATTCAGGGTCAACTGAAATCCGAGCGATGACACCTGCTGTGCCACCATAACTTTGGTCAGGTCTGTTTCTGTGCCCATTTCAAAATCGCGGACCAGTTTTGCGGCGTCACCTTGGGCTTCGGCGACATTGTCGAGCGAGTCCTTGAGCCGTTCGCCAAAGCTTGGGCCGTCTGGGCGCATTTCGATGCCGTTGCCGGCCGCGCGCTGTGTCATTTCTTTGGCGCGGTTCAGGGCATCTGTGGCGGTGATCGAAGTCGTAGCTCCGACTGCTGGAACACTTGTCATGTTTACCTCCTATGTCTTGTGGGGCGCGGCTACGGCCTGCCCCATCGCTGCCTGTGGATAGGAAAACTGGGTCGAAAACTGGTCGATCATAATGGCGTCTTCGGTGATGCAAGGACCTGATTTCAGGACCAGCGCCCGTTGGATGACATTTTCCAACTCGCGGATGTTGCCGGGCCAGTCGTAGGCCTCTAGGGCGCGGATCGCGCAGGGGGCCAGATAGGCTACATCGGTAACATCGCGTACGTGACGAACCAAAAACTCTTGCGCGATTGGCAATATATCGTCTGGCCGTTCGGACAATGGCATCGTTGCCACGGGAAAAACGTTGAGCCGATAGAAGAGGTCTTCACGGAAACGCCCCGCGCTACATTCTTGCTGCATATTGCGGTTGGACGTGGCGAGGACGCGGATATCGACATCAATTTGACGGTTGCCGCCAAGCGGGGTCACGGCCATTTCCTGAATGGCGCGCAGTAACTTGGCCTGAAGCGTCATCGACATTTCCGAGATTTCATCCAGCAGAAGCGTGCCCCCATCTGCCGCGCGGATCAGCCCAACATTTGCGGTGGCAGCGCCAGTGAACGCGCCTTTGGTATGCCCAAACAACATGGCTTCCAGCATGTTTTCGGGGATTGCAGCGCAGTTAATCGCCACAAATTCGCCAGCACTTCGGGTGGAGCGGGCGTGGATGTACTTTGCCATCACTTCTTTGCCGCTGCCGGTTGGGCCGTTGATAAAAACACTGACGTCTGCCTGGGCTACCCGCGCAGCCATATCAAATAGTCGTACAACGTTTGAATTTCGCACGATTGCTCGGCCGGTGCCGTGTAGCAACGCAACTATAAAGAGGGCGGCGTATTCATCGGTGATCTGATTGCCCAAAGCAACGATTGCGATTTTTCCACCCAATTCAGTAGTTACGGAATACTCGGTCGCGTTTTCATTGATGACCAAAACCGACCGTGCGCCAATGGCTTTTGCCGCCTCAATCAGACCGCCATCTTTCGCCAGTGTTTCTGCGCGATCCTGCGATAGAACTAAGAAATCTGTGCCACTGCGCTTTTGTGATGTATCAAAATCTGCATATTCAATTGCCTCAACGGAATGCTCCTGCAGTAATTGCAAAATTTTGCCAGCTAGGGCAAATTGTACTGCATCGATTATAGCGCGTGGCATGCTCAGGCCTCCTTATTGAGGTCTACAAGGCAAGTCTGATGCCAAGAGTCGGTATACAGAAATATTTTTTCGTAAATTTTACGTGTGAGTGGAAAAAGATGCGGGATGCGTGTCCTTTGTTCACTCTATCTCTTTCGATTGAATTTGTATCCGTTTGATACTTTTGTCGAGATTGCATTGTTAAGTGCCATTGGCAATATTGTTGACAATTAATGGTATTTAAAAATGGATAAAAAAATGTCTCCGTCAATTAATGGGCGTTACCAAGACAATTTGATCGTGGGGCGGTCCCCCGCAATTGCTGGTATGTTGGCTGATATTCAAAATGCGGCACCCTATAATGTCAATATTTTGACGAGTGGTCCAACCGGCGCCGGAAAAGAGCTTGTCGCGCAGACAGTGCACGCAAAGTCAAAGCGGAATGGCGCTCTGGTGAGTGTAAATTGTGCAGCTATTCCCCGCGATCTTTTGGAAGCTGAATTATTCGGCCATGAGAAAGGTGCGTTTACCGGTGCGGCAAGCCGCAGGGTTGGACGCTTCGAAGAAGCCGATGGTGGCACACTTTTTCTTGACGAAATTGGTGATATGCCACTGGATTTGCAGACAAAATTACTTCGCGTTCTTGAGACGCGAACGATCTCACGCATCGGATCCAACAAGGAAACGGCGGTGGACTTTCGTCTTGTTTGTGCGACGCATCAGGATCTAAAGGCAAAGACTGCCCGTGGCCTCTTCCGTGAAGATTTGATGTTTCGTTTGTCTGTCATTGAGATTCGAGTGCCTCCCCTCAAGGACCGTTTGTCCGATATCCCCGAGCTGCTCAGCAAGATGGCGGAGCAGATGGAAAACGATGGTACTGGGTTGATTGCGCCAGAGATGACACAGGCGGGTCTGGATGAGTTGATGCGCTATGATTGGCCAGGGAACGTACGAGAACTCAAAAATTTCTTTCAACGCGCGGCCGTCTTGTCACGTGGTGAGCCGATCGACAATGCGTGGGTTCGGAGGTTGTTGTTCGGTGAGATCAAGCTGGTCGACGAGCAGGAGCAAATCTGGAATGCAATCCAAGTTCTGCCTCGATCAGAACAAGTCTCTTCCTGCGATTCGATGTCAGAAGCCACTGATGGGCTGTCAGTTTCACGCGACGCGATCCGTGAGTTCCTTGAAAATAAGCCTGTCTTTTCCGTCAAGGACCATCTTGCGTCGCAAGAAAAGGATACAATCGAAATTGCGTTGGACTTGGCCGACAATAATGTATCACGCGCAGCGCAGCATTTAGATCTAAAACGTACGACGCTCACTGCTAAAATGCGGAAATATGGTATTAGCTGTGATGCATCTGTAGATAATTAAGCGAGCTATTGGACGGGGATACTCCAAGATATATCTACAATTGAGCAATGGCGAAGTGTATCCGGTTGTAAATAACCATCTTCTGTCAATATTAGTCGTTCCCGTAACGCCAATAAAACGGACGCAGGTCTCGGCGGTGTGCCGCTTAGTAGGGAAATAAGTGTGTCAAACTGACTGCGCCCAACAGTGACACTCGCTTGCATCACGGGCCGATTTTCTTCGATTTCAAGCGTACCGATGATACCAACCGCTCTGCACTGTGCCGATTGAAGCGTCAGAACGACATGGCCACGCGCAACGTTCTTAAGCGTCCCATTCACAACCAAGTGCGGATCAGTGTCATGTCCTATCAAGGTAATCTCAGCCGATTGAACGGTCACATGCACGACATCAATGTGTTCCACGACACGTGTCCTTTTCATTCGGGTAAATCAAAGCCGTATTCATTCCGGAGTTACCCCTTCGAAATACTCATGAAGTAAGGGCTGCATTCTCTTGAATGCGGCAGACTTGATTTGAGAAATGCGCCCGGGCGACACATCTAGCACCGCGGCAATCTCGTAAATGTTGAGCTCTTCAACGTAGTAGAGCTGTAAAACCATTGCTTCGCGGTCAGGTAGTTGTTTTAGCGCGTCAAGCAAAGCAAGCTTGAGGCGTGACCCATCCAACATCTGCTCAATTGGGGCATCTTGGCTGGCAAACCACATTGAGTGTTCGTCATATTCCTCCTCAATAGAGTTTTGGTAACTCGCGTTGAGAATTTGTTCCCATTCGTTGAACTCGTTAAGCGACATTGCTACGGCGCTCGCCAGTTCAGATTTTTCGGGTGTACGTCCAAGCTCTTGCTCTAGCCGATCGCGTGCCGCGTTTACCGCTCGATTGATCTTCATTGATTTACGGCTCAGAACCGAATTTTTGCGAAGAAAGTCGTTCATTGCGCCGCGTATGCGGATTACCGCGTAGTTCTCAAATGATACACCCTCCTGTCGAGTGTACCTTTGTGCCGCTTCGATCAGGCCAATTAGTCCGATTTGCAAAAGATCGTCGAACTCAATGATTGAGCGCATACGGGAATGTACGCGATGGGCTATACGACGAACCAAAACCTCATGCTCGCGCACGATTTGTTCTATGTTGGTCTGAGAAGAGGTATAGCCATTCATATGGATGGTGTTCAGCTAACGCTGTTAACCGTAGTACCGGCCGCTTTGGCACTATTACGTGGAGAGGCCAGAATATTTTTGAGCATGGTGTCAAAATCTGCGATTTGTCGCTGCTCACCAGGTAATTGCACAATAGGCTTACAGCGTATGGCGGACTGAGCGATCGCGTCGCGTTGTGTCACATGACCACTATAGGACAGAGAAACTGGTAGAAAATTGGCAACTGTGCGTGCGAAATTGTCAAAGACTAACTGTGCCTGAGATTTACTGTCAGCAATATTCACCACGACATTGAATTGCGTGATGCGATACTCAAGATAGGCATTCTTGATCAGCGCATAGGCATCTACAAAACTCGTGGCTTGTCCAAGTAGAACAATCACAACATGGTCGGAATTGGCCATAGAGTTGAGTACAGAACGACCGGAACCCGCTGGGGCATCAACGACCACAAACTTAGTCCCATCCATAGTGTCGCGAAGTTGTGGGATAAGATCTTGTAGTGGATCACCGTCTTTTTCGACTTTAACACTGGCACCAGTGCGCCCCGGTAAAACAGAAAGCGCGCCCGTAGTATCTTGGATCGCATCGGTTATTCTGCATTCACCGTCCAGAACGCTAATCAGATCCTTTTTCGGTTTATGGCCCAAAAGAATGTGAACATTGGCGGCTAGCAAGTCTGCATCGACGAGCAGCGTGTTCCCAGCGATGGCTTGCAGTCTGAGCGCGTAATTGATGGCGAGGGACGATTTCCCAACTCCGCCTTTGCCGCTTGCAATTGTTATTACTGTCGTCATTTCAATCTCCGGTGCCGACACGGGAATGCATGAATCAGGCCAAACATCATTAGGTGGAGGAAATATGTATCTTGATGTGCCACAGCCCTAAGCCGACCATCGGCGTAGAGGACCGCTATCGATATGAACAAAGCTTGGATATCGACCCACGCCGCCAGGACATATCCGGCGCGCTGTGCGGGCCAGTGCGGATATCGGGACGTCTGGCAGTGAAAAATCAATTGCCCGCGCTTGCACATGCAGCGAATTTCGAGCGACGTTTTGACTAGACCTGCGGAGGTGATCATTTGTCGCTTTGGACCGATAGCCGGATGTTACTTGAACTCTAACCGGACTGTCGTCGCGTCCGAAGTGATCACATATTTCAAGGAACGTTTTCAGTATGTTATTATCAATTTCTTTGATTTCATTGCGCCGCCAATCGCGCAAAAATCTGTGAATCTGGCTGGTTTGGGTAACGTTTAAGCCGGCGTTCGCACGTAGCGATACCGTTAGAGATTCATGAGTGTTTGGGTTGTGTAGGGCTATCTGAAACGGATGCGATGCCCGAAATTTAGCTTGGCTTCTATTGGAATCACGGCTCGCTGAAGATGGCTCCCCAAACAAATCAAGAGCACCGCTTTGACCTGATGGCTTGGAAAAAAGCCCACCACCATTGGTCAAATCCAATAATGGGGCGGCTATACCGGTTCCAGGAATTGACAAAGCGCCTGCGAACACCGCCCTACGTGTCAGAACGCTTCGCTGTGTCATGGCCTGTCCCCTTCCAAAAGAGATTGCAAAATTCTGCCGAACCTAGCGGGTCAGTTTTTCGATCATGTCGGTGTAGGCTTGCAAAATACGGGATGAGCCAGAGAATTGTTGCTGCGCGCGGATCATACTGGTTAATTCAGTCGTTAGGTCGACGTTGGAGGCTTCAAGTAGGCCTGTTTGGATGCTGCCAAATCCTTCTTGGCCTGAAACACCCAAAACGAGTTGACCAGAGTCTTGGCTTTCCTGAAATTTATTCATCCCAAGCTGACGCATAGACGTGGAGTTGGGAAACACAGCAATCGCCAGCTGCCCAATGAGCACCGGATCGTCGGGACCGTAGGTGGCTAACATTCTGCCATCGGGATCAATGTCTAATGCCGTTAGCTGCACGCCGGCTTCGTTTTGGAAGGGTACCACCATCTGGCTAAGGTTCGTGCCGCCAACCCCGTCATATCCAAAAACGAGGTCGTTCGTGGATGACCTCAAAATGCCATTTCGATCGAGTGAAAATTCGCCGTCGCGCGTAAAGGTCAGCGTGTCCGAAGGCGTTCCATCGGGGTTGGCCGTGTTTGTAATGAACATGCCGTTGCCAGCAATCGCCATATTCAGAACGCCCTCGCGCTCCATGAGGCTACCTTGCTTTGCGCTTTGGCGGGTTTGCTCAATAAGGCTACCAACGCCGGTAGAGGTTCGCGTCACTGTTTCGGGTGAAGCCCCGCTATAGAGGTCTGCAAAGCTCGCGTTGCTTTTGCGAAATGCGGTCGTGCCTGCGTTTGCCACGTTGTTGGACACAACGGAGATTTCAAACATCGACGTGGACATGCCTGATAAGATTGTCCCGAACATCTGCAAATTCCTCTCATTTCGATCGTGATGATATTGCAGATGTCATGCCAAAACGTGGATTGGCCGCTTATTCACTTCAAATAGTCGAACAATGTCGTTTGTCCGATTTGGGAATAGGCCTGACGGGCCGCGTTTTGCGTCATCAAGAGCGATTGCAGCTCAGTTATGACTTTTTCCAAATCTGCTGCGGACATTTCGTTGACTTGGGATTCAAGCGTCACGGACCTTGACGCCAAAACCTCCTCCTGGATTTCGGCGCGTTGCAATCTGGCGCCGACAGTCGTGCGGGATATGGCGATGTCTTGGCCTGCGTCCACAATTTTGGACAGTTGGGCGGACAGTGTCTGGGCCTTGGGGACCATCGTTACTACGGGGTCCCCTCCGGTTGTGATGGTGAATGCTGGTTCTTTGGCCGCAAGATCAACACCTTCAACCGCAAGATCTGAGAGTGAGATTTCCCCAGTGGTGGACGTTAACTTCAGTAGGCCCTCGCTAACGCTTGCCGTGATGCCGGTTTCAAAAGTACGCGCATTGATGGCCTCTGCGACGCCCGAATGTGATCCATCCACGACATCTGGGGCTGTGATGGAGACGCTTCCCTCCGGCCCGGACAAAACAAACGAAAGGTCGCGCGGGGTGCGATCTGCGTTGATGCGCAGAAACATGCCCTCCCTCTCTGTGGCGACCAAAGTGTCCTCATGGCTTGCGGCGGTGGACAATGCGGCGATGAAGCTATCGACAATATCGAACAGGCTTTGTGATCCTGCGTCGGTCGAGATTTGCATAAACACTTCGCCACCGTTCACTGAGGTGGGCAATCGCATGCTTTCTGACGCCGCCAACGTATGCTGTCCGCCATCACCAAGATAGTTAACGTGGCCGTCTGTTCCTTCACGGAAGGGCTGCAGATCGGTGTTATACCCGCCAAACAACGCCTGACCATCAGGTGTGCGCGTATTCGCAAGTCCAACCAACGCGTCGCGCAATTCGCTGACTTCGACACGGATGGCATCCAAATCGGGTTCGGAAAATGTGTCGTTGTTGGCGGCAATCACCCGCTCGCGCATTTGGGTCATAATGTTGTCGACGTTTTCCAGCGTCGTATCCGCCATGGTTAGCCGCTCCTGCGCGGTGGCGACGTTGCGCTGAAAGCCAGACAATTGCGTCACCCGCTCTTCCATTGCGGATAACTTCACAGCTTCAATCGGCTTGTCCGAGGATTGGGTAATTTCCTTGCCCGTTGAGACCTGCGTTTGGCGCAACTGGATCTCTTCGTTCAGCTGGGAAAAGCGGTTCAACATCTGATCCGCGAACATCTTGGTCGAGACTGTCATGGCGATCCTCAGGCGATTTGCAGGAGCGTATCAAACATTTCGCGCGCAGTTTGCAGGATACGCGCGGCGGCTTGATAGGCTTGCTGTTGTGACATCAGTTTGGCGGCTTCTTCGTCCATGTTAACGCCGCTAAATTCGCTTTCGGCGGCGACGGCGGCCTCATGGACAGCGTCGTTGGACAGGCGGGTCAAGCGCGCAGCCTCTAGTGTTGCTCCGACCCCGGCGGCAATCGTGCGGAATTCGTCCTGAAAACTGGTTTCACCGGCACGTTGTTGGCCAAATGATGCCAGCACATCCATGTTTTGTGCATTCCCGGCAGAACGTTGGGCCGTCGAAAGGTTAAAGGCATCGCCAGTGTCGGCAAACCCGGACAGCTCAATGTCTTGTCCAGAAATATTGAACCGCGCCAAACCGTTGGAGGTGCGCGTCGCGATGGAAGCGCCAGACGCCCGATCAAAGAGTTCAACGCGGCCCGTTGCGGCATCAATCATCTCAACGCGGAAATGCTCCGGCGCGCGTTCCGCTTCGGCCAAAACCGGGCCAACGTCGAACTGCCCGGCCAGACGCCGCGCGCCTTCACTGCCCATGATGACAATCAACTCTTCATCCGGAATGTTGCCGAGATGGATGAACGAACTGGCAGCACTCGTACCACCGGCCACGATATCCATCGCGGAACCATCGGTGCTGCGGGCATGTAGAACGCCGTCTTCAACACGTAAATCAGCCTGTGCGACTTTGAAGCCAAGGGCTTTGGCGTCATCGCTTGGGGTGATGGCGATTGTGCCGACACCGGCCCGGTCAGCACGCAGCGATAGCGTGGTTGCACCCGTCGCGTCTGTCCCGAGCTCTACTCTGAGCCGCCCTTGCAAGCTGAGCGGCACGCTGATGTCGAGGTCACCGTTTAGAGCGGTGACATTGATGCTATGCGAGGCACCTTCAAGCGTTAGGTCGATTGCATAGGTGCCGTCGCTCAGGTCGGCTGAAATGGCGCGGCCCTGAACGGATGCGCTTGATTGCACCGTGCTGAGGCCAAATGCGGCTGCGGTTGAATTGGCGACTGGCGTTAAGCCTTGCCCGGACAAATGCCCGCCCACCACAGATAGCGAAAGGGCATAGACGCCGTCCTCGCCAACAAGCGTTGTCGCAATGCGGTCCGCTTCGGGGCCGGTTACCTCAAAATCTAGGGGGCTGACGCGCGCAGGGTCTGTCTGTGCGATGCGTGTCAAAGTGTATTCGGCATCGCCCAACATAAAGCTGGCGCTTGTGCCCACATCGGGAAAGTTCTCGGCAGGCATTGGGGCGCCAAGCAACATCGGCACAGGCGCTTGCGCGCGCATTTGGCTTGCGGTTGCCAGTGCGACCCCTTCGGCCGAAGGTATCGCGCCACCGGGTACATTGGCGTCAAAGACAGTCCCATCGGCCAAGGTTAATGTGGTCTCAAACCGCGCAGATGGCGCATGTGTGCGTGTGCCGTCGGCGTTGGTTCCCGCACCGTCGAGGACTGTATCGATGTTATATTTCAATGCGGCTTCTGTGCCACCGTCATTGAATTCCCGCTGAACCAATCCGCCGACCATCGGATCGGTGGATGAGGTCATAATATGCCCGACCTCACCCGTGCGGTCGCTGCTAAGCGTGAATTCTTGACTGCTGATGAATTGGACCGTGCCACTGATCCGCAGATCACCGCTTAGTGTGATTGCAGTTTCGGGTGGCTCACTATCGTCGAGGGGAAGCGGCTTGAAGTCTTGCCCAAGAGCTGCGGCCTGAATGGCGACATCCGTGGTGGACGCATTGCTCAGCCCAATGTCGAAACCATCTGCTTGGATAAGCGTGAGCGCGCCGGGTGTTGCAGACAGTTGTGCCTGCACGCCGGTTTCATCGCCGCGGTTGTTGATCGCGTCGGCCAGCGCACTTAGATCGCCGCTGCTCACTTGCGCACTTATGTTCAGCGGGTCACCATTGCGTCCTGTGAGGTCAAATTCAACCGCGCCACTTCCGAGCTCTTCCAGCGTCAGTCGAACCGCCGTTTGCGCTTGGGCTGATACACCCACGGCTGCGAATTGAGCGTTGGCCATTTCCGCGACATAGGCCGCATCCACGGCTGCAGGAATTGTCAGGGACCGGATATAGCCTTCGGACATTTGCAGTCTGAGCGTTTGGTCTGTTGTATTATTCACGCGGCTGTCGGTTGAGATCAGGCCTACGTTACTGCCGCGCAAACCGACCAAGCTGGTGGACACTGTGCTCAGCCCGCTTTGCATTGGCTCGGCACCGGTGCGGCTTTGCGTGATCTCCATCCCACGGTAGCCGATCCCACTGCTGAGTGTGCTGTAATCGGCACGATACTCAGCCTCAGCGTTAAATCCGTTGCCGGTGGTTATGAACTGCTCAACCTCGTTCGGGGCTAGGGGCGGGCCGGAAATCTGGCGGCCTTCGCGGGTAAATATCCGCAATTCGGATGCGGCTTGTCCCAACTGCACATCGGTGGTCAGCGTGTTTCCTGCGGCGGACACAGCAGTCATTGCTGTCAAAACCCGCGACCCGTCTGAGGCCAGCGAGAGCCCGCTTTCAAACCCGGACACGCTTAACCCAAGATCGCGGATCGTTAGCCCCTCCGCCGTCGCGAGCACACCCATGTTCAGGTATTCCGCGATTTCGGTGCCGGACTGCCAACCGTCCGCGCTGACGGTCTGGGGGTCTAGGGCAAAGCTATAGCTCTCACCGTCCAACACCAGCGTGATTGCAGCGATATCGGCGCCTTCTGTGGCCGATACGGTTGCGGTGGTTTGCGTCGCAAGGCTTGCGAGTTTGATATCCGTGGTGCCACGCGGAATGCTACCCACGACGCCGCCGCGCAAAAAGTCTTGGGCAGCTACGGGGGATAGATTGTTGGCTAACACATCCGTTAGGGCAGGCACACCCGATCCCGCATCCGCAGCGCGAAATGTCTCAAGCTTGGCCGTGCCCAAATTTGATGTCTCGGGGTAAATCGCCACTGTCGAGGCCGCGGCGATCTCCTCTGGTCGGCGCAACAGAAAACTGATCCGCGAGGCGTCGCCTGCCGCGCGCTCAAACACGATTTTATCACCGTCTTTTGGGGTGCCGGTTACGTCAATGACCGCGCCGTTGGCTTCAATCTTGGAGCGGCCGGTGGCCAGAACGCTGCCGGTGTCATCGGTTAGCGTCCATTGATCGGTGCGCGCGTTGAACTGCATCGACATTTGCTGCAACTGATCCGCACGCCCAGGCACCAAACGAATAGCGGCCTCGGCGGTGCCTTGGTTGGTTTGGCTGGCTTGCGGGGTAAAACTGGCGGCGGTGAACAATTCCTTGCCAAGCTGCCCTTCCAGATCAATGCCTTGTGCATGCTGGGTATTCATCTTTGCGGTGAAGGACCGCGCAAGCGTGTCCAGTTCCGACAGTGCACGGTTGGTCGTGCCATGTGCATCGACCAAACCCCGCAAAGCGCCGCTTTCAAGTTGCGGTACGATCTGTCCTGACCCAATCCGGAACATGATGCTGCCTTGCTCGGACCGCACGACGCTTAACGTTTTGCTGTCCTCACCCCGTAGGATCAACGCACCCGCCTCAGATGTGCCCAACCGCAGTTCGGCCTCATACCGCTCACCTATCGTGACACTCAGCGGAACCATCTTTGAGAGATTGTCGATCAGCCTGTCACGCTCATCCAAAAGGGCGTTCGGTGGTGAGCCGCCAAGGTTCGACGCTCGCAATTGCCCGTTCAGGGTCGCAAGGGCATCAAGGTTCTGGTTCACGCCGACCAATCGCGTCTCGATTTCACTCGCGGTGCCGTCAGCCAGATCGCCCAGCAGCAATGCGGTTGTGTTAAACGCGTTGCTGACGGTGTGACCCATGTCGATTGCTACGGCGCGTGCCGCCAAATCGCCGGGCTGTGCCGCGACCTGTCCAAGCGTTTCAAAAAACGCAGTCATCGCGACGCCCAGATCGCCATCATTGGGCAAAATGCTGTTTTCTAGCCGCTCTAGCTTGGTCACAAATGCATCCGAACTTTCGAACCGGCCCGCCGCTGCGCGTTTGCTGTCGGTCAAAAACGAGTCGTAGGCGCGCCGCACGTCGTCCAAACGCACGCCCATGCCGGTCTGCGCCGTCAGCGAGGTCAGTTCGCTTTGCACGCCCGAAACTTCGCTCAGCGTTGCGTCGCGGCGGCGGTACCCTTCGGTGTTTGCATTGGCGATGTTCTGGCCGGTGACGTTCAGCGCCTCTCGTTGCGCATGGATTGCACTACGGCCGATATCCAGCAGGCTTGCCATGTTCAGTCGTCCCCGTTTGAAACCCGATGCTCGAATTGCCGCACAAGTGCATCAGCAATTCCGAGGGACTCGCGCTTGGACAGCGCGGTCGCGTATTCTTGGTCCAGCATAGAGTTAAACGTCTTTAGCCCGCCGCTGTTTAGCAACGGATCGGCCAGTTGTGCGGAACGCGCGCTCGACAGGATGGATTTCACGAACAAAGCTTCAAACTGTTCTGCGACCTCGCTCAGCTGCTGTTGGCCGCTGGATTGGCGCGCTTGTAGGGCGTCGGCTTGTGCGGCTGGCCCAACGGCGAGCTTGAGGGCAGAGGCGCTGATGGTTGTCATGTGGGTCGCCTCCTGGGTGCGGTTAAATGATGATCAACTGAGCACGCAGGGCACCCGCGACCTTGAGGGCCTCTAGGATCGCGACCAGATCGGACGGTGTGGCGCCAATTGCGTTGATGGCATCGACCACGTCGCTCAGGTTCACGCCGGGATCGAACAAAAAGGCGCGGGCCTCTGGTTCGTCCACAATCAACCCGGTGTCGGGGGTGATGATGGGCGCGGCAGGCGTGTTGATAATGGTGTTGTCGTTAATGATCGTCTCAGATGTGGGGGTGACCTGCGCGTCCTCGCGGATGCGGACTGTTAGGCTGCCGTGGGTGATTACGGCGGGTGTCACGCTGACGTTGCCGCCAATAACAACGGTGCCTGTGCGTGAGTTGACGATCACCTGCGCGGGCGGCGCTGCGGGCTGGACCTCGACCTGTTCGATCAGGCTCGCGAAGGAGACTTTTTGCGACGGGTCGGTTGGGGCCAGCACTCGGATGGATGAGGCATCAATCGGCACTGCGGTCTCGCCCCCAAAGACGACATTGATCGCCTCGGCCACATTTGCAGCGGTTGAAAAATCTGCACGGTGCAGGTTAAGGACAAGGTATTCGCCCGTGATGAATGGGTTTTCGACCATCCTTTCGACGGTCGCCCCCTGTGGCACCCGTCCAACGGTCGGCACGTTCACCGTCAGGGAGGAGCCATCTTCACCCGATACACCCAAGCCGCCAACCACGAGATTTCCCTGCGCAATCGCATAGGTTTCGCCGTCCACGCCAAGCAAGGGTGTCATCAACAGCGTGCCGCCACGCAAAGACTCAGCAGAGCCAAGGGTAGAGACAGTAACATCCAACTCCTGCCCCGGTTTTACGAAGGCGGGCAAGTCAGCCGTGACAATAACGGCGGCGGCATTCACCCCGTCTAGGGCATCTTGCTCTGCCACCATTCCAAAGCGAGAGACCATGGATTGCAGCGATTGAAGCGTGATCCCCAAGTCCCCGTCGCCCGTGCCCGACAGGCCAACGACCAGCCCGTAGCCGACCAATTGGTTGCTGCGCACACCTGCAACGCTGGCCAGATCCTTGATCCGATCCGCACTGGCCACACTGGCCCAAAGCGCTGTGATGAGCGCAAGGCATAGCCGAAGAAAAGGGGGGGCGCGCATATCGGTGCAGCCCCTAAACCGGGTTCAAGGCGTTAAAGACCTTGGAGAAGAGGCCGCGTTTGGATGTGTCCGCAACATCTCCGGCGCCGATGTAGGTTATCTCTGCGTTGGCGAGCCGGTTAGAATTAACCACGTTTGCAGGGCTAATATCGCGCCTGCGCACAATCCCGCTGACGCGGACATATTCGTCACCGTTGTTCAGCGTCAGCTTCTTTTGGCCCAGAACCTCTAGGTTGCCGTTGCCCAAAACCCGAACAACGCTGACTGTCACAAGCCCGGTAAAGGAGTTTGACTGCTCAGCGGCGCCAGTGCCCTCAAAGGTTTGTTGCGACCCAAAAGACGGATCAGTGAGCTTTAGAAAACCAGGCAGCTGTGCTGAGATGTTTTCGGATTTATCGGCCGAGGCGGATTGGGACTTGGTCGCTTGGAACGATTCATCCAGCGCGACGGTCACAACATCACCCACCTTTGAGGCGCGCTGTTCGACCGCGAATAGGCCAGTGGCACCGGGGTGATAAATAGCGCCATCTGCAGGGCTGGTCCGACCTGTCGGCTCGGGCATAACGGGGTAATACGCCCGCGAGGCCTGATCTTCCACATAGGTGGAACACCCGGCGACGGCGCAAAGGCAGGTCACGATAGCAAGTTTGGACAAAGTGCGCATTACAGACCTCAGAGGTTATTCGAGATGTAGCGCATCATCTCATCCGATGATGAGATTGCCTTGGAACTGACCTCATAGGCGCGCTGGGTTTCGATCATCTCGACCAGTTGCTGGACGACGTTCACGTTCGAAGATTCAAGCGAACCCTGCATCAGCTTGCCGATGCCCTGTGCCTGAGGTGTGGCGACAGTGGGCAGGCCACTTGCAGCGGTCTCAACGAGGAAGCTCTCGCCCACGGGCTGCAATCCGCGTGGATTGGCAAAAACTGCAAGTGTCAGCTGGCCGATTTCCTGTGGCGTGTTCTGACCCGGTGAACGGACCGAGACGATGCCGTCCTGCGATATGTTCACCTCAAGCGCATCATCGGGGATCTGGATTTCGGGCTGCACCACATAGCCGCTGGCCGTTGTAAGCGTCCCTTCTGCACTGCGTGAGAAAGACCCGTTCCGCGTGTACCCGACCCGGCCATCCGGCATCAGCACCTGAAAGAAGCCCTGACCGTCAATCGCAAGGTCAAACGAGTTGTCGGTGTTCACCATGCCGCCCTGCGAATAGAGCTTTTGCGTGTTAACCGCGCGCACACCCGTCCCGATCGCCAACGCAGAGGTCAGCTGCGTGCCCTCTGACGTTTGATCCCCACCAGAACGATGGACCTGATAGAGCAGGCTTTCAAAATTAACGCGGTCGCTTTTGAAACCGACGGTGTTCAGGTTTGAAAGGTTGTTGGCAATGACCTGCATCCGCGTTTGCTGCGCGTTCAGGCCCGTCTTTGCGACGTGCATGGCGTTGGACGACATTTGCCACTCCGTTGTTTATTTGTTCAGTCTAGGTTTGCAACTGATGTGCCAAACTGAACCGGAGCGGCGAAACTAATCCATCAACCGTTGGGCAGGCGCATCAATTGGCTGGTGCCTTCGTCAAGTTCTTGGGCCACCGAAATGAACTTGACGCTCATTTCAAATTGTCTCTGATTTTCAATGTTTTCCACCAGCGCAGTGATGGTGTTGACGTTGCTGTTTTCCAAAAAACCTTGGGACAAGCGCGCGCGCTGATCAGGTTCTGGCAAGCCGCCGGGGGCCGCGGCGCGGATGTGCCCATCCACGGATTTGATCAGCTGCGTGTCTTCCGCAACTGTGGTCGCAATGATCGGGCCGGGGACAAATGTGCCCTCGGGTAGGCCCTGCAGCTCTAGCTGAATTTGGCCGGTTTCCTCAATCACAATGCGGCGGGCATCGGGCAGTTGGATAGGCTCTAACTCGGTGTCCAGTAGGCGATTGCCTGCGCCATCGATCACGAAACGGTCCGCATCCAACCCAAAATCACCGCGCCGCGAAAGGGCAGCATCACCGCCTGCGGTGGGTGAGATATAGAAATACCCATCACCACGGATCGCGACATCCATCGTCTCACCGGTGCTTTGCAGGCCACCTTGTTCTGAGGAAAACAGCGCGCCGTCGCTTTGCTGGCTGAAGACCCGCGACCGGAACTGATCAAAGGCTTCCAGAAACTTTGCCTCACGCGTGACGGACAGGTCAGCCCGGTAGCCCGGAACGTTCAAGTTCGCCATGTTCTGGGCATTTACGCTTAGTTCAGTCGAGACATTGCGCATGTTGTTCAGCGCGATGTGGATATTACGGTCCATGACTGCTCTTTCCTGAAATAAGGCCCGCGCTGTGCGCGAGCCCTATGATTTACGTCCGGATGTTGATGATCGTCTGCGTTAGCTGCGTAGAGGTCTCAATTGCCTTGGAGGACGCCTGGAAGTTTCGCTGCGCTGTGATCAGGTTCACCAATTCTTCGGTGATATCCACGTTTGAACGTTCCAACGCGCCGGACTGGATGGAGCCAAATCCCTCGGTCCCGGCCTCACCAATCAATGGCTCACCAGAGGATGCGGTTTCAACGAACGTTGCGTTCCCCACCTGCTTCAGGCCGTTTTGGTTGTTGAAGTTTGCCAGCACCAATTTGCCCAAGGGCTTGTTTTGACCGTTCGTATAGTTGGCGCGCAAAAGGCCCGTGGCATCGATGCTCAACCCGTCCAAGCGGCCGGAGGTGAAACCGTTTTGCTCAAGGTTATTCACGGCAAACGGCGTCGCGAGCTGGGAGGACGCGCTGTAGTCAATGTCCAGCGAGATTGAGAACGTATCGCTTTGGGACTCGTAGCGCGTCAGGCCCTGTGGGCTGATCAATTTACCGGTCTTGTCGAACGTCAGCTCACCCTCATCAAGGTAAAGCGGATAGTAGTCTTCGACCAAGTTATCGGGTTCGGAATCGACGATCTCTCCACGTTCATTGACGAACAACGGGATGCCATTTTCGTTGGTGGCCTGCACCAGATTGGCAATCGTCGGGACGCTGCCCACGCCCAGTGGCACGTCATCTAGGCCCAGCTTGACCGGACCCTTGACCCGAATGGTCGAAGTGTCGCCTGTCGTGCCGGTGGTGAACACAAAGTTGTTCTCGGTCGGTTGGTATTTGACAGTCACACCGCCGATGGTTTGGCCGGTTTCGGGGTCCCGCATTTGGTTGATCCGCTGTTCCAGCAGTTCGGCGAGTGTTGTCCCAATGTAGTTGCCGCCGGGGATTTCGATGATTGCGTTCACCCCGTTGACCGACACGTTGAATGTCGTCTCGCGGTTTGCGGCATTCAGGAAGATCGGCTGGCTGTTTAGTGGGTCTTTGGCGGGGCCACCAACGGCCATCGCAGGCTCGGACTTAAGACCTGTACCTTCACGGAAGCTGACGTTGCGACCAAACCCGACACCCATGACGTGGCTGTTGCCGTCCGCCAGCACGCGTGAGGTGATATCGACGGTGTTATCACCCACAATCGCAAGACCGGTCGCGGAGTCGATTTCATACCGTCCGACCTGAATGTTGGATGCCTGTTGGTCTGTCTCAACGCCCATGGCCTTGTTGGCCCGAACTTCTTTGCCGGTCGTGCCGCTTTCAAAGGTAAAGGCACCGGTGTCACGGTCGTAGCGGACTTTGGCGCCAAACCGATCCGGGCCGCTGCCCACAACGCCGCCGTCAAACACAAACGGCTCACCGATGACATTGGTTGCGGCGGTGATGCTGACTTTGCTTGCGTTGGTGGTGCCTGCAAGGCCGACGCCATTGATGCTATCGGCATAACCAGACGAAATCTGTAGGGCAGAGACATCGCTGATCGCGCCACCGGGTCCAAGCGCGGTGTGGTCCACTTTGAACACAATGCTTTGGGTTGCAGCATCATACTGCACTTTGACGGGGGGATTACGCTCATCCACCCACTCCATTTCGATGGCCGAGTTGCTAAGCCCAAAATCCGCTGTGCCGGGGTTATCGGTGCCGGTCAGCTGTGCGGAGAATGTGCCAAACACGCTCTTGCCGGAGCCGTCGACATTAACGTCCGTATAGGCGTGGCGGGCGGCATCGGTTTCGCGCAGAACGATCCGCTGGTTGTTAAAGCTGAGCGGCGAGCCATCAACCGTGAGGTCCTCGCCTTCAAAGAAAGCTTCTACGTCCTTTGCGGGGTCCGACAGCACGATAAAGGGTGTGTTCGCATCGACATTCACAGAGATGTTTTCATCCGGCAGACCAAGATCGCCGGTGGCGACCTGCAACACGTTACCGACTACGGATGTAATCCGGTACGTGCGACCGTTCAGATCAGCGGCCTCAGGATCAGCGCCGAGCAACATGATTGTATCGCCCGCGCTAAAGCCCGCGACAGAGTCCATCGTAATTGAGAGTCGATCCGCTTCGGCGTCATATTCGATTGTGGGAACAGTGTTGTCCTCAGCAACGCTGTTTTGGCGCCCGAATGTGCTGACGGATGGCCGATTATCGAGGTTGCTGTACGCAAGGTAGCGTTGCTCGCTGACGGCGAACGACAGGTTCGTGCCGCTGATTTCACTGTGCACCGTTTTGGGGCCGGAAATTTTTAGCGTGGTGGCGTCGTTACGGTCCGTTGTCACAGAAAGACCCAAAATACCTGCGTCTTGCAACGCCGTTTTGATCTTGGCGGCAACGTCCGCGTCTGTCTCATCCGCGTCAGCTTCGACCGACAGGGACACGCCAAATGCATCCAGCGTTAGCGTTTGGGCTTGGGTGGTGTCTGCGCGGGCCACAACAAGTGACCCATCACTGTTAAACGTCATGTCCGCTGATCCGGGCTGCACCGAGATCAGCTTGTTCACCTCAGCCTCGATCAAGGCAAGAACGTCGGCCGATGAGTTCAAGCCGTTCGCGGGGATCGTCACGACCACATCGCGGTCATCAATGGCGAAGGTCAGGGTCTTATCACCAGTCTGCGTCGCATCAGCCACGGCAGTCGCGGTGAACTTCCCTTCGGAGTAGTCAAATTCCCACAGCTCGGACGTATTGGTCAGGCCTGTCACACCCAAGTCCCGCGTCGTGTATTCAAATTCAAACGACTGCGGCAGTTCCGGTGGATTGGTCAGTTTGGTCGTTGTGGTGATCTTTGCAAACTGGTTGTCCTTGATGTTTGGAACCGCTGGCGTGTTCTCACCCAACTCGCTGTTCAGGGCATCATTGATCCGCGCCTGCGCGTGGGCCAGGAATGTGTCCAACTCAAAGTTGGGCGCGGTCAGGTTGGCAACGTCAATTCCGGCTTGGGTCGACACAAAGCTCGGCTCCAACAGGTCGATAGACACGCTGCTCGGAACAATCGCGTCGCCTTCGTCAGTAGCGGTGAACATCTGAATGTTGATCTGGTCCTCCGCGCCCTTGCGGATCTCGACCTTTTTCTCATCGTCGTAGGCTTCGTTGATCGCACGCTCAACTTCGGCGGCAAGTTCTTCGGCGTTATAGCTGCCGGCACGGATGTCGACACTAACGGGGCGGGTGCCATCGTCGATGTTAACAAGCAGGAAATCGTTGCCCCAATAGACGCCCTGATTGGCAGGATCAGCCTCATGGGTGGCGCCAAATAGCATGGGGTTGGTGACGATTTCGATCTCACGGGTGCCTTCGTCACCAAAATCAAAGCCGCTGGTTTCACCGGATAAAGCCGCAGGTTGGGACGGGACGCGGGTGCGCAATTCGTCCAGCTTATACAGCGGGGCGCTGCGCCCGGTGTCAAAGTAGCTGGGATCAGGCACCGACGTTGTTTGGTTGCCGAATTGGTCGATATAGATTTGGCTGCCCTTGTCATTCACCGCGGGCACAAGGTCGGGGGCAACGACTTCGTCATTGATGACCAGTCGTGTTTCATACTTGTTGGTGGGGTCTTCGGTCGAGGAGCCTTGCGTCTTGATGAAGTACACGGTCGCGATGGTCGGGTTGCCGAGATCATCAAAGATTGTGAATGAGGTCGAGTTGGTAAAGCTCTCGGAGTCGTTGGGGTCAAACGTATAGCCGTCTGCGAACTTGTCTTTTGTGGTGACGACTTCAGCGTTGGCGGGCAGGTTGACGGCCAGATCAACCATCGTCGTCGCCTGTGGATCACCTGAGGTGACTGGCAGCCGTAAGGGCACGGCGCTGTCGATGTCTTTGGCGGTGACAGAGCCGTCTTCGTTCACTGGATAGGTCAGTAGGAACTGGCCTGAGCTGTCCACCACGTTGCGGTTATTGTCCACGTTGAATGAGCCGTTGCGGGTGTAGACGACTTGGGTCGAGGTCAGGCTTGGCTTGAGGGCAAAGAACCCTTGCCCCGAGATCGCCATGTCCAGCGCGTTGAGCGACGATGCGATGTTCCCTTGGGTGAACTGTTGCTTCACCCCCTTGAGGATCGCACCAGAGCCGATCGACGATGTGCTGTTTTGCAGGGGCGAGGTGGCAAAGATGTCACCGAATTCCGCCCGTGAGCGTTTGAAGCCCGTGGTGCCAACGTTCGCAATGTTGTTGGAGGTCGCGGAAATATCGGATTGTGCGCCATTCAGGCCGGTCAAAGCGGTATAGAAAGACATGTTTCTCTCCCAAAACTATTTTTTAAATCGGCGCAGTCGTTACAGACGGAAGCGCATGATATCAGCGGTGCTGAGGTTGCCGTAATCCTCGACTTCGAGGGTGCCAGCGCCGGTAGCGGAGGCGCCAATGACGTCAGCAAAGACATTCGGCGTCAGGCTTTCAGGCCCGTCACCATAGTTGATCGAAACATCCATCCGCACACTGCGCGCGCCGTTGCGATAGGCCTCTGGCAGGTCTTTCCACGCAAAACCGGACATGCCGCTTGCCTGACTGCCCAGATCAATTGAGTGCAGCATTTCGCCGGTTTCGGCGTCCGCGAAATTGATCTGCGTCGCGAGCGAGGTCCGCTCTAGGTCGATGACGCCATGGATTTCTCCGTTGTCGTCAGCGCGCGCAATATTACCCGGCACCAGCACAGAGTGGCCCAGCATATTCACGGATGAAGCCACGCGAAACTGATCCATTTGTTCCGAGATACTGGTCATGGTTTGGTTCATGTCGCTGATCCCAGCCACGGACGAAAACTGCGCCATCTGGGCGATGAAATCACCGTTATCCATGGGGGCGAAGGGGTCTTGGTTCTGGAGCTGCGCCGTCATCAACTTAAGGAAATCCGCCTGACCCAGTTCATCCTTGGGCTCGGCATTTTTCGCTTCGGTCGTGCTGATCCCCAGCTTGGAAAGCAGTGCGTTTTGCGCGCTTAGGCTGTTGTTGTTCACGTCCATCGCTTAATCTCCTACGGCTTGCCCATGTTCACGGTGCGCACCATCAGCGTGCGAAGCGTCGTGACCACTTCGAGGTTATTTTGGTACTGGCGGCTGGCCTCCAGCATATCGACCAGCTCTTCGTTCACATCGACCGGGGCGACGTAGACAAAGCCTTCTTCGTCGGCCAACGGGTGTCCGGGTTCGTGCACGCGCTGAGGGTCTCGGTTCAGGGCGACAACATCGCGAACCTCAACCGAGGCGCGCTGTGCGTTGCGCATGCCATCTTGGAAAACGGTCTGAAATACGGGGCGAAGGGGGCGATATGCGCCCTCGGCCGATCCCGCGCGGGCGTCGGCATTCGCGATGTTGGACGCGACCGTATTCAGTCGCACCATCTGAGCGGCCATAGACCGTCCCGCGATGTCGAAAACGTTCTTAAGCTCCGCCATCATTCCCCCTTAATCGCGGTCATGAGACCGGAAATGCGTCTGTTGAGAAACGTGAGCGTGGTCATGTAGCGCAGAGAGTTTTCGGAAAACTCCATCTGCTCGACTGAGATCTCAACCGTGTTGCCATCAAGCGATGGGTTCAGGGGCTCACGATATTGGACCATATCAGCGCCAACCCCGACCAAGTTATCGACGTGACGCGTATCGGTTTTGCGCACGGGGCTTTGACCCATTTCGCGTGCAATTTCCCGATCAAAATCCAGATCACGCGCCTTGTAGCCAGGTGTGGCGGCATTCGCGATGTTTGACGCCAGCATCGTGTTGCGCTTGTCACGCAACGCCAAGGCAGACGCCTGGAAAGAGATATGTTCTTTAAGTGCATTCATGATTTTTCGACCACGGGCATCCTTTTCTGGTCCGAGATTTGCAAGATGAGTGCCAAACCTCCGGCGGAGATGAAAATGTCGAAAAAAACATTGGCGCCCTATCAAGCGCGGCCCCAACCCAGCCCAAAAACGCTTGCGCGTCAGGCGGATGCATTGTGCGAGCGGGTTCATGCGTTCCTTGCGGATACGCCAGCGCTAAAGGCTGCGGGGGTTTTGTCGGGGTTGCTGGCCGAGACCACGGATCCTGCGACGCGGCTTGCGATTTTGACGACACGGATACAGGTATTGCGGGCGCGGACGATTGCTTGCCAATCGGGCCGTTCGTTGGATGAAGGTCTGACATTGGGCGCGATGTTAGAGGAGCAGAAAGCCAAGCCAGAGCCGCCTCCACCGCCGCCGGAATCAGAGCCCGAGCCGGAAGTGATTGAGGCGTCTGCTCCGCCCGAAGATCCAGGTGAAGAGCAAGATCAACCTATCGCCCAAGGCGAACAATTGGCACAGATCAAGTTGCTGCAAAGCTATGAGCACGAAGGCATTACCCTACCCGAAGGTGCGGTGTTTGCCGTCGCTGCCGCTAAGGCTGAAGAGTTGGTTTCCAAGGGGATCAGCGTCCTTATGCCCTCTGTTGAGGAAGACGGCGCAGAGCAGACGCCGGAGGATCAGGGCAGTGAGGCGGAGGACAATCCCCTCGGTGCTCCTCCCGAAATCGATGATGCGCAACCGGCGGACTAGGCGCAGAAAGGTATCTGGATGCACACCACACTTGTTGCTTTTTCATTCGCGAGTGTCCTGCTCGCAGGTTCGTTGCGAGACTGCGCAAGCCTGACCCGGTTTGAGCAGGAATCCTATGATTGTTCAGCGACGCAGGCGCCGTTCAACAAGCTGACATTCCAAGATATCGCGATTGGTGAAGGCGGCGTTATAGATGGGGCCGAGCCGACACGTGCAACGATTTCTCAATACGGAGGGGATCGTTTGATCGTGGAATGGGGCCGCGACCGATTGGTTATTAATCGCAAAACCGGCGGTGTCACGGTGACCAGAAACGGTGTGCTGCGCAGCTATGCGTGCAAGCGCGCGCAGTTTCAAATGTAGCAAGGAAGTGCGGTCAGCGACTAAACTTTGAATGGTTCTGGACGTTAATATTTGTAGTGAAAAAGGTGCGTTATGGCTGAAATCAAACCCGACATTCTGTCTGCGCTCAGTCAAAATGGCAGTGGGCTGCAACTGCAAAGCCTTGCTTCTAGCCTTGTTGAAGCAGAAACCAGCGGTGAGCGGGTCCTAACGGAGCGCCGAGTTGAGGATGCAAATACCTCGATTTCTGCAATGGGGCAGCTGTCCTCACAAATCGGTTTGTTCAAGGCGGGAATGACCCGTGCCGCAGAGACCGCGTCGCGTTCTGCCTCGTCTACGACAAGCGCGGTGTCCATCGAAGTCACCCAAGAGGCGATTGCGGCAGATGTGTCCGCGGTTGTTGAGGTCATGACATTGGCGTCCCCGCAGGTCACAACATTCCGTTTCGCACAAGGTACTAACAGCAGTTCTGCAATTGAGCCGGGATCGTTTTCGGTGTCTGCGCCCGGTTGGGATGATCGGGCCTCTGTCTCGGTTCCAAGCGATAATGCGACGTTGAATGGATTGGCGCGCGAATTGAACGAGATTGAGGGGCTGACCGTGTCCTTGATCGATACGGGCGGCGGCATGGCGTTGATCGTCAAATCGCAAGATGGAACCCAAAATGGATTGGACGCCACATCCATCACTGCCATTGAAGCCGCCCTCGGGCTGACCGCAGATGGCAGTCAAGGTACGAGCGATGCAGATGAAAACCCATTGGGGGTATCGACGACGATGAGTGCCGCAACGGACGCCAACTTTACGGTGGACGGTGTGGCCGTCACCCGCGGTTCGAACGTCGTGGACGATCTGTTTGTCGGGCACCGTGTGACGGTTAACTCGCTCGGAACCGCGACGCTGACCTCAAGTGAAAGCAGTGGTTCGGTCCGCGAACGGATCACCTCCTTTCTCGGTGAGGTGAATGCGTTGAAATCTTATCTCAACACAGCCACGCAGCGTGGCCTAAACGGGGCAGAGGCCGGGCCGCTCGCGGGGGATATCGCTGCCCAGTCGGTGCTTGGTAAAATTCGCGGGATCACGACGCAGCCGATTCCCGGCTTTGGGGCCGAGCCCGTGTATCTTGCTGAACTGGGGATTATGACGGAACGGGACGGCACCTTAAGTCTGGACGAGGATCGGTTCGAGCGGGTGATGGAAGAGAACCCAGATATTGCACAGGCACTTTTTGCGACGCAGTTCGGATCGGATCAATCTGGATTGACCATCACAGGGTTGTCGTTCGCGCCGCCAAAGCCGGGCAACTACGCGTTGGAGTATGATCCGTCGACATCCCCCGCGACCGCTACACTAGATGGTGCATCGATGAATGTAAGTTCAGATGCGCAGGGTCGGCCGGTTCTAAGTTCGAGCGAAGGTGACACCTATGGGATGCGCATCACACTTGAAAGTGCTGCCGCGATGTCGACCACGGTCCGCTATGGCATCAGCCTTGCGGACATGATGGCCGAATATAGCGACCAATTGGTGGGTGCCGGGGGCATGCTTGCGCGGCGAGAAACCGAGTTGGCACAGGACTTAGAAGATTTTGAAGATCAACTGGCAGAGATTGAGGACAAGGCTGCCGCGTTGACGGAGCGGTATAATGTTCAATTTGGCCGCATGGAGGCGGCAATCGCAAGCCTCAATAAGACTGGTGAATATATGGAATCGTTGATGGAGGCTTGGAACGCCGACCGATAGGGCCAGCGTTCAATCGACTTGCCTGCTTCGTGATGGGACTAGAGCAATGACCGTTCACGACTGATGATTGCGGCATGGGCGCGGTTGCGGGCACCGAGTTTTTTACAAATCGCGCGCATGTGCATTTTCACGGTCACTTCGGTCGCGCCCATTGCGCGGGCGATTTCCTTGTTGGTCATACCGTCGGCAGCAAGGCGCAGGACGTAGATCTCTTTGTCGTTCAGCCCGTGGTTGTCGGCGTCTGTGGTCGAAGACCCCGGAAAGTCGGTTCCGACGGGTACGAAGATTTGGCCGGAGTTGATCAGTTCAATGATGCTGCCAAGCGACCGCAGTGGCATCGTCTTAGCAATCAGGCCGCGCACACCAAGGGCAAGAGCCTTATCCAAAACATGGCGGTCAATCTGCCCGGTGAATAGCACAACGTTCCCGTCACGAGCGGCTTTGACAATCTGGCCCACGCTATCAAGCCCGGTCATACCGGGCATGCGCAGGTCCAACAGCACAACATCGTAGTTGTCTTGGCCCAATAACTTCAGGAGGCCGTCGAGGTCATAGCAAGAACTGACGTCAAAAGTGCCCTCGCTGCGCAGCATCGAGGCGACGGCGTCCGCGAGCAGCTTGTGATCATCTGCGATGGCCAACTTCAACGTTGAGCCTGTATCGTTCGGTTCCGAAGCTCGTTCTTGCAACATCGTCATCCCGTTCACTGTTCATATTCGGACAGACCGCGATACCTTCAAATTCCTTGAAGGGTACGCGACGTCCCACACATCATACTGCCTAATGGCGTCAATATTTCGCCGCTACTTTAGCGTTACAATAGTGACATCCCGCCATTGTGACAGTCCATCTGGTCAGAAATATCCTATGATCAGTTAATTTATCGTTAGATACTGTAAAATTGCTGCAAAAAGTATCTATTGGTTTGGATATCAAACATTTCAAACGAATGGTTATTCCATGAAGCACTTCCGATTTGCCTCCCTTTTCCTCGCGCCTTTGTTTGCTGCTGCCGTCACGACAGCAGCGTCGGCCGATGCGGTTCTGACAGTTACCAATGGCGAAAAAGTCTTGGAAATGGACGCCGCTACGCTGAATGCGTTGCCGCAGGTGTCTTTTGAGACGTCGACGATTTGGACGGACGGGACGATCTCGTTCTCTGGTCCTTCGCTGCGGTCCTTGATGGATCAGGCGGGAATCTCAGACGGGCAGCTGACGCTGACTGCAATTAATGACTATGCGATCCAAGTGTCTGTCGATGAGATTGAGGACAATGCTCCGATTGTCGCTACCTTGATGAACGGTGAGCCTATCAGTCGGCGCGAAAAAGGTCCTTATTGGCTTGTCTACCCATACGATGTTGATGCTAAGTATCAGTCTGAGGTAATTTACGCGCAAAGTATTTGGCAGCTTGTCTCTATTGAGCGAGACGCCGAAAATTAAGGACTGAAATGAGTTTTAAACTTCGCATGCGGCGGACATTCATGCGTCAAGGGGTGGCATTGCTGCTCCTGACGTTTCTTCTCGCGGCATTTGCTATCCTCTTTATAGCTGCGCGTTCGATGAAAATTGAACTCGATGCTCTGGCTTTTGCTGACTCAGATAACTTGGGTTGGAATATCTCGCAACTCGATGTCGACTATCGGGGCTTTCACCTCGCCTTACTCGAGCCGTTGGTCGAGACATCGGACGCTGGTACGGAAATCACATCAGCTGAAATGGAGAATATTCGGCGTTCATTCGATATATTCTACAGTCGAGTTTCCGTTATCAGTGCCACGTTTAAGCGCGTCGGCCAACCTGATGAGATTAGCGGACAAATGCAGCGGGTTGAGACGTATCGAGACGACGTTGCCGATTTAATTGATGCAATAGAGATCCCGACTTCCGCTGACATTGATGCTTTGGTGCAGGCGACCAAGGCCTTGGGTGCGGATGTTCGTCGTCTGACGACAGCCGGAATTCAGTCGTTAGGGGAAGTGGCGTCCAATGCTCGTGTCGTTGAGCATCAAATTTTCCAGCGCTTTTATGTGAAGCTCTTCACTATACTTGGCTTTGTATTGCTGTCCTGCATACTCGCTATCCGTTTGTGGCGCGATCTTGAAAATCGCAATCGCAGGATCGAAATGGCAGCGACCAACGTCAATAATGCAATTGAAACGGCCTTATCGGCTGTCATTTTCCTCGACACCAATGGCATGATTGTCCAGTGCAACCATGCAGCGGAAACCCATTTCGGTAGCGATCGAAAAGAGTTGATTGGGGTGGATTTCATCCACGCCTTTATCGATCGCGATAGCTTGCCGAAATTTTTTGCCTATCGAGACGCTAAAGATACAAATCCCATCCGGTTGAAGGCCCGAACTGCTGAATATCGCGCCTTTCCTGTTGAGTTATCAGGCTCATGGCAAAAAGATGTCGAAGGCAATGATATTTATATCATCTACCTGCTCGATATCTCTGAAAAGTTGGAGGCTGAGGAGAAATTGAAGGCTTCTCGGGATGAGGCCAAGGAAGCTTCTCATGCCAAAAGTCGTTTTCTTGCCACCATGAGCCACGAAATGCGGACGCCGCTTCATGGCCTGATTGCTTCGATGGATATGATCCAGACATCGTCCTTGAGCGATGCTGACCAGCAGCTATTTAAAACAGCCCGTGAATGTAGCACCCGGGCGTTGGAACAAGTTAACGGTATTTTGGATCACACCCGCACGACCCAGATGGAGGAGCGAGAGCATCCCTTCCGCCCCTGCCGGGTTATCCGAGATATCCGCGAGTCTTTGACGCCGCTTGCCACCGCCAACGGTACGTCAATCGAATTTTCGTTTTCCGGTGATGGGGCTGAGGCACGTTTCATTGGTCTGCCGGACTCGTTTTCGCGGGTCATGTACAACCTGATTGGCAATGCGATTAAATTCACGAAAAACGGAGCGATTTTAATTGAGCTAATCGCTATGCAGGGGGACACGCCGGGTGCGCGACGTCTTAATATTGTGGTGAAAGATACAGGCTCGGGCATTGCTGTCGAAGATCAAATTCGCATCTTTGAGCAGTTTGAAACTGCCACGTCTTTTGCCGATGAAAATGCAAAGGGTACGGGCCTTGGTTTGGCCATTGTGAAGCATTCTTTGGCGCAGATGAACTCCACGATCGAACTGCGCAGCGCCCTTGGTCAGGGCAGCCGATTTAGCTTTTCGCTCCACCTTGAGATGGACACAGCACAAGAAGAAACGCCTGGCGCATCGATGCCGCAGGCAGAAACAGTTGTTGAGAATGCAGTGCCCGGCAAAAAGCACGTTCTCATCGTGGATGATAACGCGGTTAACCGTACCGTTTTACGCGAAATGGTGTCGCGATTGGGGCTTAGCCCTGAGTGCGTGACGTCGGGCTTTGAGGCAGTAGATGCTGCAGAAAAAGTGGCCTACGACCTTATTTTGATGGACGTAAACATGCCCGGGATGAGCGGACATGACGCGACCCGAATTATCCGTGCGTCTAGTGGCCGTTCTGCTGAAACGGTGATCTTGGGGGTGACAGCATTGATCCCAACGGACCACGACAAACAGACAGATTCGGGTATGAATGCCATGCTCGCAAAGTCGCTCACGTCAGAGAGATTGCTGGCTGCAACACGTAAGCATTTACAGGCGACAGACGAAGCGGATGAAGAAGAAAGCATTATCGATCTTCTAGATCCAGATACCGCGCGCGAGCTGAAATCTCAAAGCCTTGCAGACGCTAAGAATGCATTGCAAGTCATGACAGATCCGGCCAGTAGCTGGGATGCGCGCGTCGATAAAATTCACTACGCGGTGGGCTCGACCGCTGTTGTTGGCTTCAATTCGCTTAGCCAGTTTCTTGCACAAGCTGAAAGCGCGGCAAAAGCGAAAGATCAAGCGACGCTTGATGCATGCGCTGAGCAAATTCGGAATACGATTTCAGCCTAGCATTTGCCCGCATCATGCGGCGGTTTTGGGGTGCTTTGGGCACATGCCAATTAACTATGAAGGCCCGGTTGTATCCAAAGAGATGGGTTGAGTCCGAAGGTGTGCTGCGTTGAGGCCGCTTGGATGGACTATAATAGTAATAGGTTGGACGCGACAAATCGCGCGAAACATTGGAGTGATCAAATGCAAATTAAAACTGTCAAAGGTGAATTTGTCACCGTCATGGTAACACCCTACCAGACAGCGCGCGGTCGCCTCGTTTCTTTCGTACCTCAGTCTAATAGCGCGACTATCGATGTGAACGGACAGCTTGTGCGTGGTGAGTGCCTGTCCTCAATCCATGATGCTAGGGACGCGGTTCCTCAGTTAGCCTGCGCCTAGTCTGCTCTAGGCGATTCATTTTGGGGTTCATATATTAGGCCTACATTCAGTCGAACCATCCCTTGGATAGGTGTTCGCGAAACAGGCTCTTTGTGCTGTGAAAACGGACTTAAATTGCGTCCGAAAAGCCAACCTCTACATTTAGAACGTTGTTGAGCCACTTAAGCTCTGGCACTTTGGCGAGTGACCACCCAAAGGGTTCTGCCAGAGTTGAATCGTTGCGAAGACGAAAAA
The DNA here is from genome assembly GCF_000765485.1 of Thalassobacter sp. 16PALIMAR09. Classification (NCBI taxonomy): domain Bacteria; kingdom Pseudomonadati; phylum Pseudomonadota; class Alphaproteobacteria; order Rhodobacterales; family Roseobacteraceae; genus Thalassobacter; species Thalassobacter sp. 16PALIMAR09. Next base: position 73,260 of record NZ_JHAK01000003.1, read on the forward strand.
CAAACGCCCGAAATGCAAGTAGCACGGCTTTACTACTCGTTCCCTGTTTTACCGGGGCAAGGGGGTCAAAAAATAGACCCTTCATTTTGCGCGGCTTTCCGGCACGATCCAACATTATGGAATTATAGATGAAAGCGTTGCAGTAATTGATCGTGTTTTCTTCTTCGATCTCCGCTAGGAAGAACAACATGGCCTCAGCCGCGCTATGCAGTTTCTCTGGGGAGCAATCGCTGTATACTTCGCTGAACGGCTTTGCCATTTTATTGGCATAGGCTTGGATTGGAAGATTACCTTCAACGTAGCGCAGCGCGATTGTTGCGCAGGCTGCATTGAGGATCCAATCAGGAGCGTGGGACATACCTACAAGGCCTAACTAGCCGCACCCATGGCGACGCGGAGTCGAATTTCTGATATGCGCTGCACTCGATATGCGTCTCAATTCGTATCTTGAGGGCTGATTCCTCTAAGTACGTTATTTTGTTTGAGTTGACGCACGTACCGAGCGCTAAGAAACGCTGTTTATGTAACACTGCAAAATATGCACCTAAGTGCCCAGAGTGTCTTTCGCTGACGGGCGTTATCAAAAGAGCGAGCAGGCATGTGGAGTGATCCCTAGTCGATATTTACGCGCGGCTCTCGCTTACGTTTACAGAAACATGATTCTCGCTACGGTACATTTCTTCGATAGCCTGATATTGCCTTTTGACGTTTGCGCCCGACTGTTTGGAATTGTTGCAAAGCACTGGTGACTTGATCTGACATTTCTCGATGGGTTTTGGCCAAGGCAGCAAGATTTTCAGATTGAGCTAGATTACCATGTGCCGGAAGGGATGTCGCAAGGCGATACATTGCCTTGCTCTCAACTATGGCTTCAGCATAGCTGCCAGCTTTAAGTAGCTCGTTAACTTCGATCTGGATGGCCTTAAGCTTCTGTAGCGTTTGATTAACGGCCTCCTCCATTAATGCCTCAGGCAATCTGCTGCCAAGCATCAAGGATCTCGCGCATCGCAAAGTGAGCTTGCTCTAGGTTGGCGGTTTCATCTTTGCGCATGTCTTTAAGGACTTGTTGCCGGCAATACTCGTAAAGTTGGAACAAGTTCGTTGCGACTGCGCCACCGGTATCAAAGTCGAGACTGCTTTGAAGGATATAGATCGCCGTCAGTGAGCGGGTCGTGTGCACCTTGTAAAGTTCCGGCTCGGCTTTGGGGGTTGCAGCTAGAATGGCGAGGCTTTTTGTTAAATATTCCAGCGTCGCCTTAATGAGTTGGTGGTTATTATCAACATCGAAGTCAGGCTTGCTCTGCTGTCGTTTGTAGATAGCGGCTGGGCTTTGCATCGTCATTTTGTGGCCTCAATTTTTTGCTCAATCACAATAGGTAACGACCAGCGGACACTCGGTTTTAGAGCGCAAAGCCGACATTAGGCATCTGATTCGCGATTGTTGAAAGCCTCACGCATAAGCGCGGCAAGAGATGGTGCATTCGTGAGTGATGCGCCGTCCGAAACGGCTGGGTCATTCATCGTCGATATAACGCTCACCCCGTTCGCACTGAGGGCACTCAGGCCTCGAATGCTGACCCCGCCAATTTGCATGTGGGTGATGATGGCCCCGAGGTCGGGCAGCGCCATATCGCGTGTAAACTTGTTGATAGCGTTAGCAGACCATGCGCCCGGAATGGTCATAATCGCTTGAACGCGAGTGCTGGGGAAATTGTCTTGCACCGCGGCCAATGCCTGCCGGATTTGTATGGGATCTGTGTGGTCGCAATCAACAATCAGGGGCAATTCTGCCCCTGAAAGCGTGTCAGCGTAGGGCGTATTCAGAAAGCTGGCGTGGCGGCGTAGCCTATCATCAGTGAACAGCCCACTTTTGCTAAGCGACAACATAGATGGGCGGCTTTGGCTGGTTTGAATCCTGTGGAACGCGATCTTGGCGGCCGTGGTTGTTTTGCCAGAGCCTGGTGGACCAAAGACAAACACAATGTCGCTTTCCAGGGGCGAAGGCGCGCTCGACGCCACCGCGAGACGCTCTGCCAACAAGTCCGAAGCACGCCGCAGCTGTCCGGTCAGATCGCCTGGGTCCGATGGGTCTATGCAAGCTGTGACAATATCAGCGGGAAACCCATTTTGTGCCAAAACATGGTTTTCTACCGTCTGGATCGGCGGATTTACCCTAACACCGCCCTGTGATCGCGGCACGTAGGGACGTAGCACCGGCTTGGTGTTTTTGTCGGTCTCTGCCTCTATCTCGCTGTCCGGAACATTTGCGTTGGGGTTAAAGGGCTTAAGAACCAGCGGCTTTTTATCCGTGCTGGGGGGTGCTGTAATCACGGGCGCGGGCTTTGTCGCGAGCACGGGCTTGATCGATTTGGGCGCGACGCGTGACGGCGGTAAAACCTTGGGCTGAACCTGTGCGGCGGCTTCAGGCGTCGGTTTCACGACAACTGCTGGCCTGGGCTGGCGAGGCGCAGGTACCACAGGTTCAGCCGCTCTGAATTCAGCTTCGGCTGGGGTGTCACCCCCAAGCTGATCTGGCGCGTCGTCGCTTTCATCAAGGAAAATATTAATAGGCGCTGGCTCAATCGGCTCCTCCCGGCGGGAGCGCGCTTGGCGCATGGCAGTCGCTAGATCGATTTGTTGCGCCCCAGCGCTCTTTACGACGGTGGTTTGCTTTCGAATGCGACGCGGGGCGGCGGTGTCTTTCATCGCGCGCACCTCGGTCGTGTCGCCCACGCGTTTGACCGACAAGATCATGGCGTCATCACCCAACTCGCGGATGGCTTTTTCCATCGCGGTGTCTGAGTCTGCTGCTCTGAAGACGTGTTCGGTCATTTGTTTCGGGCCTTGGGCTGCGAGGTTTTAGGAGGCATCGATCAGTTGGCGGGCTCGGTCTGTTCCTCACCCGAGACGCTGGCAACGACATCGACCTTTCGGCCGTCCGGCAGCTCGGTAAAGGAGAGAACTGCGAAATCAGCCACGTGCTGAAGCAAGAAATTGGCCAGCTTGCGCCGAATTTGCGGTGAAACCACAAGGAACGGCTTCTTGCCCAGTTCTGTTTGCTCCTCGTTAACTTTGACTAAGGCGAGGACGAGCCGTTCGGCCAGCCCCCCATCCAACAGCAACTGATCACCGTCCGACTGCTTGGCGGAGTTAATCAGTAAATGTTCAAAGCTGCTTTCTAGGGTGACCACAGGCAGAGGTTCATTCAGTGGTGCGCTTTGTTGGATCAGCAAACCGACGAGATGGGGGCGCAAAGTTTCGGCTGTTTCCGCAATGGACAAATTGCGTCCCGACATCTCAGACAGCAATTCGAGGATGCGGCGCAGGTCGGATATCGGAATGCGTTCTCGTAGCAGGTGCCGAAGGACAGCGGTTAACGTGTGCAGCGGCATCAGCTTGGGGATGACCGATTGCACCAGTTGCGGCACCACTCCGGATAAGTTGTCGAGCAGTTCCTGCACATCGTCCTGCCCAATCAGTTCCGAGGCGTGTTTATACAGGATCTGATTTAGGTGCGTGGCCAAGACCGTTTCCGGTTCAATGATGACATAGTCGTTAGCCTCGGCCTCGATCTCACGCTCGGGCAGAATCCATGTCGCGTCGATGCCAAAAGATGGGTCCTTGACGTCGATCCCTTTGACTTTGATCCGAGAGGTGCCGCTGGGAAGGGCCAGTTTGTGATCGGGATACACCTTGTCCTCGGCCACCACGGTTTGCCCAATTTTGATCCGGTAATCGTTTGCGCTGAGCGCCAGGTCATCACGCACGCGCACCCCGGGCAGCACAAACCCCAGCGCCTGCGAAACCTCTTTTCGGACGGTCGTGATCCGCCGAGCAAGCGGGCCGCCATCATCGGCATCAACCATCGTTAAAAGCGGATAACTGAGCAGTAGCGTCACGGCGGACAAGTCTGCCACATCGGTTACCTTCAGGGTATTGGGGTCGCTCGGCTCCTCTGGCTCAGCGGTTTCATCGGGGGCCGCATCGTCGCCGCGCAATTCCGCCTGTCGGAATGCATAGCCGGCCGCACCCGCGGCACCTGCCATACCCACAAACAGCACCGTTGGCATGCCGGGCACCAACCCGATCAGCCCCAACACACCCGCCACGGGAAACCACGCGCGGGACATGCTGATTTCACCCTTGATGTGCTGGGCCATGTCTTGGCGGGATGACACACGTGTAACGATGATCGCGGTTGCAATGGACAATAACAGCGATGGAATTTGCGCGACCAGACCATCGCCGATCGACAACAGAATATATAACTCGGACGCTTCACCCACCGATAGGTCGTGTTGCAGCATCCCGATGGCCAATCCGCCGATCACGTTCACTGCCAGGATCAAGATGCCCGCAATCGCGTCACCTTTGACGAACTTGGAGGCACCATCCATTGCGCCGTGAAAATCGGCTTCGCGTGCTACGTCTTCGCGGCGCAGGGTGGCTTCCTCGGCCGTCAGAACACCTGCGTTGAGGTCGGCATCGATGGCCATTTGCTTGCCCGGCATGGCATCTAGCGTGAACCGCGCCGATACCTCCGACACACGGCCCGCACCTTTGGTGATCACCACAAGGTTAATGATCACGAGGATCGCAAACACGAAAATCCCGACCACATAATTGCCCGCGATGACAAAGGCCCCAAAGGCCTCGATTACCTTGCCAGCGGCTTCGGTGCCTGTGTGGCCTTCGCTCAGCACGATGCGGGTTGAGGCCACATTCAGGCCCAGTCGGAGGACCGTCGCCACCAGCAGCAAACTCGGAAATGAAGAAAAGTCCAAAGGACGATACGTATGCAGCGCCACCATCAAGATCAGCAGGGACATGAGGATGTTGATGGTAAACAGAAAATCCAAGATGAACGCGGGCAGCGGCAATACCATCATCGCCACAAGCATCAGAATGCCCAAAGGCAGCACTAGACCGGTCAGCGAACGTCGAATGCCCGCGCCGTTCGTCATGGGTTCTGACAGGCTCATATATGCGTCCTTTGCGGCTGGCGTGCCGTACCCCGTGACACAGGCAAGTATCATGCCATCTTGCTCAAAAACTGGGATGTTTCGGTGGTGGACCGGGGCTGGCACGCCACGTGCATAACGCTGACCAACAAGACCATCTCAGGAGACCACCGTGCGCAAACCTATCAGACAAAGCGTTATCACCATGCTTGCGCTGACCGGAGCCCTGTTTGGGCTGAGCGGGTGCAATACCTTTAACGGCCACGCGGCGATGTTGGGCAATGTAGATCCTGCCGTCCGCGATGTGGTGGCGGTTGAGGCCGCGCTTGATGCGTCAGACGTGGCCGTGACCAAGCAAGTCGTCCCAGCGATCACGGGCGTGGGCTATGCGACGATTTCGGTTCAGCCTGCGCGCAACGCCAACCAAAAGCGGTTGATGGCGATCCGGGCGGCGCGTTTGGATGCGATGCGTGATCTGACTGAGCAAGTGCATGGGCTGCAAATGTCCTCTCGGACGACGGTTATCGACACGATCGTGCAAAATGACACCACCCGCGCATCGGTGGCCGGGACCATCCGTGGCGCGCGCACCGTGCGGATCAATCCCGTTGGCAGCGACACCTATGAGGTCGTGCTGGAACTGGACCGCGATATGATCGCGCGTATCATGAAGGCCTTGCGGTAGCCCGTGTTTAGACGGCGTTCCATGCTAATGCGCTTGCTGCTTGTGATGGGGGCGGTCTTTCTGCTCGCGACCCAGCCCGCGCTGCCTGACATGGTGCGGGTCACAGGGCGCGCATTTGTTGAGGCGGGAAAACAGGATCTAGCCCGCCGCACCGCGCTTGAGGACGCATTGTATCAGGCGGCCTTGGCGGGTGGTGCGCAGGTGGATGGTTTTTCGGTGGTGGACCAGGGTGTCCTCACGGGGGATAGTATTTTGTTGCGCCCCTCTAGTCGCATCTTGGACTTTGCCATCGTTGAGGAATACGCGGCGGGGTCTCAGTACGAAGTGGTCATCGACGCCTATGTCGGGACCCAGCCTGATTTGGGTTGCGCAGTTCGTCCAGATGTTGAGCTGATCGCTGTTCGCCCGCACATCCACGCCAGTATGCGCACACCTTTATGGATGAAGGGCGCGCTTGAGTTGGCCCATGATCAGACCTTGGATGCGCTGGGCCAGACTGCCAAGATCAAGATCACCCGTAGTAGTATTGATATCACTCCGCGCGGTCGGCAGGCTTCGGCTGTGCAGGACGATTTCGATTATCAAACGCTGTTGACCGGTCGGGCTACACGGGCGGCGGCGCCTGTTTCTCAACTGCCCAAGGATGCGCGCGGACTGCAATTACGCTGGTCGTCGGATGCGGCCCGTGTGAATGCGACCCGCGTCACGGTCACGGTTGAGGCGCGGATCCTTGATCCCGCAGCTCCGTCGCGGGCTGGGGGTCAACGCCTGCGTCACACCATTCGACTAGCACCTGATACGCCTTGGCGCGCGCTAAACGTTGTCGCCCGCAAGGACCAAGGGGCGGTCGCGGACGCGCTGGCTGAACACATTAGCACAGGGTTGATGCCCTTGCTGGCCCAACTGCCTTGCGCGCCTTTGGTTGCACAGTTGGAACCAGCGGGTGAGGGCCGCTTTCGTGTGTCTCTGGGCGCGCGCGATGGGCTGACGAAACAAAGCCTCGCGTTCGCCGAAGGCCGTGGCCAAGCTTGGACAGTGTTTCGTGTGACGGAACTGGCGCAGAGCAGCGCCATCATTTCACCTATGAATGCGGCTCGCGCTCCGGATGGCCTCGCGGGTGTTTCCGTGCGTTTTTCAGGGGGAATGCAGTGATATGAAGCTTTTTGTAGTCTGTGTTTTGACGTGCATGATGTCAGGCACCGCCACCTTCGCGCAGGAGCCGTTTATTGTGTTGCAATACGGGCCCAGCGACGGCCCAGCGAGGCAAAGCGCCGAAGGCCATACCATCCGGAAGGGTGAAACCCTCAACGGTATTTTGCGTCACTATTTTGGAGCTGATGCGCACCTAAAGGATTTGGTGCGTGAAACGGTGCAGGGCAATCCGCATGCTTTTCGTGGCGGGAATGCGGACCGGATGCTGATGGGGCAAACGCTGCGGCTTCCGTCTGGATACGGCGGCACGGGGGAGGTTGATGATATCTATTTCTTCTAATCTCATCCGCTGCGTAGTCCTGATCATCGTTGCGATGTTTATGCCCGGCCTTACTGGGCTGGCGGCCCAAGAGCGCATCGTTGATGGCCGCGAAATCCGCGAAGCAATTGGCGCGCGCCTTGCCCAAGCGGGTGAAATTGCGGCCCCCAGCCTGATGCCACAAAAGAAGTTCTTTCTTTGTGACGGACCGTTGCGCGTAGAGCCTGCGTTTGGCGGGTGGCGCAGTGTGAATGTCATCTGCCCATCGCCTGCGGAATGGCGCATTGCCGTGCGGGCACAAGTGAAGGGTGCTGCGCCGCTTGCTGCCACGCCGGCTGAAGTGTCAGCGACCCAAGCAGTTTTCTTGACCCGCCCGTTGCGACGCGGAGACCGCATTCAGGCCATGGATGTAGAGCTACGCCCAGTTGATCCGCTGTCCTCGGCCAGTGTGTTTGGCCGTCTTTCGGATGTGATTGGCCGCGCGCTTAATCAATCCATGAGCCCCCATATGCCCGTCATGGCCCGTCACCTTGCACGGGAGTGGAGCGTTGAGGAAGAAGACCCCCTAGAGCTGGTCGTCGTGCGGGGCGGTATCGAAATCCTATCGAGCGGGATTGCATTGGATGCGGGCCAATTGGGCGATACCATCCGAGTTGCAAACACCGGTAGTGGAACGCCCTTGCTTGGGCGGATCGTCGGTGAAAAAAAAGTTGAAGTAATTGCTAAAGGTCGCAACTCGGGGGCCGTTACCTCCATTAGCAGGAGATAGAACATGGTTGATGTTACACAAAATCTGACGGGTACCGTTACCTCGGTCAAAGTGCCTGACGCGACTGCTGCGCCTAAAGTGAGCGTTTCACAGGGTGATGCGTCTCAGGTTGCGAACTTGGGCACGGGCGCGCCGGTTAATCCGGTGCCGTCTGCTGGAAAGGCATCCGTTGAGGTAAACTCAGCGGCGGCTGACGTGCTTGCGTCTATGCAAAACCAGCCGGCACCGATTGATATTGATGCGGTCACACGGATCCGGGAAGCCATCAGCGCGAATGAATATCCGCTGAATTATTCCAAGATCGCGGATGGCCTTGCAGAAGCGTTTGAGTCGCTGACCTGACGATGAACGAGGCTGCTGAAACTGCCCTAAGTGAGCTGGAGCAGTTGTTGACGCAGTTAAACACGTCTCGACGTGAACCCGATAGGTTTGCGCAGATTTCAGAAGCAGTCTTAGCAAAGCTAGAACATGCGACTGGTTTGGTGGACCCCGACCACCCGGAACTGACAAAGTTGAATAGGCTTTTGGTCAGTGAATTTTTATTTGCGGCCAGATCGGCTGAGCTACGCTCGCCTTTGTCCGTGGCCAATTTGTCAAAATATGACCAACCCAAAACCACATCGTCAAAATACTGACATGACGCAGGCTTTGTTCGCCTATTAGGAATCCGCAGGCGGAGCCGCAAATCGTTCCGCCAATTTTTCTTCGACAAACATATCGCGTGCCGCGTCTTGGACCTTTGCTATTGTTTTGATCTCTAGCTCGCCTGCGATATCATCGCGTTCAGCCGTAGCGTCTGGCAGCCCAAGGGCTGAGCCGAGCAGGGTCCATAGATATGCTTCTTCTAGGTCAGGCTTTTGCAACACCTCCCGCGTTAGCTGCACATACGGCATCACTGCGTCGCGGTCGCCGCGGGCAAGGCGGTCTTGCATCCGCTCTTGGATACGGCCCTCAATCTCACGCAGGGCTGCGGGCTGCACTATGTCAATCAAGTCAGCGCTTAGGGTTGAGGCGCGCGCCACGCCGCCCAGTTGCGCAAGCAGCGCCCATTCGAGTGCTTGGGCAAAATGCTGGGGGCGCCCTTTTCCGGACTTTAGCAACACGGCAAAGTTGAATTGCGCGTCATGATCCCCGGCTTGTGCGAGAACTTCAAACAAATCTGCGGCCTGTGCAAAATCCTGCGCCTTGGCGGCCTGAACTGCGGCCTGGAACGGGTCAGGTGTTTCTTCAGCATCTAGCGAAAGCGGGTGCAAAGCCAATGTGCAGGCAGTCAGCACGCTCAGCACGCAGCGCCGTATGGGGATAATCTTCATGGGGTCACGCCTCCCGAAATCAATTGGAGCAAAGCCTAAAAGCAAAGCGTTCGCGCGACAATTGCCTTTGTTTACAAAGTTTTTTGCCCTGGCGCTAAAATGCGGCGCCGCGGGCCGTTACCTTATGAGGCTAGAGGGCGGTACCAATTTGCTCGCTGGTCTCAGAGGCGGTGTGACCCAATGCAGCGCCGCTCTTAATTTTGAAACAGGAGAAGTGTGATGGTACTCGCAATTGCAACGAATTCTAGCGCCTTGATGGCCAGCGCTGCCGCCTCGAGCGTGAATAAAGACATGGAAACCTCCATGGAGCGTCTCGCAACCGGCAAGCGCATTAACTCTGCTGCCGATGACGCCGCTGGTGTCGCGATTGCCTCACGCATGACATCCGAGATCAACGGTTTGAACCAAGCTATCCGCAACGCAAGCGATGGTCAGTCGATGGCTGCCACGGCCGAAGGCGCGATGGTTGAAATCTCTGATATGCTGCAGCGTATGCGCGAACTGGCCGTTCAATCGTCGAACGACACGCTCAACACGAACGACCGTCAGAACCTGAACGACGAAGTGACCCAGCTGAAGGCGGAAATTGACCGCATCGCGACCACGACGCGTTTCAACGACGTTAACATGCTGGACGGCACCGCTGACATCACCCTGCAAATCGGTGCCAAAGCCGGTGAGAGCCTGAACTTCAAAGTTGGCAACCTCGGCACCACAGCACTGGGTACGTCCCTGACGGCTTTGACCTCAAGCGCGGCCACCTCGAATTCTGCTGAGGGCGTTGCTGCCACGAAATCCGTCTCGCAGATGGCGTTCAACGGCAATGACACCTACGGCTTTACGCTGACTGTTGGTGAGGGCGACGGCTCAACAACCGAAGCGCTGACCATCGCCAACGCGTCGGTAACTGGCAATTCGGCCTCTGACGTTGCAAGCAAAATCAACACAGCGATTTCTGCGGCTGTGACAGCAGGGACCTTGGCCGCTGACACAGTTTCGGCAACAGCCAACGGCAACGTTGTGACCATCGAAAACAAACTCGGTGACAGCATCGCAGTGTCCAGCTTCTCTTCCGCAGGCAACGGTACGGCTTCCTACGCGTCCATCTCTGGCGCTGGCGAAAGCAAGCTGCTGACAGATACAGGTGCGACGACAGCCATCACAAACAACGGTGGCGGCGCGGCATCCACTGCCAGCTCGACCCTCGCGCTGCAGGCTGGCAAAGACTACAGCTTCAACGTGAACGGTACGGATATCACGGTTTCCAATCTCGGGACCGATACGACCGAAGCCGATCTGCTTGCCACTTTGAAGCTTGCGATTGGTGATGGCGCTGCTGGCTCGACGGTCACAGGGCAAAACTTCTCGCTGCAAGATACATCCGGCAAAGAGATCGAAATCAAGAATTTTGTGGCGGCATCCTCGCCGGTTGGTTCCGCGGGTTCGATGGTGATGACTGTTCGCGTCGATGCCAATAGTGACACGCCAAGTAACACCTTTGCAGTAGGTGGCTCTGACGCCTCTAGCATTGGTGCCAGCGATATTGTTCAGCTTTCTTTCACTGAAGCAGAAGCTAACTACGGGTTTGAACTTGATGGTCAGGCGTTCACGGTTGCAACTGCATCCGCAGGCGTATCGTTGCAGGAAGCTCTTGCGACAACGCGTGATGCAATTAACGCCAATACCAGCCTGACAGACGTTGAAGCACGTTTGGTTGACGGCAAGCTGGAGATTGAAAACGCTGCTTCGGCCGCTATCGATCTCGACACCTTCACATCCACTGGCAAACCCGCCGTCGTTGCTGGCACTGCAACCTTTGCAAACGTTAACCTAACGTCGCAAGGCAGCGCTTCGACCACCAACGGTACAGAAGCAACGCCATCCGAGATGACCATGAGCTTCTCCGAGGACGATACTTATTCGTTCAAGATCGGCGGCACACAGGTCACTGCAGAAGTGTCCGGTGGCAACCTTGACGGAATGGTCTCGGCAATCAATTCGCAGTCGGCGACAACAGGCGTAACAGCGGCTCTATCGAACGGCGATGTCTTGCTGTCGAATGCTGCTGGCAGCGCCATCACCATCACCGATTTTGCTTCGACAGGAACGGGCATCGTTAACGCAGCCAATGCAGCGGGCCAGGGTTCGTCTGCAACGCTGACTGATGCGGCTGCCGTTACGGGTGCGTCGACAGCTGCCGCTGGCACCGCGACCGCGACGACAATGGCACTGAGCATGGATGCGACTGATGATGTCACATTCCAAGTGTCTGACGGCCAGACAACGGCAACCGTACGTTTGACCAGCTTTGACACGACCGACAACTCGGCAATGCTGGCTGAAATCACATCTGCTTTGTCTAACGCGGGTTCGAACATTACGGCGGCTGCCACGAACGGGACGTCACCGATCGTACTGACTAATGCGACAGGCGGTGAGATTGATTTGACCAACTTCACCTCTGACGGTGCTGGCGTCATGACAGCGTCGCCCGGTGCGCAGCAAGGTGTCGGCAAAATGCTGGACGATACCGGTGTATCGGCTTCCCAAAATGCGGTGTCGGCGATCGACATCTCTACGGATGCCGGCAGCCAGGACGCAATCTCTACCATCGATCGCGCGCTGGAATCGCTGGGTGGGGAACGTGCCAATTTGGGTGCAGTTGTTAACCGCCTCGATCACACTGTTAACAACCTGACCAACATCGTCGTCAACACTGAGGCCTCCAGAGGTCGTATTGAGGACGCTGATTTCGCAACAGAAAGCACAGCACTGTCCAAGGCACAAATTCTGCAACAGGCATCCACAGCGATGCTGGCGCAGGCGAATGCTTCTAAACAAGGTGTGTTGAGCCTCCTGCAAGGTTAATCGACTCTCAAAAGTTAAAGGCAGGCTCGGGTTTTCCCGGGCCTGTTTTCTTTTGGGCGGTCACTTTTCTTGACCGTTAATTTTGGTATACCAAGTGGCAACAGTCGGGGAGCGATGACATGACAACTGCCTTTGGTAAACCTGTGGCGGGTGATGACGCTCTCGCTATGCGCCGGGTCACGACGATCGGGGAATGTATGGTAGAATTGGCGCCCGAGCAGCAGGCGGGCTTGTTCCAGCAGGGCTTTGCCGGGGATACGTTCAACACGCTTTGGTACCTCAAATCGTTAAGACCAGACTGGACCGCCCGCTATTTCACGCGTGTCGGGGATGATGCGATTTCGGCCCAGATGCTGGAAATGATGGTTAATGCCGGGATTGATGTTGACCACATCGCAAGGGATCCGCTGCGGTCTGTTGGGCTATACCTCATTTCACTTAACCAAGGTGAACGGAGTTTTACCTATTGGCGCAACCAGTCCGCTGCGCGACAGTTGGGTGCGGACCGCGCTGCACTGGAGCGCGCGGTTGAAGGCATGGACCTGATTTACCTGTCTGGTATCACGTTAGGCATCTTGGACGACGCGGGCCGCGCCACATTGTTGGACGTGCTGCGGCAGGCACGCGCTGCGGGGGCGACCGTTGCGTTTGATAGCAACCTAAGGGTGCGTTTGTGGCCGTCGGTGGATGCGATGTGTGCTGCAATTATGCAGGCAGCAGCCGTCAGTGATATCGTTTTGCCCTCCTACGATGATGAGGCGGATTTCTTCGGTGACGCCGATCCGCAGGCGACCATCGACCGCTACCTAAGGGCGGGGGCCGGGTCGGTTATCGTCAAGAATGGCGCGGGTTCGGTGCACTACAATCACTTTGGTGCGACGGGTGTTGTGATCCCCAAAGTGCAATCCGAAATCGTTGATACAACCAGCGCGGGCGACAGCTTTAACGCAGGCTTTTTCGCTGAGTTGGGGCGTTCAGGCGACGTTGAGGCCGCGATCCGATTGGCCTGCGAAGTCGCGCATCAAGTTATTGCGCGGCGCGGTGCGCTTGTCCCATTGGATTTGGGCAAGCTAAGCCTTGGTGCATCCGTGTAAGGCGGATCCCGTTACTTGTGAACGAAACCTAAGGCAAAAGCGATGCTCGTGCGGTTGACACTTGGCATAGTCAGGCCCAACATCAGAAATGGTATACCATTTGCCAAGACTGCGTATGAAGGGTGAAGCATGACACATACATTGGCGATTGGGCCATATAACGACGATGAAAAACAGGGTCTAACGCGGGAACTTTCGCCGATTTACCTTGATGGGCCAGCTGGTGTGGCGGATCTAGATGCAGCGCGGCGTGACGCGATTAAGGCCGTTGCTTACAAGGGTCACCATGCCTTTGGCGCGACTGAGATGGACCTTTTGCCAAACGTTGGCGTGGTCGCGAACTATGGCGTTGGCTACGATGCGATCGATGTCAAAGAGGCCTCTGTGCGGGGGATCAAGGTATCCAACACACCCGGCGTTTTGAACGATGATGTGGCTGACCTCGCGGTCGCGATGTTGATCATGCAGGGCCGTGAGATGGAGCATGCAAGCGCATGGGCGCGCTCTGGAAAATGGGCTGAGCAGGGCGAATATCGGCTGAATCGCAAGGTCAGCGGTGGGCGTGTGGGTATCGTTGGTCTGGGTCGGATTGGTCGCGAAATTGCCGATCGCTTGGCCGCGTTCAAGATGGATATTCACTACTGGTCCCGCTCCGAAAAGGACACGCCCGATTGGACGCATCACTCTGATCCGGTCTCTTTGGCCAATGCTGTTGATTATTTGATCGTCGCGTTGGTTGGCGGTTCGGATACGGAACAGTTCGTCTCAAAAGAGGTGATCGCGGCACTTGGATCGCGGGGCGTGTTGGTTAACATCTCGCGCGGATCAACCGTGGATGAGGGCGCCTTGCTTGACGCTCTTGAAAGCGGTGCAATCGCTGGCGCGGCGCTGGACGTTTTTCTTAACGAGCCCAAAATCGATCCCCGGTTTTACGCATTGGACAACGTTGTGATCCAGCCGCATCAAGGGTCCGGTACAGTTGAGACACGCGCCGCGATGGCCAAACTACAGCGTGACAATGTGCTCGCGTTCTTGGGCGCTAAGGATTTGCTCACACCTGTAAACTAGTCAGGCCCCGGGCCTTCCCGCCTGAGCGATGTATGTTCGCCCAGGCGGAGTTCATCTGTGCTAGAATGTGACGAGGACGCCGGCGTTTTACGCGCTCGGCTTATCGTCTTCTAGATAGTAGCGGATATTGTCTTCGAAGCTGTCGTCAGCCGTTAAGCCTAATTTAATGGACTTTTCAGGCGCCTGATCAAACCTCCAGCCCTTGACGATGTACTGGATGGCCGCGTCCGCTTCCCAACGGATAAGCTTGGCCGGTTCTGGACCCACCACTGCGGTCATCGCATCAATCAATTGGCGTACAGACCAGATTTTGCCCGGCATCATCATGTTGCGGTTTTGGCCAAGGTCTTCTTCCGCCAGTTCGGCACCTTTGATCAGGTTTTCTACGCATTTACGCGGGCTGAGGTAATAGTGAAGGAAGTCTTCCTCAACCGGGCATACGGCCTCTTGGCCATTAAGCGGCTCGCGCAGGATGGATGACATAAATGACGACGCAGCACGGTTTGGCTTGCCCGGCCGAACCGAAATGGTCGGAAGCCGGAAGCCGCGACCATCGATGAAACCTTTGCGGCTATAGTCGGTTAACAAAAGTTCGCCGATAGCCTTTTGTGTGCCATACGAACTTTGCGGATTGAGAAGGGTGTGATCCACGATGGGGTCGGGCACTTCTCCGCCAAAAACAGCCAGCGAAGATGTGAAGACAACGACCGGTTTCGTGCCCAGTGCGCGGGTGCGCTCTAGCACATTGATCGTGCCGGTCATGTTGATTTTGTAACCTAAATCAAAGTCTTCTTCGGCATGAGACGATACAATTGCTGCCAGCACATAGATCACGTCCGTATCGGCATCGATACAGGCTGTGACAGAGGCTGGATTGGCGATATCGCACGTTGTTGTTTCAACTGGAAAGGGCGCCCTGACAGGCGCCGGAGGGACGATATCAGCTAGGACGATCTTGGTTAATTCCTTGCCGCGTAATTCGCCGCGTAAAGCAAGGCTTTGAGCCAATTTCTGGCCAATGACGCCACCGCCGCCGAGGATTAAGACTTTCATGGGGCTCTCCGTTAATTTTGGTTTACAGCAAGGCGCGTGATGCGAGGTTCCGCATCAGCGCAGCGGTGCCGAATGTCCATTCCGGACATTCTGTGGACAGGCGCACGGTGTTGCGCAGCGTACCTAGGTTTGGCTCGGTAATCTCAACGATATCGCCAACATGATGGGTGAACCCCTGGCCCGGCGCATCTCGATCTTTGGTCGGCGCAAACATGGTCCCGCAAAACAGGACGAAACCGTCAGGATATTGATGGTGTCGCCCAATAGTTTGCGCCGCAAGGTCGGTGGGGTCGCGGCTAATCTGCGTCATCGACGACTGCCCATCGAGAGTGAAGCCATCTTCGCCGGTGACCTTCATGGCTAATTCAGCGCGACGTACATCGTTAATGGTAAAGGCGTCGTCGAAGAACCGGATAAAGGGGCCAAGAGCACAGGAGGCATTGTTATCCTTAGCCTTTCCCAACAGTAGGGCAGAGCGTCCCTCAACATCACGAAGATTAACGTCATTGCCAAGGGTCGCACCGATAATCGCGCCTTTCGATGTTACGCAGAGCACGATTTCGGGTTCAGGATTGTTCCATTTGCTGATGGGATGCAGACCTACATCAGCGCCGTAACCAACAGCTGACATTGGTTGGGATTTGGTGAACACCTCTGCAAAGGGGCCGATCCCGACTTCGAGATATTGTGACCACAAACCCTCGGCTTGAAGGACTTCCTTAATCTTTTCAGCGGCCTCAGATCCAGGTTTTACGCCCGAAAGACTATCACCGATGATTTTGCTGACACGTGCCCGAATGGCGTTTGCCCGCTCTGGATCACCATCGGCTTGTTCCTCGATCACGCGTTCTACCATACTGTCGGCAAAGGTCACGCCACAGGCTTTGATCGCCTGCAAATCGACGGGGGCAAGCAGCTGGCCCGTCAATTCACTCAAGCTACCAATGTCTTCCCCATCCGCGTTATGAATTAACGCCACCGGATCGTCTGCCTCACATAAATCGCGCATCGTCGGGATCGTTTTTGAGGTGATATCAATCACCCGCTCCCCTCGGATTGCAACAACGCAGGGCCCCACATCAGGGCGCCAGATGCGTCCGGCAAGAGCCGCATTCGGAACTGGATTGGACAGTGGCAGCATGATCTATTTCTCGTTTGTCGGCGGTAACATTTTGCCTGGGTTGAGGATATTTTTAGGGTCTAACGCGGCCTTTATCGCACGCATCGGGGTCAGGGCGTCGCCATGCTCCGCCTGCATGTAGCGCTGTTTTCCAAGGCCGATACCGTGCTCACCCGATACGGTCCCACCCAATCGTAAGGCCGTTTTGCACAGGTCCCCGGTGAACTGTTCGGCGCGCTTCATTTCAGCCGGATCATTGGGATCGACCGAAAGGCCTGCGTGGAAATTGCCATCCCCCACATGGCCCACGACCGTCGCAGTTAACCCTAACTTTTCGGCATCTCGCTGGGCTTGACCAACCGCTTCCGCCAGTTTTGAGATTGGAACACAGACATCTGTTGGCCAAATATTTTTGCCGTTGCCCAACGCGGCAGAAGCGTAGTGCGCGTCGTGGCGCATTGCCCAAAGGGCGGTTCGATCCTCGGTGGTGTCGGCGGTTTTCCAGCCAGAGGCGCCGTATTCGTGTGCGATTTCGGAGAAAGCTGTGCGTTGATCTTCGACAGCTGCGGGGGACCCATGAAATTCTAGGAAAAGATGTGGCACTTCGGGCAAGCCCGCATCGGAGTATTTGTTAAAACCCCGCACCATCATGTGGTCCAGAAGTTCGATCCGGGCCATGGGAATGCCGCATTGAATTGTCGCGATCACGCAGTTAACCGCATCGTCCACTGTTTCAAATCGGCAGGTGGCGGCAGTGGTCGCCTCCGGTAATCCGTGTAACTTTAGCGTTAATTCAGTGATGATACCAAGGGTGCCTTCGGAGCCAATCAGCAAGTGCGTCAGGTCATAGCCATTTGAGGCTTTGCGCGCGGCCGAGCCCGTGCGGATCACGGTGCCATCGGCCAACACGGCCTCAAGCGCGAGAATGTTTTCACGCATCGTCCCGTAGCGCACGGCGGTCGTGCCGCTGGCCCGGGTTGCGGCCATGCCGCCCATGCTCGCGTCTGCGCCAGGATCTACTGGGAAAAACAGGCCAGTGTTGCGGATATACTGGTTTAACCCTTTCCGCGTGACACCGGCTTGAACCACGCAGTTTAAATCCTCGGGGCTAACCTCAAGCACTTGGTTCATATCACGAAAATCGAGGCTAATGCCGCCTGCGGTTGCGAGGTGTTGGCCCTCAAGCGACGATGCTGCGCCGACCGGGGTGATGGGGCAGCTATGATCCGCGCAGGTTTTGACGATCGTGCAAACGTCCTCCGTTGAGGCCGGATAGGCCACGGCATCGGGAGGCGTGTTTGGGAAATAAGTCTCGTTCTGACCATGCAAAGTTAGGTCCGCCTGCGACGTGCTGATCTTATCGCCAAGTTGCGCTGTAAGCGTGTCTATTGCGGATTTGATGCTCATGTTGTGGCGGTCCATGTGGCTAGGGCGACAACAGCCAGCATTGCTAGGGCCATGCCGCCATTAATCGCACGTTGGGTGCGTTGATTAAGGTTCAGCTCGTGCAAAGCCGTGCCAGCCCAAAGCCAAGCCAGATGAATTGGAATCCAAATTGCGTTCATAATCAGTACTTTGGTCAATAGCTCAAAGGGCAGATTATCGGGCGCAAAGCTGAACCCAGAAATAAGAGACGTGTTAACCACGTAGGCCTTTGGGTTAATCGCTTGTAAGGCGAGGCCGCCGCCAATGCCGGGTGGGGTCTTGGCCGCAATAAACGCAATCTTGGATCCAGCGAATGCGATCCGCGCAGCGAGATAGAGTAAATATGCAATTGAGGCCGTCATCAAAAGCGTGCGCAGCCAGGGAACTGACAACACGATTGCGGCCATCCCCGTTACGACGGCTAAAAGAACAAGGTTGGTGCCGATGAACAGGCCCAGCACATACCTTAACGACGGCCGAAATCCGTACGCCGCGCCAAAGCCCGCAGTGGTTAACACCCCTGGGCCGGGCGTTATGATTAGCAAAATAACAGCAAGTGTGAACGTACCCATCAGGAAAAATCCAACTGCACTTTCATAGCCTTGGTCCGATCATTTGCGGTCTCAAATGCATCTTGAAATTGCGCCAAAGAAAAGCTGTGGGTGACGAGCGGGGCGACATTGATCAGGCCCTTTTGCATAAATGCGACGGCCTGTGCGAACTCTGAATGAAAACGAAATGAGCCTTTGATCGAGAGCTCCTTGGCCGTGATTTGCATCATGGGGAGTGTCATGTCACCCGAGAGGCCGAGCTGGACTAGGGTCGCGCGTGGCCGTAGCGCGCCGATCATTGCGCGCAGCGCGGGCTCCGCCCCCGAGCATTCGATCCCGACGTCGAGCGAGCCTTTCCCTATGGTGTACGGGGTTAACGCATCCGGCATTAATAGGGTGTTTATGGTTATATCTGCACCGGCGTTTTTTGCACGCTCAAGCGCAGTATCGGTTATATCAGTTGCAATGATTTCTGCCGCGCCTGCACGCCGCGCAGCTAGAATGATGAGGATACCGATTGGGCCACACCCGGTCACTAGAACGCGTTTTCCCAACATGGTTCCCGCTTGTTTTATCGCATGCAAACAAACTGCTAAGGGTTCAGCCATTGCGGCTTCCGCAGGGCTTAGTCCATCTGCTTTGACGCATTGCGAAGCGTCCGAAATCAGACTTTCCCGAAAGGCGCCTTGGATATGAGGATATGGCATCGCCGAGACGTAAAACCGCATATTTAGACACTGATTTGGCAGGCCGCGCAGGCATTCATCACACCCTGCACAGGGGCGTGAAGGGGAGACTGCGACCAGATCACCGATCTTTAGTCCACTGACGTTAATACCCACTTCAGAAATATGACCGGACACTTCATGCCCAAGGATCATAGGTTCACGAAGCTTAACGCTGCCGAAACCTCCATGATTAAAGTAGTGCATGTCGCTGCCGCAGATGCCGCCACGAGCCATTTTGATGCGAACTTGGTCGTGACCCAAGGCCTCATCAGGCGCCTCGCTCAGGCGTAAATCCTTGGGCCCATGCGCATAGAGTGCTTGCATCAGATGACCCTCCCCAGCCTCTGAAAACGCGGCTTGCGTTGCGCCGCAAATGGTATACCATTTTTGCTAAGTAAGAGCGTCGGCAGGGATTTGTCAAACACCCAAAGACCACGCAGCACCGGAGGGTACATGCCAAATTTTGATCTAACTGGCCGCGTGGCGCTGGTCACAGGGTCCTCTAAGGGCATTGGGTTTTCCCTGTCCAAAGGTCTTGCGAAGGCAGGCGCGCGGCTGGTCATGAATGGTCGCAACGAGGACGACCTCGAAGCAGCTGCGGACACTTTGCGCGCGACGGGCGCGCAGGTAGACACGCTTTCCTTTGATGTGACAGATCCTGCCGCAGTGCGCGAGGCGGTCAATGACTATGAACGCGTTGGGCAAATCGACATCTTGATTAACAACGCCGGCATGCAACATCGCGGTCCACTAGAGGACTTTGAGACGGACGCCTTTGATCATCTGATGCGAACCAATGTAAATTCTGCCTTTTATGTTGGGCAGGCGGTGGCAAAGCATATGATCCCGCGTGGTCAGGGCAAAATCATCAACATCGCTTCAGTGCAGACGGCACTCGCGCGCCCCGGTATTGCGCCCTACACGGCCTCAAAAGGTGCGATTGCCAATCTTACCAAAGGGATGGCAACTGATTGGGCTCGGCTTGGGCTGAACTGCAACGCGATTGCTCCGGGGTATTTTGACACCCCCCTGAACGCGGCTTTGGTGGCAGATCCAGAGTTTTCCGCATGGTTAGAAAAACGGACGCCGCAAGGACGCTGGGGCAATGTCGAGGAGCTTCAGGGCGCGGCGGTATTCCTTGCCTCTGACGCGGCGAGCTTCGTTAACGGACACACGCTGTATGTCGACGGTGGCATTACAGCGAGCCTTTAGAGGAAATAGAGATGACTGAAAAATTAACGGTCGGGTTCATCGGCGTTGGGCTGATGGGGCACGGGATGGCGAAAAACATCCTTCAGGGTGGATATCCTTTGGTCATCAAAGGAAATCGCAACCGGGCTCCCGTCGATAGCCTTTTGGGTATGGGTGCGACCGAAGTGCAGACCGCGCGAGAAATGGCAGAGCAGTGTGATGTGATCCACCTTTGTCTGTCCAACTCTCCGCAGGTTGAGGCCATTATTCGTGATCCTGACGGTATCTTAGCTGGTGCGCGTGACGGATTGATTATTGTCGATACGACGACTGCTGACCCGACATCTACGATGGCGCTGGCGGATGAAATGGCAGCGCAAGGTGTGCACATGGTTGACGCACCGTTGGGCCGAACACCCAAAGAAGCTGAGGCCGGGACGCTTGATGCGATGGTCGGTGCATCGGATGAGGCGTTTACTAAGGTTAAGCCAGTTATCGAATGCTGGTCCGGCTCAATTAACCATATCGGTACAGTTGGGGCAGGCCATAAGATGAAGTTAATTATGAATTTCATGGCGATGTCATATGCGTCGGTTTACTCTGAGGCGCTGAGCATCGCGGTCAAATCTGGCCTGACACCGCAATCGGTGCGGGATGTCATGGCGCCCTCGCGCATGGGGTGCGGCTTTTTCGATACGTTCTTTTCTGGCGCCGTCGGTGGCGACCCCAATGCGCACAAATTTGCTATCTCGAATGCGGCTAAAGATGTGCGGTACGTGGCGTCCATGGCCACAGCAGCCGGAGTAATGAACCCAATGGGTGCAGCGGTTCGGAATTACTTTGATCAAGCCGAAGCGGTTGGCAAAGGGCAGGACTATGTGCCTACGATTGCCAGCCACATCGCTGAATTGAACGGCTGCAATTTGCCGGAGGCGGTTAAGAAAGGCGAAAGCTAGGATTAACCTTGCGCACACTGGACCTAACTAAGGACTTCCAATTGTCATCCCCCAAGCCCAATGTTGGCGCACCTATCACGCCGATGCAATTCACCGCAGTGGACGGTGGTCCAATCACCATTGGTGGCCCCAAGGATCGCTGGACACTGTTGGTGGTTTACCGGGGTAAGCATTGCCCGCGTTGCAAGCGCTACCTGAACAAGTTCAACGCTATGCTCTCGGACTGGACGGCGCTGATGGATGTCGTTGTTGTTTCTGCGGATAGCTTGGCAAAAGCCCAGCTGGACAAGGCTGAGTTCGGTTGGGAATTTGATCTGTGCTACGGGTTGACGGAGCCGCAGATGCGGTCCCTTGGGCTTTATGTTTCCGATCCTTTGTCCGAGGCGGAAACCACCACGCGGTTTGCCGAACCGGGCACCTTTGCGATCCGGCCTGATGGAACATTGATGTTGGTTGATATCTCAAATGGGCCGGCGTCGCGGCCCGATTTGGATGAACTTCTCGATGGAATGCGCTTCAATATCGAAAATGATCGGCCGGTGCGCGGGACCGCTTAATTGGTTAACCATGTGGGCCGCACGTTAATGCGGCCCCTCGCTTAGCTGACCATCTTCGCAGTTCCATCTTCTAGCATTGCTTTGACTTTCGCCATCTCGCAAAAGCCATCTTGGACCTTTGCATCGAGAGTGTCCTCCAACTCCTGAATGGCGGCAAGCTGGGCGATCACAGGATCGATCATTGCAAAGGGAACGACGACAACACCGTCTCGGTCGGCGACAATTATGTCACCGGTTTCGATGTGTCGCCCCCCAACTACAGCACCAAATCCAACCTTGCCGGGACCGTTCGAGTAAGGCGAATTTGGGCTAAGCCCGGCACACCAAGCAGGCAGGCCCGCAGCCACAATCCCGGAGTAGTCGCGCATTTGGCCATCAGTGACAAACCCAGCAACGCCCTTGTTTTTCATCATTCCACAGAACCTGTCGCCGGCGGCAGCGCAATCCGTGTGACCGTGTGCTGCGGCCACAACGATGTCGCCCTCTTGCGCGATGTGGAGCGCGCCCATCGTTGCCAAAATCTCGGCCGGGCCGTTGTCCGCGACCAATGCAGGACCATGGGCATGCAGGGGCAGGCCACCATCTGTGCAGACCGGCTGGATCGATGTGCAAAGCGCGCCTTGCCCCTCCATCGCGTCACACAAGAACCCGGTTGGGATGTTCTTAAAGGCGTCAATCTGCGCTTGAGTCGGCCGCTTGATCGTGGCGCGGATTTGCAGCTTGGCGGGTTCTTCGATCATGTTAATCTCCCTTAACGGTGTATTTCGGTGCGGTTCAAAGTATAAATGCTAACGCATAAAAGGTGCCCATTCCGGCGATGATCGCCCCGATCACGGACCCACGAAGCCCAACCAAGAACGCGGCGATCGCTGCGATGATGCGAACTGGATCCATGTCGCCGCCAGTGGCGTCAGGCCACAGGACCAAAGGCGTGAACAGTGCGGGAAAAACCGCGACCCCCACATAGCGCAGATGCAATAGCGCCCATTCCGGCAATTCTCGTCCGCCCAGCAGGCCGAGGAATGAAAACCGGATGGCAAATGTGCCAAGCCCAAGCGCGATGGTCAGTGCCCAAAATGTCGTATCGTCGATCATGACGCGCATGCCTTACGGCGCCGCAGGAACAGCTCCGTCTGTGCGCCCACGATCATTGCTATGATCGCTGCAATGAACAAGCCAAGCGACCAAGGCACCCACGCGAAAGTAATCGCCATCGCACAGGACGTAAGGGCTGCCACCACGTGTGATAGCGACCTTAGCAGGGGCGCGGTGAGCGCGATGAAACAAATCGGAACGGCGAAATCCAACGACCAACTTTCGGGTATGGCCTGCCCCAACACGGCCCCCAAAAGCGTGCAAGCGTACCAGATCGGACAGATCAACATCATCGCTCCAAAGTAGTACGCAACCTTGGTGTCAGGGGCCATTTCGGGGCGATCTTCGTATGTTTTGACCGCAACAGCAAAGGCTTGGTCGACCATCAAGTAGGCCATCAAAGCTCGTGTTCCCAGCCGGGCATGGCCCAAGTGCGGGACCAAAGCGGCCGAATACATCGCCATTCGCAGATTAACGGCAAGTGCAGCGAATAGGGCGATGAACACAGGCGCTTGGTCCTGCAACAACGCAAGCGCTGTGAATTGAGAGGCCCCGGCAATCACCAAAACCGACATGGACATGGTCTGCAAAATATCCAAACCCGCGTCCCGTGCGACGACGCCGAACAGCATCGAATAGGGCACAACGATCAGGATGAATGGCGCGCAATCGAGGTAGCCGCGCCAAAAGGCTTGGCGCGCGGTCATTGCAGGCTGCGCGACCGCAACTTGACCCGCAGATATACCAGACCTGCAGCCGAGGCTTCGCATTGCGCGCGCTGCCGGGCGATTTGATCGCCTGTGGCCTCGGATGCGGCCTTTGCCAGCTCTTCCATGCGGTCACATTGCATCAAGTTTCCCAGCATGTCGTACTTCAACTCAACCGCTGCAATCGTCGCGAGCCGCTCATCCGCGGTTTCTTTGATTCGCTCCATGTTGGCGGCGATTCCAATGTTCCACGCCTCTCGGGCTTGGCCAAAACACAGTATCGCTGAGGCGCTCATATCGCCGGGCATTGTTAAACAGCGCTGGTGCGCTTGATCCACACAAACGGTTGGGTTTTCCCCTTGGGCGAGCCGCTCATTCAGACATGCATCGGTGGTGATCAGATCAACATCAGCTGATGCCCCTGAACCAAAGCCAAAAGCCATAATCACGCATGCCGCGCGTAGGATACCGTTTCGCATAGACTGCTTTCTCTCTCCCTTGGGTAGGCTCATCTTTGCCCTTGCATTTGGTATACCATTTCGGAAAGGTATGCCAAGCGCCCCTTTGTAAGCGGGCAGATTCACATCATGGGAGGGCACGATGTCTGACACCCGCGCCAACAAGCGGTTCCGCTCACAGGAGTGGTTCGACAACCCAAACAACCCTGGCATGACCGCGCTATATACAGAGCGGTACCAGAACAGCACCTTTACCCGCGAAGAGCTGCAAAGCGCGCGTCCGGTGATTGGGATTGCACAGACCGGCTCAGACCTTGTGCCCTGCAACAAGATCCACGTATTCCTGATGGACCGCATTAAGGCGGGCATCCGTGAGGCCGGGGGCATTCCAATGGAATTCCCAGTGCATCCGGTTCAGGAAACCGGCAAGCGCCCAACGGCGGCGCTGGATCGCAACCTGCAATACTTGAGCCTTGTTGAGGTGCTACACGGGTATCCTCTGGATGGTGTCGTACTGACCACTGGTTGTGATAAAACCACGCCTGCGATGTTGATGGGGGCGGCCACCATGGACATTCCCGCCATCGCCCTGAACGGCGGGCCGATGCTGGACGGTTGGTGGAAGGGCAAACGCGCTGGGTCCGGCGCAATTGTCTGGGAAAGCCGCCGCCTGCTGGCCGAAGGCAAGATCGACTATGAGGAGTTTATGAAGCGCGTGTGCTCCTCTGCGCCGAGCCAAGGGCATTGCAACACGATGGGCACGGCCAGCACCATGAATGCGATGGCCGAGGCGCTGGGTATGACCCTGACCGGTAACAGCGCGATCCCCGCACCGTTTCGTGAGCGCATGGCCATGGCCTATGAGACCGGTAAACGGATCGTTGGGATGGTCTATGAGGACTTGAAGCCGTCTGACATCCTGACGCGTGAGGCATTTGAAAACGCAATTGTCGTGAATTCTGCGATTGGTGGATCGACGAATGCACCGCCGCATTTGCAGGCCGTGGCGCGGCATATCGGCGTTGATCTACACGTGACCGATTGGGAGAAAATCGGTTTTGACGTGCCCTTGATGGTGAACATGCAGCCCGCCGGTGAATACCTTGGCGAGAGCTTTTTCCGCGCAGGTGGTGTGCCCGCGGTGATGGGTGAGCTGGTTAAGGCCGACCGCCTGCATTTGGGCGTCATGACCGCCACTGGAAAAACGATGGGTGAAAACCTGTCCGGGTGGGAGAGTGAAGATACCGACGTGATCACGACTTACGCTGAGCCGATGCGCGTACATGCTGGCTTTAAGGTTTTGTCGGGCAATTTGTTTGACAGTGCGCTGATGAAAACCAGCGTGATTTCATCAGATTTCCGTCAGCGGTTTCTATCAGAGCCGGGCAATGAAGGGGTGTTTGAGGCGCGTGCCGTCGTGTTCGAGGGCCCCGAGGACTATCACGACCGGATCAATGATGCCGCGCTTGAGATTGATGATCATACAATTCTGTTCATTCGCGGTGTTGGCTGCGTGGGGTATCCCGGCTCCGCTGAGGTGGTGAACATGCTGCCGCCGGACGCGATTGTGCGGCAAGGGGTGAACCACCTGCCAACGGTTGGTGATGGCCGCCAATCCGGCACGTCCGAAAGCCCATCGATCCTGAACGCGTCACCAGAGTCGGTGGTGGGGGGTGGGCTTGCCTATCTGAACACAGGCGACCGTGTCCGGTTGGATTTAAACGCGAGCCGAATGGATGCTTTGGTGCCAGACGACGAGTGGCAAGCGCGTATTGATGCGTGGGAAGCGCCTGAGCTAAAGCATCAGACACCCTGGCAGGAGATCTACCGCAAGCATGTTGGGCAATTGTCCGATGGTGGATGTTTGGAGTTGGCGACGGCGTACCAGAAAATCCGCCACGATTTGCCGCGTGATAACCACTGATTGGGGGCTCTGCCCCCGCTTCGCTCCCCCGAGATATTTAAGAACCAAAGAAGGTAAGGACACGGGTCCATGACAAAGAGTATCATCATCACCGGCGGCGGACGCGGGATTGGTAAGGCGACGGCTGAGGCGTTTCTTAAGGCGGGCTGGAAGGTTGGTCTTGTGGGGCGTAACGCTGAGGCTTTGGAGGCTGTTGCGGCGACGCATGAGAACGCGTTGGCTATGCCTTGTGACGTGAGTGACGAGGCATCGGTAGTGGATGCGTTTGGGAAAGCGGCGGCGCAGTGGGGCCATCTGGATGTGCTGTTCAACAATGCGGGTGTATCATTGGCGTCGAGCACTGTGGATGAGATCGACGTTGCCGCGTGGCGCAACCTGATCGACATTAACATCACCGGCAGCTTTATCTGCGCGAAAGTGGCCTTTGGCTTGATGCGGGTGCAGGACCCGCAGGGTGGGCGGATCATTAATAACGGTTCGGTTTCTGCCTATGTGCCGAGGTATGGTTCAGCCGCCTACACGACCTCTAAGCACGCAATCACCGGTTTGACGCGTTCTGTTTCTTTGGATGGGCGGGCGTATAATATTGCGTGTGGTCAGATCGATATTGGCAACGCTTTGACTGACATGGCTGTGGCAATGACCAAGGGTGTGCCACAGGCTGATGGGTCTATGGCGGTGGAACCTGTAATGGACGTATCGAACGTTGCCTCATCTGTTCTGCATATGGCGTCGTTGCCGTTGGATGCGAACGTGCAGTTTATGACCGTTATGGCATCAGCGATGCCCTATATCGGGCGCGGCTAGGCCCAACGTTGGGATTGGCTGGGTGATATTGGTCACCCACCTTTCACTTTTCGCTCTCTGGCCCAGATGTACAGGCCTGATCCGATGATGATCGCGCCGCCGCCTAGTGTGTAGAGCGTGGGCCATGTGCCGAAGATAAAGATACCTGCGAAGGCGGCGAACACGATCTGCGTGTAGAACATCGGTGACAGCAGCGAGGCATCGGCCCAGCGGTGTGCGGTGGTGGCTGCAATATGGCCCGTGGCGCCGAAAAAGCCGATGGCCATGAATACCATCCATGCTTGGATATCGGGTGGCCAGACCCAGCCCTTGATTACGAAGGGCAGCAAGATTGTGGTGGATACGGCTGACGACCAAAGCTGTTGTGTTGCGTTGCTTTCTATGCCGGCCAACATGCGGGTCATCACAAAGTAGAGCGAGGCCACCACCACCGATGCAACCGACAACAGCATCGCCGGATGCCATGCTGCCGACCATGGTTGGGTCACGACCAGTACCCCCGAAAAGCCAACGCAGACCGCGATGATACGACGAATGCCTACGGTTTCACCCAGCATTGGGATCGCCAATAGGGTCACCACGATGGGCATTGTGAATTGGATCGTCGTGGTGATTGTGATGGGCAGATAGCTGAGTGCGATGAAGTTGAGGATCGTACTGCCGAGCAAAAAGACCGAACGCAGGAATTGCTTGCCTGGGCTTTGGGATCTGATCGCGCCCAATCCTTCTTGGGGGAGGTACACGATCAATGATACGAGCAGGTGCCCCGCGTACCGGGCAAATACCACCTGCAACGCAGGCAACCCTGCGATCAGCAACCACTTGGCGGACGTGTCGATACAGGTGAACAAGGCCACCGCGAGCACCATAATACCGATGCCCGCAGCGGTTTTATCTTCGCGGGGGAGAACGCCTACCAAGCGCGGCTCATATCGTCATCCCGCCGTCGATGCTGATGCATTGGCCGGTCATGTATTGCGTCTCATCCGAG
This sequence comes from Thalassobacter sp. 16PALIMAR09, assembly GCF_000765485.1. Classification (NCBI taxonomy): domain Bacteria; kingdom Pseudomonadati; phylum Pseudomonadota; class Alphaproteobacteria; order Rhodobacterales; family Roseobacteraceae; genus Thalassobacter; species Thalassobacter sp. 16PALIMAR09. Next base: position 101,052 of record NZ_JHAK01000003.1, read on the forward strand.
CCGAGATAAACCACCAGATCTGCGATCTCAGGTGCGGTGCCAATACGGCCCATGGGTTGGCGCGCAACAAACGCGGCCATTGCGGCGTCGTAGTCGCCCGTGGCCTTGAGCCGATCGTGCAAAGATGGGCTATCGACGGTACCGGGGGCGATGGCGTTGCAAGTGATGCCCTTGGTCACAAAGTCCGCCGCAACAGATTTTGTCAGGCCGATCACTGCGGCCTTGGACGTGCCGTATATGCAGCGATTGGGCAGGCCCATCACGCTAGAGGCGACGGAGGCGATACTGATGATCGACCCGCGCCCCTTATCGATCATTCCGGGCAAAGCGGCCTGAATGGCATGCATCTGCGCACGTACGTTCAGGTGCATCGCAAATGCGAAATCGTCGTCCGATACCTCTAGCACCGAGCCGCCATGCACGTGACCTGCACAATTGACCAAGATGTCCGGTGATGCGTCTTTGACAGCCGCTTGCAGGGCGTCTTTGTCCAACACATCAAGGGCAAATGCTTTTTCAGCTTCCAACCCCTCAAGCAAGTCTGCGTTGAGATCGGTCGCAATGACCTGCGCGCCATTGGCTGTTAAGGCCTCGACGCAGGCACGGCCAATCCCTTGGCCGGCTGCGGTGACGAATGCACGTTTTCCAGCAAGTCGTGTCATGCGGGGCCCATGCTTTTGCTCATCCAGTCGACCATCTGTGAGACCATCTTATCGCCGTCGCCGCCTTCGGTCGCGGCTTTCAGCGCGTCGCCTGCACAAGCGGACATTTTGCTGTTCAGGTTCATATCTTGGGTCATCTGACGGTAATAGCCCACGTCCTTCGACGCGTTAGCGATCGAAAACGCGAGGTTTTGGTCACCGTCAACGGCGTAGTTACGCACGAATTCCATCATGCCTGACCGCAGGGGGCCGGCGGCCATGACTTCGAACAATTGCTGACGGTCGATGCCGGCGGCGTCGGCGGTGGCAAATGCTTCGGACATGGCGCAGGCCGTGGTCATGCCAAAGTAGTTGTTGATCAGTTTGATCGTGTGGCCGCTACCCAGCTTCCCTAGGTGAAAGACATTCTCGCCCATAACGTCGAGCACGGGCTTTACCCGGTCAAACGCGGCTTTGTCGCCAGAACACATCAGGTTCAGCAGTCCGTCTACGGCGTGGGCAGGGGTCCGGCCGATTGGGGCGTCTAGATAGGTCGCGCCCTTTGCCTCCATGTCCGCCCCGATCTTGAGCGTCGATGCAGGCAGAGAGGTGCCAAAATCAATCACGACTTGGCCGGATTTGACGCCCGCAAGGATGCCATTGTCGCCATAAACATTCGCCTCAACATGGTCTGAGGTGCCGACGCAGATCATCACAACATCAGAGGCCTCAGCGACTTCGCGTGCGTTGGCGGCCTCTGTCGCGCCGCGGGCCAATGCGGCCTCAATCCCGGTGCGATCGCGGTTGCCCAGAACGATGACGTCATAGTCTGCCTTTTGCAGGCATTCGACCATTGCGCGCCCCATCAGGCCCAATCCGATAAAACCAACTTTCATATTTTACTCCCTTATATTCCTGTGAAATTTCCGGGTACGTCGCCTTGACGAACCGGATGGCCGTTGCGCCCAGATAGGGCGGCGGCAAGTGTGATTTCTAGGGCTTTGACACCCTCTGCGCCGCTGCAGATGACGTCGTCCTGACCGCCGTTGGCCACATGCGCAAAGCGGATCAGTTGCTCTTTGATTGGGTCGATCTTGGCGAACTCTGGCGCGTCATGTCTGAGCAGTGGTTTGGACCATTCGATTTCGCCCCCGTCAGAGCGGCCCCAACGAGTTAACGAGGGAAACGCCAGCGCCCCCTCAGTCCCGGTAAATCGAAGATAATCCTCGCCTGACCCGGCAATGGCAGGGTTCTCATAGCTGCCGGTTTCAAAGGACCAAGGCGAGGCCCCCGCATCGGACATTAGCATTGAACCTAACGCGCCTTGTGCAAAGCGGAAGGCCATTGACGCGGTGTCCTCAATCACAAGGTTCCGACTGGCGGAGGACAAAAGCGTCGTCGTTTCGGTGATTTCTCCCACGAGGAAATGCAGAAGGTCCACCTCATGGCTGAGGTTTGTCATCAGCGGCCCCGCCCCGGGTGCCCTGCGCCACGGCGCATCATAATAGCTGGCATGTTTGCGCAAGGACCAAAGCCCCTGCACACCAACTAAATCGCCCAACTCAGAGAGGGCATCGCGGGCAGCAATGGTGAATGGGTGGCAGCGACGGTGGTGTCCCGTGAAAAACGGCAGGCCCAGAGTGCTGGCGCGTTGGACCAGGTCATTCGCGGCATCGAGCGTATGCGCGGTCGGTTTTTCGACCAGCACGGCCCAGCCCTTGTCAAAGCACTTAAGCGTGCTTTCTGCATGGTCTGGGGTCGGAGTGGCTATGATGGCTGCCCGTGTGTCGGCAGGTGCCGCATCAATATTAGCGACCATCGGCAGGCCCTGCTGCGCAAGCGTGGCGCGCAGTGTGTCGTCAGGTTCCACCACGCAGACCAGATCAACGGCCGCGCAGGATTGCGCGACACCGATGTGCCGCTGCCCAATGGAGCCTGCGCCAATGATCGTGAGTGGAACTGCCGTGCTCACATCGTTGCACCGATTTGCCATGGGACGAATTCGTAGTCGCCAAGGCCCTGCGCCTCGGATTTCGACAACTCACCCGAAGCCATGCGCAGCCACATCTCATAGATTTCGCGGCCCACGTCCTCAACGGATTTACCGTCGGACAGAATGGTGCCAGCATTGATGTCCATGTCATCCGACAGACGGCTGTACATTTCGGTGTTGGTCGCGACCTTCATTGAGGGGCTGGGTTTGGCACCAAAGGCCGAGCCGCGTCCGGTGGTAAAGCACACAAGGTTGCAGCCGCTGGCAATTTGTCCCGTGACAGAGACAGGGTCATAGCCAGGGCTGTCCATAAAGGTGAAACCCTTGGCCGTGACCGGCTCGGCGTATTTGTAGACGCCCATGAGCGGGGTCGTACCCCCCTTTGCGGCAGCCCCCAGCGACTTCTCAAGGATGGTTGTAAGGCCGCCTTTTTTGTTCCCAGGGGAAGGGTTGTTATCCATGCTGCCCATGTTGCGGGCAGTGTAATCCTCCCACCAGTTGATGAGGCCAAGCAGCTTGTCACCGGTGGCGCGGTCAATCGCGCGGGCCGTGAGGAGATGTTCCGCCCCATAGATTTCGGGCGTTTCGGCCAGCACGCCTGTACCGCCTTGAGCGACAAGCAGATCGCAGGCATGGCCAACGGCGGGGTTCGCGGTGACCCCGGACCATGCGTCCGAGCCGCCACATTGTAGGGCCACCATCAGTTCCGACGCGGGAACTTCTTCTCGGGTCGAGGCGTTGACGACGGGCAGCATCTCTTGGATCTTTTTGATGCCGAGTGAGATGGTTTTTTGCAGCCCGCCCACGTCTTGGATGTTCATGCTTTGGAAGAGAGGCCCGGGCTTGAGGCCGTATGCCTCAACCAGCCAGTCGATTTGGTTCATCTCACAGCCCAGACCGGCCATCAGAACGCCACCGATGTTTGGGTTCTTGGCGTAGCCCCACATAACACGCTGCAGAGCTTCGAACCCATCGCCGGAGCCGGCCATGCCGCAGCCGGTGCCATGCACAAAGGCCACAACACCATCGACGTTTGGATAATCTGCAAGCGTGTCCGGGGTGAAATGCGCGGCAATCATACGCGCAGCGGTGGCCGAGCAATTCACGGACGTCAGAACCGCAATGTAGTTTCGGGTGCCAACACGCCCTGTGGCGCGCTTGTAGCCCATGAACGTGTCTTGGGTCGTTGCTTTGGGTACGGGATGCAGGTTGGTTGAGAACTCGTATTCAGTGTCTACACCGCGAAATTCTAGGTTGTGTGTGTGAACATGCGCGCCTTTGGCGATATCTTCGGCAGCGTAGCCGATAATCTGGGCGTATTTGCGCACCGGTGCGCCCTTGGCGATGTCCGCGACGGCCATTTTGTGGCCGCGTGGGATCAGCTGGGTTGCGCCATCGCTACCGATTTCGAGGGGCTTGATCGCGGTGACGACGTTATCTTGGTCGGACAGGCGGACGGTGGTCATTGTGGTGTGGTCCTATTTGGGGCTCTGCCCCCGCGCTGCGCGCTCCCCCGGGATATTGGGGAGCCGAAGAGAGGGTGTACTAGGCGCATGCGGGGCTGTCGGAGGTCCATCTGTGAATTGGGATATGGGTTTGAGGTGCGAGGGTGGCGCGGGTTTCGTGCCACATGTCCCGCCACGTGTGCCAATCGTGCAGTTCAGTTTGTGGGGTAGCGCGTGACCGCGCGACGAAATCTGGGAAGTGCGCGCGACCCGTGGGTTGGCCCGTGACGTTGAAGCGGATGTCGAAGGACCAGCGGAAGCCGTCTGATACGTTGTCGAGTGCGCCGTGAGGGGTGAGGGGGTGAAAGATCACGGCGCCGCCAGCTTTGACGGGCAACGGCTGGGCTTTGGAAGTATCAAGAAAGCCGTCGGCGATCGATGTTTGGCGTTGCGGGCAATGAGGATACATTTGCGGCTTGCCGGGGATGACTTGGAGGCAGCCGTTGTCGAGGGTGGCATCGGTGATTGCGAGCCAGACGGTGACCATCTGGGTCCGGTCGCCTTCTTCGTGAGCGACGGCGCGGTCCTGATGCCAGTCCGTGGCCATGATATGTGCGGTCGTCTCGGAGGTGCGTAAGGTGCGAGCGGGTGGTTTGAGGCGGACGTGTTGGATGGGGTTCGATGTGATCTCGGGACCGATCAGATCCTCAACTACGTCCAAAAGGCGTGGTGAGGTCAGCATGTCGAACACGGCAGGGCCGGTATGAAACGGTGTGTCCGCCGCGATTTCGGAGCCGGGCAGCGAGATATCCATCGGTTGGAACCATTCGCATCCTGCTTCATAGGCGACGGATAGTTTTTCGAAGAAATCCATGTCGCCTGCGGGAGGGACGCGACCTTGGGCATGCCATTCAGAATAAAGCGTATCGAGCAGGGCTGCGTATTCCGCTTTGATCGCGCTGAGGGTCGCGGGGGAAAGTATATCGTCGATGACGAGCACGCCGTCACGTTCAAAAGCTGCGATTTGATCAGGGGTTAGGACGAGTGTCATGCGCGTAGCCTTTCTAGCTTGTCCCAATCAAAAGCGACGCCGTGGCCGGGCGTATCCCGCGCTATGGCGTGGCCGTTTTCGATTTTGAGTGGAGTTTCAACGTAGTTTTCGAGCCCGAACCCATGCGCCTCAAGATAGGAGCGGTTTGGGCAGGCCGCGAGCAGATGGACCGTGATGTCGTGGGCACCGTGGCTGGTGACGGGCAAGTGGAAGGCCTCGGCCAAGCGGGTGATTTTCATAAATGGCGTGACGCCGCCACAGTTGGTGACATCGGGTTCGGGGAATGTCACACCGCCTTCGATCGCGGTGCGGAACTCCCACAGGGAGCGCAGGTTTTCGCCTGAGGCGATGGGGATGCCCCCCTCGGTTAGGATGCGCTTGTGACCGGCGGGATCCTCGGGCGGGATCGGCTCCTCAAACCAGACGAGGTCGAAATCGTTGAATGCACGCGCGGCGCGGATGGCTGCATCCACGGTGTACTTCATATTGGCATCGACCATCAGCGGCATGTCAGGCCCGAAGGCATCCCGCATGGCCGCAATTTTGGCCACGTCTTCGCGCAGCAGGTCGCGCCCGACTTTCATTTTGATCGCACGGTGACCGTGGGCGATGTTTTGGTGCGTTTGCTCCACCAACTCTTGGGGCGTGAGGTCGATGTCGATCCCGCCCGCGTAACAGGGGACCGCGGCGTCGAAGCCGCCAAGGAGTTGATAGAGAGGGAGGCCCGCTTTGACCGCCTTTAGGTCCCACAGGGCCATGTCCAACGCGGATTGCGCCAGCACGGTTGGCCCGCCGCGTCCGCCGTAGTGAAAGGCCCACCAGATGTCTTTCCAGATCGCTTCGATCATGGCGGCGTCGCGTCCGATGACCATCGGGGTCATTTCGCGGCCGAGAATGTCTGCAATTGCGCCGCCGTTCACCCCGCAGGTGAAGGTATATCCGACGCCGGTGGCCCCATCGCTATCTGTGACGCGCGCGGTTACGACCTCAAAGCCGGTCATGGTGCCGTGCATCGAATCCTCTAGCGCGCGGGGCAGAGGGATAACGTAGTGGTCGGTTTGAATGCGGTCGATGCGTGCCATGGGGGTCTTCCTAAATTGGGGGCACCGGTGAAGGTGCCCCCAAGGGTTGGTTTACAAGAACACCGTCACGATAGGCGGATAGGCCAGCAGCACCGCCAGAGCTAAAAGCTGTAGGGCGATGAACGGTAAGAAGCCTTTGAAGATGTCCGTGAGCGAGATGTGCGCAGGTGCGACCGATTTCAGGTAGAACGCTGCCGGGCCAAAGGGCGGTGACAGAAAGCTGACCTGCATGTTCATACAGAACACCACACCGAACCAAATTGGGATCAAGCGTGGATCGATCGATGCAAAGAACCCGATCTCTTCGGCGGGGAGCCGGATCACGATGGGCAGGAACACGGGCATGATCAGCAGAACAATACCGATCCAGTCCATGAACATCCCCATGATCAAGAAGATCAACATCATCACCAAGATCACGCCCATCGTTGGCAGGTCATAGCCAACGATCAGGTTGGCCACATAGGTCGGCCCACCGACCAGTGTGTAGGCCGCAGCCAATGCCGAGGCACCGATGGTCACCCAGATGATTGTCCCCGTTGACCGCAATGTGCGGACCAAAGCATCCCATACGATTTCGAAGTTCATCTCACGGCGCAGCAGGCCGATGACGAACACTGCGATCACACCCATGCCAGCGGCTTCGGTGATCCCGGTGATGCCACCATAGATCGAGCCCATGACCACGCCGATCACGATGATCGGAGCGACAAGGCCTTTGCCCATTTCCCAACCTGCGTCCGTGCGCTTTTTGCCGACGATAACATAGGCAATGATGGCAAAGACGACTAAGGCACCCGCAAGGTAGGGTAGGTCTGCAACCATGCCCAACGGGATCGGATCGGTATTTTCGACGACTGCGTTGTCACCTGTGACTGTGAAGAACAAGGCGCGTCCTGTCAGGACGCCCGCAATCCACATGCCGGTTTTGGCAAGGAAGCCAAGAAACATCAGACGCTTTTCATTGCCCTCAGGCTCACCTGGGACCGGTTCTGGCAGCGGGGCCAGTGACGGGTTCAGGTTGGTGCGCACGATGATGTAGGTGATGAAGAACGTCGCCAGCATAAAGCCCGGCAGGAAGGACGCAGTGAACAGCGCCTTGATCGATGTCTCAGTGACCAGCCCGTAAAAGATCAACACGATTGAGGGCGGGATCATTGTACCAAGCGAGCCGGACGCACAGATCGTTCCGATCGCGAGGTTTTGGTTGTACCCCAACCGCAGCATCTGTGGCAGCGCGATGAGGCCCAATAGGACCACCTCACCACCGATGATGCCGGACATAGCGGCCATAATGACGGCCATGATCGACGTCACGATTGCGATGCCACCACGGGTACGGGACAGCCAAACGTTTAGCGACGAATACATATCCTTGGCGATGCCCGACCTTTCGAGAAGGGCGGCCATAAATATGAACAACGGTATCGAGATGAGGACGTAGTTCGTCATCTGTCGATAGACCGCCTGCCCCAGAACAGACAGCGGCCCTTGACCAAAGGTTCTGAACAGAATGTCCACGTCAAACTTTAGCAAAAGCGTGACAACCGCCAGAAAGGCCGAGGCAAAGCCAAGCGGCATGCCAATGGCCAGTAGCGCGAACATGCCCAGCAGGATGATGAGGCTGAGTGTGCCTATATCGACCATGTTATTATACCTCACCCAGTGTTTTTTTGATCTTTTCGATTTCTTCTGCGTCGATATCGTCGGCTGGGGTGTGCTCACCCGGTTCTTTGTTCCAGTCGGCAATCAGGTTCGAAACGGCCTGAATGGTGACGGCTAGAATAATGATCAGAATCGCGGGTTTCAGCGTACCGGGCAGGGGTGGATCCCATGCGGTACCAAAGGTTTCCATCCGCAGCATCCGACGCATCGCATCATTGTAGCCACCATAGATCATTGCGAATGTGAACAAGCAGATCAGCGATGTCGAAATGAGGTCACAGATCTTTTGCAGCCAGCGCGGAAACATGTCGTAGATGATGTAGATGCGGATGTGGCAGCGTTGCTGCATCGCGTATTGTCCAGCAAGAAGGAAGACAAACCCGGCGATCCACAGCGACAGTTCATTGGCCCAAAGGGTCGGTCGGCTAAACACGTAGCGCGAGACGACCTCGTAGAACATCACCACAACGATAAAGGCAGTGGCGATCATCGCGATGCGTGAGCATACAAGCGAGACGATGTCGAACAGTCCATCAGGTGGCGTTTCGATCGAGACGGCCCAGTCTGACAGGTAGACTGCCGATACCAGCAGCGACCAAGCCACCATGAGCAGCATAACCAAGACCAACGGTTTTCCAGCTGGTCGGATCATTTCGTGCATACCGTAGGCGTCTTCGCCAAAGAGAATACGGTTCACAGCCAGCCATGCAAATAGCGCAAGTGTGATCGCGATGCTGGCAATCATGACTTGCCTGCACGGTTTTCGGTACGACCCAAGCCACAGGCTTTCCTGTGCCATAACGTGTACTCCCCTCACATTTTTATAGAGTTTTTTAGGAGCGGCGGGCCCAGAAACGGGCCCGCCTCACCTCGGATACCCGAGGTGCTCTCAATGAGCCGTTTGGCTTAGTTGATCAGGCCGAGCTGCTTGAGGTAGGCCTTGTGGCTTTCGACCAACGCACGTGTTTCTGGGTTCTTGTCGGCCCAGCCTTCCCATGCGGTTTGTGCCGCCTGACGGAAGGTCGCACGATCCTCAGAGGACCAGTCATAAAGCGTCACGCCCTGTGCTTGCAGTTCTGCTGCCGCTTCGGAGTTCGCCTTTTCGTTGAACAGCGCGATTTGGAAGCTGAGCTTCTGCCATGCGGTGTCGATGATGCGCTGCTGCTGCTCGGTCAGGCTGTTCCAGACGTCGAGGTTACACGCAAGGTGATCCGACGGCATGGAGTGGAAGCCGGGGTATGTGGCGTGCTTCACGATGTCGTAGATGCCGAGGCCAACGTTGTTGGCAAGACCGGATGCGTCTGCACCGTCGATGATACCGGTTTCAAGCGCGGTAAAGATCTCGGTGAAGTCCATAACGATGGGGGATGCGCCCAGCTCGTCAAAGATTTCTGTTTCGAGGCCGGGGGGCGAACGGAACTTCCAGCCCTTCAGGTCTTCGAAGCCAGCAATCGGCTTGGAGGACGACAGGGATTCCTGACCGTAGATCGACCAACCGATGAGCTGCATGTTTTGCTCATTGTACAGGGCTTGGGCGGCGTCGTAGCCGTCACCGTAGTAGAGCCAGCTGTACTGCTGCCATGGTGTGTCGTAGCCACCCATGATGTCGCCAACGAATTGGAACGCAGGGTTTTTACCGGTCTGGTAACCACCGCCAGTTGCGTCGCAATCGAGGATGCCGTTGATCGCTGCGTCGAAGGTTTCGACCGTTGCAACAACGGAGGACGAGTAGAACATCTCGATGGTGATGTCGCCGCCGGACATTGTTTGTACGTCGTCGATCCAGCGCTGCAGGAACTGACCTGTGGGGTGCTCTGTGGCGTAGTGTGTTTGGATGCGCAGGGTAACTGGGTCCGCGCTTGCAGTTGTTGCAAGCATGGCAGCCGCAGCTGTCCCCATAAGAATGGACTTGAAGTTCATTGTGATTCCTCCCGTTACGGCTCATTGGCCGCTTGATTTACTCTGGAATAACCAGAGTTATTCCATAAGATGGTATACCATCTTGACGTGACGCTAGCGAAAGCCATGTCGACATTCAACAAATTTTGGTATACCAAAAGTGAAAATTCGCACAGGGCCCGTTTTTTGAGCAAATCCAACGACAATTTATCCTTACCTCAGGCCGAGGTAACGCTCCCCGAACAGATCGCGACGGAGCTGCGGCGCGACATTCTGAACGGCAAATTTGCGCCGGGCGCGACCCTCAAAGAGCGAGACAATGCGCTTGAGATGGGCGTCAGTCGCACCCCCATGCGGGAGGCGATTCGTATCCTCGCCAATGAAGGGCTGGTGCAGTTGCGACCTGCGCGTAGCCCGATCGTTGCGCAGCCTACGTTCAAGCAAATCAGCGATAATATCGTCGTGTTGACGACGCTCGAATTGCTGTCTGCGGACCTCGCCTGTCAAACGGCCACCGATGAGCAGATTCAAGACATCGAAGACGCCCAGAACAAGTTCGCGGCAGAAGCCGATTTGGTCGAGCGGGTCGAAGCGTTTGAGTTGGACATGCAGGTGCACCTCGCGATCACGCGGGCGTCTAACAACGACGTTTTGATTGATGCGCACCGGTCGATGTTGGAACGGATGTGGCGGGCCAGGTTCCTATCGGCGCGGCGTGCGGACAGCCGTGCCAATGTGATGAAGCAACACGGTCAGATCATCGACGACCTAAAGCGGCGTGATGCCGATGCGGTGCGCAAAAGCCTGTCTGCCCACCTAGAGCTGCTCGCGGTCAATGTCCGTGGCTATTTCGAAGCTGAAGAAACGGATCAGACCGCTCCGTCGTAACATTTTCATACCCCAAGACCAAAAAAGGACACACCATATGAAACTCTTGCACTTTGGCCCCAAGGGCCAAGAAAAACCCGGCGTTTTGGACGCTGACGGCAACGTCCGTGATGTGTCTGCGCATGTGACCGATTTCGCGGGTGCATCGGTCTCGCTTGAGGCGCTTGAGGCGCTGCGGGCTGTTGATCTGAGCAGCTTGCCTATCGTGTCTGAGCCAGGGCGCATTGGGTCCTGCTTGGCCTCCGTGCCGAACTTCTTTTGCGTTGGCCTGAACTACGCCAAACACGCCGAAGAAACCGGTGCCGAGCCCCCCAAAGAACCGATCCTGTTCTCTAAGGCCTCATCGGCATTGTCCGGCCCCTTTGATCCGGTGATCATTCCACGCGGCTCTGTCAAAGGTGATTGGGAGGTCGAACTGGGTGTCGTGATCGGGCGCACCGCGCTTTACGTGTCCGAGGATGACGCGCTGGACTATGTGGCAGGCTATTGCACCATCAACGATGTGTCCGAGCGTGAGTTTCAGATCGAAAAGGGCGGCCAGTGGATCAAGGGTAAATCCGCGCCGACGTTTGGTCCCACCGGCCCATACCTTGTGACCGCCGATGAGGTCGCAGACCCCCAAGCCCTACGCGTGCAGCTGTCGTTGAATGGCGAAACAGTGCAGGATTCGAGCACGGACGACATGATCTTTACGGTGCGCGAAATTGTATCCTACATGAGCCAATTCATGGAGCTTCAGCCCGGCGATATCATTGCGACAGGCACGCCATCCGGCGTTGGCATGGGTATGAAACCTCAACGTTTCCTCAAGCCCGGCGATGTGATGGAGGTCGAGGTTGAAGGGTTGGGCCGCCAGCGTCAGGTTGCGCAAGCCGCTGACTAAGGCGTTGCCTTTTGGCGCGTAACATTGAAACACACGGCCCGAAATGGCCGTGTGTTTTGCGTTTTGCGGCCTAGTGGATCAGGGAGCCGCCGTTTACGTCCACCTCGGACCCAGTGACATAGGCCGATAGGTCGGACGCAAGAAACAGGGCGCATCCGGCCACGTCTGCGGCGGTGCCTGCCCGGCCCATCGGGATACCATCCAAGACGGATTGCCGCATTTCGGGCGTAAGTTTACCAGCGGTGATATCAGTGTCGATAAATCCCGGACAAATCGCATTCGCGCGGATGCCTGCGGGGGCCAGCTCGCGCGCCATAGCTTTGGTCAGCCCCAGAATACCGGCTTTTGCCGCGGAATAATGCGGGCCGCCAAAGATGCCACCGCCCCGCTGCGCCGAGACTGAGGACATGTTCACGATGTTGCCCCGTGCGTGCTCACGCATGTGCGGGATCAACGCCTGTGACATGTAAAGCGTTCCGCGCAGGTTCACGTCCAACACGGCGTCGTAGTTTTCGGGCGCAATTTCCATCAGCTTGAGCGGCTGTGTGATGCCTGCGTTGTTCACAAGCACATCAATCTGGCCGAGCGTGCCGATCAGCTCTTTGATTACAGACAGGCAGGCGGTTCGGTCGGTCACATCGCAAGCGCGCCCGATATGGCCTGTGCCGGGCAGATCGGCGGCAGCTGCTTGGGCTTGGCTTGCATCCAAATCAAGGATCACCACCTGCGCGCCGTGCTCGGCAAACAAGGTTGCCGTCGCCTTGCCCAAGCCGCGGGGACTGGCCGCGCCGGTGATGATTGCGGTTTTGTTGGCAAGCAGTTGGGTCATCTGGTGTCCTTTGGTCGTGGCTTCAAATTCGATTCACTGAGAAAGCCAGTCTTTGACAGACGCGCAGACCGCATCCACGGTCAGGCCATATTGTTGGTGCAATGTGGGCAAGGCGCCCGCATCCAAGAATTCATCCGGCAGGCCTATTTGACGGAACGGCACATGTACGCCCGCGCGCATTAGGGTGGCGGCAACGGCTTCGCCCAAACCGCCTGTCACAGAGTGGTTTTCCGCCGTAACGACCAACCGCCCGCCCTTGCGCGCCTCGCGGGTGATGGTTGCGGCGTCCAGCGGCTTGATCGTGGGTGAATGCAGAACGGCGCACGATATCCCATCGCGGGCTAGCGCTTTGGCTGCATCCAGAACCCGCATCGTCATAAATCCCGACGCGATGAACAAAACGTCCGCGCCATCGTGGATCATCTGCGCCTTGCCGAGCTTGAACTGGTAGTCATATTCGCCCAGCACATTTGGCACCTGCCCGCGAAGCAGTCGCATGTAGACCGGCCCCGGGTGATCGGCGATGGCGTGGGTGGCCTGCATTGTGTCAATCGCATCGCAGGGGTCCAGCACCGTCAGATTGGGCATGCCGCGCATAATCGCCAAGTCTTCGGTGGCCTGATGGCTGGGACCATAGCCAGTGGTCAGCCCCGGAAGTGCACAGCAGATTTTTACGGGTAGGTTTTCCTCGGCAATTGCCATGCAGATAAAGTCATATGCCCGGCGTGCCGCGAACACGGCATAGGTGGTGGCAAAGGGGGTAAACCCCTCCCGCGCGAGGCCTGCGGCAGCGGACACCATCACCTGCTCGGCCATGCCCATCTGATAAAACCGGTCTGGGTGCGCATTCGCAAAGACATGCAGGTCCGTGTATTTCGACAGATCCGCAGACAGGCCCACGATGTCGTCCCGCGTTTGGGCGAGTTCGGCCAATGCGTGGCCAAAGGGGGCTGCAATCGTCTCACGCCCCTCTGCGTCGAGTGAGGCGATCATCGCAGATGTAGCGAGCCGTGTATCGGGTGCTTTGCGCGGTGCGTATTTGGATTTGCGCCGGGAGTGGGGTGGGATCAGCTCGCTCATGTCGGTTTCCCCTCATCCAAAATCTGGAGCGCTTCGGACCATTCCTCGGGCTCGACCCGCACAAAATGAGCCATCTCGCGGGCTTCAAGAAAGGGCACACCTTTACACATCTGGGTGCGGCAGATGATGACGCGCGGCTTTGGGTCGGTTAGCGCGCGCGCTTTATCAAACGCGGCGGTGAGCGCATCTAGGTCATTGCCGTCTACCTCTTGGGCATGCCACCCGAACGCCTCCCATTGGGGGGCTTGTGGGCCAGAAGCCAAGGCGTCGGTGGTTTTGCCATCGGCCTGCTGGTCGTTGAAATCTACAATGCAGATCAGGTTGTCGAGCCGCCATTGCACGGCTGACATAACCGCTTCCCAAGTTGAGCCTTCCCCCAACTCGCCGTCGGACATCATATTGTACACGAATGCCGGATTATCTTTGCGCTTGAGCCCCATTGCGGCACCCACCGCGATACCCAATCCATGCCCGAGGGAGCCGCCGGTGATCTCCATCCCCGGGGTGTAAGCGGCCATGCCGGACATCGGCATGCGGCTGTCGTCCATGCCGTACGTGCCGATTTCGTCCTCGGGTAGAATTCCGGCCTCCATCAGGGCTGCGTAAAGTGCAATCGCGTAGTGGCCGATGGACAGGTAAAACCGGTCGCGCCCGTCCCATTCGGGATCTTGGGGTCGGTAGTTCAGGGCGTGAAAATAGCTGACCGCCAATACATCCGCAGCACCCAAGGCCTGCCCTATATAGCCTTGACCCTGCACCTCGCCCATCAAAAGGGCATTGCGGCGGATTGCCCAAGCGCGCTGCGCAAGGCTGACATTCGGGAGGTTCGATTGGGGCGTTTCGGTCATGAGGTGGACATTCCGGTTGCCTAAATTCTACGCGGAGGGAACCATCACTCTGCGCATTTGGCAATCAAAATTTGGTATACCATTTGTGATTTTGCGCAGGTTTGCCGCGCCGCGTTTGTTCGGCGGAGGTAGGAGGCAAGCGAAACACCAAGCTGGTGACCCCGGCAGGATTCGAACCTGCAACCTGCCCCTTAGGAGGGGGCTGCTCTATCCAGTTGAGCCACGGGGCCTGCGGTGGGATCATTACCGCTCATAGATCGGCCTAGCCAGTTTATTTTTATGGCTACGCTCTCAAAGCCGGCTTTCGCTTGATCAGCCTAGGCTTATAGCGCTAACAAAATAGGACAGAGAACAAGGAATACCTCATTGGCAGGACGCAACGGCGACGAGCGGCGCGGGCAATTAACACTTCGGGATGTCTCGGAAGCATCGGGCGTATCAGAAATGACCGTCAGCCGGGTGCTGCGCAATCAGGGTGATGTCTCTGCGAAGACGCGCGAAAAGGTTCTCGAAGCGGCGCGTATGCTGGGTTACGTGCCCAACAAAATTGCGGGGGCTTTGGCGTCCAATCGGGTGAACTTGGTTGCGGTCATTATTCCGTCGATGAGCAACATGGTCTTCCCTGAGGTCTTGGCCGGGATCAACGAACAGCTCGAAGGTACGGACCTACAGCCCGTTGTCGGGGCCACGTACTACGATCCAGAAAAAGAAGAAAAAGTTCTGTACGAAATGCTGTCATGGCGCCCGTCTGGCGTTGTGATCGCGGGGTTGGAGCATTCTGAGGCCTCACGCGCGATGCTCGCCAACGCAGGCTGTCCTGTGGTCGAGGTCATGGATGTGGACGGGGAGCCGGTGGATGTGGCGGTGGGAATTTCTCATTGGCGCGCGGGCTACGAAATGGGTCAAGAAATCCTGAGCCGCGGATATCGGCGGATTGGCTTCATGACGACGACCTCCGAAGGTGATCACCGTGCACGCAAACGGATGGAGGGGCTGGAGCGCGCCTTGGGCGAAGCCGGTGTCACCCTTGCGGATCAAATTTTCTATTCGGGCAACTCTGGCTTTGCCAAAGGCCGTGAGATGACAAATGAGATGCTCACTCGGACCAAAGACCTCGACTTTCTCTATTACTCCAATGACCTGACGGGGGCCGGTGGGCTGCTGTATTGCCTTGAGCAAGGACTGGATGTTGGTGGTGATCTGGGTATGGCGGGGTTCAACGGTTTTACCCTGCTTGAGGGATTGCCGCGCGTATTAGCGACCACTGAAAGCTGTCGTCGTGAAACCGGGATTGAGGCGGCGCGGATCATCGCTGGCCAGCATGTGTTTGAGCCCGGCGCGGACCGCCGGATTGAGCTAAAACCCACGATCCGTGCGGGCGATACGATGCGGCCGAAGCTCTAGGTCTCGAAGGCCTAAAAACTCAGCATTGCGGAAGGTTTACGGCCAATCCGCCAAGGCTGGTTTCCTTATACTTCATGTTCATATCCAGCCCGGTTTGGCGCATGGCTTCGATGCAGTTGTCCAGCGGCATAAAGTGCGTGCCGTCACCCCGTAGGGCGAGCGACGCGGCGGACACAGCCTTGATCGCGCCAAGGCCGTTACGCTCGATGCAAGGCACCTGCACAAGCCCGCCCGCTGGATCACAGGTCATACCCATGTGATGTTCCAGAGCGATTTCAGCGGCATTTTCGATCTGTTCATTCGTGCCACCTAGGGCGGCACATAGCCCGGCCGCTGCCATCGCCGACGCGCTCCCGACCTCACCCTGACAGCCGACCTCAGCCCCCGAGATGGAGGCATTGTGCTTAATCAGCCCACCGATCGCGGAGGCGGTTAGAAGGAAAGTCCGCAGCCCCTCTTCGGTCGCGCCAATGCAATGATCGCGGTAGTAGCGCAGCACCGCCGGGACGACACCCGCCGCCCCATTGGTGGGGGAGGTCACGACGCGGCCACCTGCGGCGTTTTCCTCATTCACGGCCATTGCGTAAACCGAGAGCCAGTCATTCACGACATGCGGTTGTGCGAGGTTCTGCCCCGATTCTTGTCGCAGCTGTTCATGGATTGCCTTCGCGCGGCGCTTGACCGACAGGCCGCCGGGCAGGATGCCGTCCATCCGCAGCCCGCGTTCGATGCAGCCGTCCATGGCCCCCCAGATTTCACTCATCCGACGGTCAAGTGTTTGCGCATCCATGTGGCTGACTTCGTTGGCCCATTTCATCTGTGCAATCGTCTTGCCGCTTTTCGCCCCCATTGCGAGCATTTCTTCGGCAGAGCCAAAGGGGAAGGGGTAGCCTGCTTCCTCTTTCTCTGCGTGGAATTCATCTGCACCGCCATGTTTACTGGCCGCAAGCTCGGCCTCGGTCATCACAAAACCGCCACCGATCGAGTAATACGTTTCCTGCATATAGAGCAGGCCAGAGGCGTCAAACGCCTTGAGGATCAGGCCGTTGGCGTGGCCTTCAAGGGCGGGGCCGTAGTCGAATACAAGGTCAGCATCGGGATCAAAGGCAAGGGTTGGCAACCCTTCGGGAGAGAGCGTTTTTTGTGTGCGTAGTTCAGCTTCAAGTGCCTCTGCGGCGTCGGGGTCGAGCGTGTGGGGCAGAAAGCCCATCAAACCCAGGATTACCGCGCGGTCGGTCGCGTGGCCCTTCCCCGTAAACGCCAGTGAGCCATGTAGCGATGCCGCAACCGAGGCCAGTTCGCCGGCTCCGGGTTCCTTTTCGCGGCCACCGCGTAAATCGTCCAAGAACCGCGCCGCCGCAGTCATAGGGCCCATCGTGTGGGAGGATGACGGCCCAACGCCGATTTTGAAGATATCGAAAATACTTAGAAACATGGCGCTTCCTCCCGTGCAAAGACTACGGTGCGCGCCCAGACAAACGGCTTCCCTGAGCGACGTTTTTCACGCTTCGTGCGACGGGGTGGGGTCATTCCATTGGCCAATTTTCCAGCGATTGTGCAGCCAATGCCATTGTCCGGGTGCGGCTCGGACCTGTTCCCCGAGCCTGTCATTAAAGGTCTGCATCATTTCGCGCGCATGGGTGTGCGGGATAGGCTCCTCAGCGACAATCTCAAATCCATCGCGGGTGCGCTTGGAAAAAATAGGAACCAAGGGTAAATCATAACGCAGAGCCATTTGTGCTGCTGACAAAGAGGTCACGGCGGGATGCCCCATAAATGTTAACGTTGTGCCGTCTTGGATGTATTGATCCATCAAAAGGGCAATAAATCCACCCGCTCTGATGTGCTTGATCATGTTGCGATTGCCCACAGAGCCACGTGCAATAATGGGCGCCCCGCCTGCCTTAATCCCGCGGCGAAAGAGAGGCTCGTAATGGGGGTTGTTGTTGGGTCGATAAAGGGCGCCAGTTTCAAGGCCCTGCGCTTTGAGGGCGTGTCGGATGGCCTCCCATTGGCCGAAATGGCCAGAGACGATGATGGCGCCTTTGCCTTTTGCCCGTGCTTGGCGCAGGGCTTCTAGGCCGGGTCCGTTGATCGGTATAGCCTCAGCCTGCGCCGCAAATTCTTGATTGAACAAGATTTCCGTGAGCGTCCGGCCTGTATTGCGCGCGACCTGTCCCAAGATTTGGCGGCGTTGAATTGGATCCATGTCTGGAAACACACGATGCAGGTTGTCTGCAGCGCGCCTCCTCAAGCTGGGCACAAGGTGAATAGCCGCATTGGTCAAGTGCCCTGCAAGAGCCGCGCGTAGCGGCAGCGGCAGCACCTTGGCTGCACCTAGAAAGCCGCGAATTAATGTAGCCTGTACGCGGTAGTTGGCGGCCTTCAAAGCGGGAGTGCGACGGGCATTGACTGTAAGCCTATGTGCAGCTGACGTATATCGAGCAATTGCGAACGACTTTAGCCAGTTTTTTCTTATCTTGAGACTGCCGACGTTATTGCGTGCACTGGACACTCCAGAAGGATTGGCCGAGCAAATGGGCTGCCCCGTGGTACGAGTTAATTGTAGTAGTGAGCCGATCGGACGGTCGACCACCTTGGAAGCGGCCAACAAACGCAACGCGGCGGTCCTTGATAGCATCGTAGCCGTTAGGCGTAGCAAGGTAACTGGTGGCCGCACGAGCTGTATTCCTTTGTCTTGTAGGATAACCTCGGTGCTACCCATAGTTTCGCGCGTCTGGAATTGAATAACGCCCAGTTCGTCAATATGCTTCTTTGCCAGCTCAAACGCAGGCTCAAAAGTTGAAGGGTTAACAACCGCATCATCTTCAAAAACGATTGCCGCGTCTAACTCTTCATCCACGATTTTTTGCCAGACTGCGCGATGGCTCTTGTAGCAGGCGATTTCACCCTTCGACAGTTTGAACGGATAGTGCGGCCGCACATGACTTGTCCGCGTAACATTTGAATATAGCGTACCGTGGTCCAGTGCTGCGCCATCTATTGCTGGAAACACTTCAGCAGGTATCGGCAAAGCGGCAATCAAGTCCGCCACGATAGGTTTTCGAGCCGTCGCGCGTTCTAGGTGAATAATGAAGGCCTTGATGTTCATGCGCTCGCAGCCTCGGCCCACAATTCTTGGTACACAGTGTCGATACCGCTGATCTCTTCTTGCGCGCTGTGGCGGGTGCGAGCGGTGTTTAGGGCGTGGTCAGACATGCGCGCAAGTTCTGTTGGGTTGTTCAGAAGCGATTGGATCGCCTGCGCCGCCAGATCGTCTTCGCCAATCGGCACGACGATACCTGCTTGTCCCGCATCGCTGAATGTCTTGAAATATCCCGTATCTGATCCCACGAAGGGGACTCCGCTGGCCATCGCCTCTAGAGGGGTCATGCCATAGCCTTCGTAGCGAGGTAGGGCTACCAGAAGGCTAAGCGCAGGCAGCATCTTTTGAAGCGTTTCAGGAGGTATTTCCCCGGTAAAGATGATCTGATCTGATAGGCCGACTGCCGCAATTTTTGCCTTTAGATTATCGGCAAATACGGTGTCTTTCGGGGCAATTTTGCCGATAATTAAGGCCACTGTGTCCGGAGCGTTTGGCAGTACCTTTAGTAGCGCTTCGACAAAGACATCGGTACCTTTCTCAGGACGAACCCGTCCGACAGATGCGATCCCTCGCGTCCCACCGAACCCCAATTCTTGCCACGCCGTTAAGCGATTTGCGGCGGGCTTAAACAGGTTTGTGTCTACTCCGTGCGGCACCACAGCGCTTACATTCGGGACATAGGATGCAGCGGCACTGGTTGTCGCGATAACAGCATCCATACGGGAAATAAGCCATCTCGGGTATGCGGAATGCCGCCGCTGCGCAGCTGAAGTAAACACGATCTTGATTGGCAGGCGCAGCACATCCCGCGCCCAAATGGCTACGCGCATTTCAGGGTTGCGTCGCACGTGCCAAATAACTGGCTGTTGGGCGGTACGGCACAGTTTGCGTGCTTCTCTAATGGTCGTCGGTGTCGGACAACCGGGGAGTGGGGATCCAACAAGTCGAAGGTTGTATCTCTGCATTTGGCCGCGAACGACGGTCGCCGCGGTAGCGGACACCCCAGTGAAGTTCGGGTTGAAATTGGTCACAATAAGCGCAGGAGCAGACATAGGTGAGCTATGCCCCATCCCTTCCTGTTTTACCAGCCTGAGGCGGCTTGGCGCGTCGGCGCTAGGAATGCTGGAGAACCGCAAAGTGTGAAAAGGAAGAAGGGTTGCGATGATAACTGTTCGGCTGCTGGGAGGTCTTGGAAATCAGTTATTTCAGTACGCCACAGGGCGGGCTCTTTCTTTGCGTTTAGGCGTGCCACTTGCCATCGATGATCGTGAAGCAAAGCGCGCTGAACATACTTGGTTGCAGCCTGCGTTACATCACTTTGACACCCATGCACTCGGCGGCGCACCTTTGCCACCTGATCGCGCGAAGCGTTTGCGATATGCCGCATGGCGCGCATTCGGTCGATCACCTCAATTTTTGAGAGAGACCGATTTAGGCGTTAATGCCGCGGTTATGAACGCAGCCGACAAGGTATACCTGCACGGCTACTTTCAAAGCGAACTCTATTTTCAGGATTTCAAAGAGCAAATTCGAAATGATCTAAAGGTTATGACACCGCCGAGTGCGGAGAATGCGGACTCGCTTTTACGTCTGCGCGAAACGTCCGGTGCGACTGCTGTGCATTTGCGTAGAGGTGATTATGTGGCAGATGCCAAGGCCGCAGCCACCCATGGCAGTGTCGGGCCTGACTACTATGCACGCGGCATTGCGGAGCTGGAAGCGCGCTTGGGTAGAGAGCTTGAGCTTTTCGTGTTTTCCAACGATCCAGATTGGTGTCGTGAAACACTCTCGCTGCCTCGCCCATTTACCGAGATTGGGCACAATTCAGCAGATGATCACTATGAAGATCTTCGCCTTATGGCGGCCTGTCAGCATCACATTATTGCCAATTCCACGTTCTCGTGGTGGGGAGCCTGGCTAGGTGCATCGCCAACTAGGCAGTCATCGCACCCGCGCAATGGTTTGGTGTGGGTGCGCGCCAAAACCCGGACATCTTGCCTGAACACTGGCTTGCGATTTGATCGTTCAGTCTTGGCCGTCAAATTGTAGCGCGCTGAGTTGGGTATAGAGCCCACCTTTTCTGAGTAATTCGTCGTGGGTGCCGCGCTCCGCCACACGGCCCTCGCTTAGGACAAGGATTTGGTCGGCGGCG
This sequence comes from Thalassobacter sp. 16PALIMAR09, assembly GCF_000765485.1. Classification (NCBI taxonomy): domain Bacteria; kingdom Pseudomonadati; phylum Pseudomonadota; class Alphaproteobacteria; order Rhodobacterales; family Roseobacteraceae; genus Thalassobacter; species Thalassobacter sp. 16PALIMAR09. The sequence continues at coordinate 122,018 of NZ_JHAK01000003.1, forward strand.
CGGATGGTGGAGAGCCTATGGGCAATCACGAGAGTTGTTCGATTTGCGGAAAGCCGTTCGAGTGCGGCTTGGACAAGAGCTTCGGATTTGGTGTCCAAGGCCGACGTGGCTTCATCCAACAAAAGGATGGGCGTGTCGCGCAGGATGGCGCGCGCGATGGCGACTCGTTGCCGTTGGCCACCGGACAAATTTGAACCGCGAGGGCCTGCAGGGCTGTCGAGGCCGTTTGGCAGATCAGCAAGAAAGTCGGACACGTGTGCGGCCTCAATCGCCGCTGTGATTTGATCTTCGGTGACGTCGGTGCGACCTACGAGGATGTTTTCACGCAAGGATTCATCAAAGAGCAATGTCTCTTGGGACACGACAGATATTAGGCTGCGTAGATCTTCTAGCGGCCAGTTGCGGATATCTTCGCCACCTAAACGCACCGTTCCTGACTGTGGATCAGCCAGCCGAGTCAGCGCATTGAAGACTGTACTTTTCCCGGCCCCGGAAAGACCGACAAGGGCCGTAGTCTTGCCTGCTGGAGCCGTGAAATTCAGCCCGCGCAGGACAGGCGTATCGGCGTAGGATAGGTTTACGTCGTCAAGCTGCACGTCCAATGCTGCGGGTGTTGCGGGGGCCTTAACGGCTGCGGTGATTGTCGGCTGAGTGTCGAGCAACCCATAAATGCGCGTCAGGCTCGCCATCATGATTTGATACATCCCCGCGAGGTTCGCGAGCCGTCGGATCGGCTGAAACGCGAGAGCCATAGCCGCGAAGAACGACATGAACTCACCGATGGTTTTTTCGCCCAAAATGATCTGCTGCCCGCCGTATAACATCACCGCGAAGAACCCAAAGCCAACCGATAAATCTACGATGCCGGGGATAGTTGCGTTACCGGCCTGCGTCTTGACCGAGGCGGTAATGTGTTCGGCCGTGACACTGCGAAAGCGGCTCTTTTGGTAGGCCTCCATCGTGTTCAGTTTGATGGGGGTGATGCCATGGAAAATCTCATCTAGGCGGGTGGTGCGGCGGCCCGCGATATCGCGCAAAGCAAAGCTTTTCTTACGAATATACCGCTGTACGATCAGGGAAGGCACCATCAAGAGCGGTGCCCCAATAACCGCGACAAGCGTCCACATAGGGTCCACGAGGATGGCCACAATCATCAGTGATATCAGGGCGATGGTATCGCGTCCCGCCCCGAGGATGAGTGTGTTCCATGTATGTTGAATGGCCAATACATCGCCCTGGACACGCTCGATCAAGACACCGGGTGGGTTGGCTTGATAAAACGCATTGTCGAGGTTGAGGGTATGGGCCAGCAGGTCCTCTTGGAGGGCACTGGATGTGCGAAACGACACCGATGCCATGATGATCCGCTGGGTCACGCCGGCGATTGCGCGTGCGGCGAACAACCCAAAAATCCCAAGGCCGACCCAAAAGACCAGATCGCTGCGGCCCGCGACGAAAACCTCATCAAACATGGGTTCCAGCATGTAGCTGAGCGCGCCCAACGTGCTGCCCTCGATGATCATCAAGATGGCGGCAAAGATCAGCCACGGCAAATGCTTGCGCAAATAGCTGCGCCAGAGGCGGGCGAAGGGGTGGCGTTGGGGTTCAGAAGTCACGGTGATGCACGGGTGTCCTTGGGTTGCGTCGGCTTACCCGTTTCTGCGGCGCGCGCCAAGTGGTGCACCATCTGCGCGGTCAGGGGGCTTTGGGCGGCGTCTTGCGCTCATCCGGTTCTGGGCGCAGGCCATAGGGCGCTGCGAGCGCCCACACATGATCTGGGATCATATGTTTCATACGGGCAGGAGCCGCGCGGCGCAGATGCAGGATCGTTTCAACAGCTTTCATTTCTAGGCGAGCCTTGGCGAATTCACGCCCCTTTGGCCCAATCCGAGGCTGTAGAAACGACACAATGGGGCGAACCCAATCGGGCATCCGCCGCAGTGGTAGTCCACCTGCGGCCCGCGCAGTATTTTCGGCAAAACCTTTGACCGCAGGCGTGCGCTTGCCCGAGGATCCGACAGGTGACAGTCGGATTTCGTCGCCCAAAGCGTTCAGCATCTCTTGCCCACGTGCGTTTCGCACGATCAGCCATTGCTCACCCTCACCGGCCATGTATCCGACGGTGATGTCCGCAAGAGCGTTCGTGTAGTCGGTGCAGGTCCGGCACGTTAGCGGAAAGAAATCGTCGGGCAGGTTGCTGATTGGTAGCGACAAAAAGGGGATCAGCTTGGTCTTGGCGTTCTCAAACCGGACCTCAACCCGGTAATCGGCTCTAAATTCGAGGTACGTGACGGTTTCGGGTTTTTCGGTCAGGAGCGCGAGGAAGTCGTGAAAGTGTTCCGTCGTTGTGTTGTCGGAGCAGGGCGTGCCGATGACGTATAGCCGCTCAAACCCAAACTGGGCTTCGATGTTGCGTAGGGCGTGTACCTGACAGGGGATGCCGATGATCGCGAGGCGTTTGTGCCCCGCATCCGCCGCTGGCTCCAGCAGGGATAAAAGCGGAGCGTAGCCCATACGCATTCCGCGCACACGGGCCATATCCGCGGGATCGGTGACGATGACGGGAACAGGGCGAAAGATATCATCCTCAGCGGGCGCGAGGGTCAAGACCGCATCCACCGCCCCGGTTTCCAACAGTTTTGCGGCCAGCGATGTCGTGATCCCAGTCCATTGCGCGCCGGGCTTAGGGGTCCGCATCGCGGCGCGGTGCATGGCAATATGCGGCCCGAAAAAACGGGCGTCTTCGTCGGCCGTATCGCGTGGTACACCGTGTACTTGGGTTTCGAGCTTTGGGAAATCTGGCGTCGTAAACTGGCAGGCTCGGCCACATTCGGCCGCCAGTTTCATCCGCGACAGGCCGCAATCGGTGCACATCTTACCGCGTGGCAAAGCCGGGGCAGGGGTGGGTGCGGTTAGGGGGGATGTGGCGTCTGGCATGGTACTATCTCAGTTTTCATGTCACGCTACCACATGTCTAGTTTTGTTGACACATGAAACGTGAAGCTTCCCAATCACCAAATGTCATGGCGGTTGCGGCCCCATAGCCCTTTCCTCTTACGGCGCGCTGGGCTATGAGGCCCCGTCCTGATCGAGAGGAGACCCGGAGATGGGCTATAAAGTCGTCGTCGTTGGCGCCACGGGAAATGTGGGCCGCGAAATGCTGAATATTCTTTCTGAACGTCAGTTCCCCATTGATGAAATCGCCGTACTGGCGAGCCGTCGGTCGCTGGGCACCGAGGTGAGCTTTGGCGACAAGACCCTCAAGACGCAGGACCTTGCTACGTTTGATTTCACTGGCTGGGATATCTCGCTTTGGGCTGTTGGCTCTGAGGCGACCAAAGAGCACGCGCCACGGTCCGCCAAGGCAAACTGCATTGTGATCGATAACTCGTCGCTGTACCGCTACGATCCGGATATTCCGTTGGTCGTGCCAGAGGTGAACCCCGAAGCCGTCGATGGCTACGCAAAGAAAAACATCATCGCCAATCCCAACTGCTCAACCGCGCAAATGGTTGTGGCGCTGAAGCCGTTGCATGATCGCGCACGCATCAAGCGCGTTGTGGTCAGCACCTACCAATCCGTATCTGGCGCGGGCAAAGGCGGCATGGACGAGCTGTGGGATCAGACCAAAGCGGTCTACAACCCCACAAGCAATTCTGCCCCGGCCCAATTCACTAAGCAGATCGCGTTCAACGTCATCCCGCACATCGACGTCTTTATGGACGACGGGTCGACCAAAGAAGAATGGAAGATGGTCGCGGAGACGAAAAAGATCATCGAATCCAGCATCAAAGTTACCGCAACATGCGTGCGGGTGCCTGTGTTCGTCGGTCACTCCGAAGCGATCAACATCGAGTTCGAGGACTTCCTTGATGAAGACGAAGCCCGTGAAATCTTGCGCACAGCGCCGGGAATTCTGGTGGTGGATAAGCGCGAAGACGGTGGCTATGTCACGCCCGTCGAGTGCGTCGGCGACTACGCCACATTCATCAGCCGTATCCGTCAAGACAGCACGATTGAGAATGGCCTGAACCTGTGGTGTGTCTCGGACAACTTGCGCAAAGGCGCTGCGTTGAACGCTGTGCAAATCGCGGAAACGCTGGGTAACCGGGTGCTTAAAAAGGGCTAACATTTCTCTACGAGAATATAGTCATCGGGGTCGGGTCCAGAGTTGGGTCCGGCCCCGTTTTCGTTGGGGATGCTGGTGTCCAAATAGGCATGGGTGTGTCCGGGAAAAGGTGCGTTGAACCGCATGGCAAGTTGTCGATACGCAGGCCCAATCGCCCCTGCTTTGCAAAGCCGCACATTCCCCTTGATCTGATACAACGCTAACCCGCCGCCGGCCGGTTTGAACGTGTAGCCATGAGCCGCCAGCCGCAACTGCAGGTCGGTCCAATCCTGCGCAATCGCGATGTCGCGAGCAAGTTTATCGCGCAGCTTCCAAGCTTGCTCCTGCCGGGCGCGAATCTGTTGTGCCGAGTGATCATCCATTCCCTCAGCTTCGCGGTGCTTAGTTAAAACTATCTGAATCCTTGGCGGGTTTTGGATTTGATAAAATGCATTTCAAATCCGCACTTCGATATAGAGGATTTCTTTAGAAAACTGATCTAGAACGGCGCTGTCGGGGCACGTCCAGCGGAGCGTACTATGCAAAAGATACTGAAGAAATTGTCCAAGAAGGACGAAGAGCCAACCACCGCTGAAATGCGCGAAATGATTCTGCGATTAGAGCGTGACGAAGCGTTTGAGGCAGACGCCGCCGAGACAGCCTTATGGGCGCAGAAGAAAGAAAAAGCCAACAGGAAGAACGGTTTCCTGTCGGCGCATATGCCGCCGGTTAAGCGCAAACGTCAGGCTTCGACGAATAAGTCCGCTTTGGCGTCGTAGATATGTAGCCCACCTTGGCCGATATCGGTCCAAAGGCCATGAAGCGCGAGCGAGCCATCCATGACGCGTTCGGCCACAAACGGGAAGGTCATCAGGTTTTCCAGCGAAACAAGAACCGCTTTCTTCTCAAGCGCTTCAAGGCGTGCGTCTTCGTCTGCAATGTCTCGAACCTGTTCAAATCCAGGACGCAGTAGGTCCATCCAGCGGCCAACAAAGCTTTCGGTTTTTTCTAGTTCAGGCGCATGGCCGAGGCACATCTCATGACATCCCTTAACGCCGCCACAACTTGAGTGACCTAGAACAATGACTTGGCTCACTTTCAATGCGGTCACAGCGTATTCAACCGCGGCAGATGTGCCGTGATGATCGCCGTCTGGCTGAAACGGTGGGACTAGGGCCGCGATGTTGCGGTGAATAAAGAACTCACCCTGCTCGGCACCAAACAAAGCGGTCACGTGAACGCGACTGTCACAGCAGGAAATAATCATGCACCGAGGCCGCTGCCCTTCTTGGGCAAGCCTTTGATACCACGCTTTATTGGTGTTGAACGTCGTGGCGCGCCATCCGTGATATCGTTGGAGTAACGTGGCTGGTAGCGGCTGGGCATGCTTCATTTTGGGTGTCTTTTCATAGAATTTGTATCGCTTCTATGTCGGAAACGCAGGGAATTCGAGTGATTTGTCGCCGCAGGGGGAAAGGCTTTCTTCACATTTCTGGCTCATGTTTGGCGCCAACTGTGGGGGCGCAGTTATGTGGAGTGTGGGATATGAAAACGGTAGCAACGCTACGTTATGATGAGGCTGTGCGATTTGATGCAGAGCGGTTGGAGGCCTTGTGTCGTGATTTCGGAGAGGATGCGGCGGAAAAGGTTATCGCACGTGCTCTTGAGCAGATAGCGATTAAGATGGCAGCACTTGAAGTTCTGTTTGCCGAGCAAAGCTATGCTGGAATGGATCAAATCTGTGCCAGCTTAACCCGGATTGCAGGCCAAATCGGGATGACTACGATGGCGCGTGTGGCGCGTGACGTACGTGCGTGCATTAAAAAGGGTGATGTAGTCGGTATCGCTGCGACCATGGGCCGTTTGCACCGGATTGGTGACAATTCGGTACACGCGATTTGGTCCGTTGAGGACATATCCGTCTAAGGGCTTGCGGCAGGGGCTGGGGTTAGTAGGTTGCATGGAACAACTGAAAGGTTCGCGCCATGCCCTCGGATACCTTGCCCCGGTTTGCTCCGCCTGATGCGGCTGCCACGCCGATCCATATCCTGCCGCAGGATACCTTTGCGGCTTGGCTAGGCGCTCAGCCAGAGCGTGTGCAGGCGTGGGTAGACAGCTGCGGTTTTCGCGCTGGTTTGGGTGAAATCCTCCGTGTACCGGGCGATGATGGTGCTTTGTCCGCTGTTCTCATGGGTTGGGGTAAGTCAGCGGCCCATGTACGGGGCCGTTTTGCCGTAGCGCGTGCGTTGAGCGCGCTAAAAACGGGCACATACAAACTGAGTGGCCCGCTCGAAGGTGATGATCTCAATGAGGCTGCTCTTGGGTGGCTCTTAGGTGGGTATTCGTTTGATCGATATGCAACGCAGTCGCCGCCAACCGCCAAGCTAGTCGCACCGGCGGGCATCGATGCCGCCCGGATTGAGGCGATTGCAGCTGGTGAGATCTTGACTCGCAATCTGATCAACACCCCCGCGGCCGACATGGGTCCGGAGGCTTTGGAGCAAGCGGTGCGGGACCTAGGCGCGGCCTTTGGTGCAGAAGTTAAATCAACCATTGGCGATGACTTGTTGACCGCCAATTTCCCAATGATCCATGCGGTGGGTCGCGCGGCGGAACAAGCGCCGCGTTTACTGGACATGACTTGGGGCGATACCGGGCCCACATTCACGTTGGTCGGTAAGGGCGTGTGTTTTGATACCGGCGGGCTGAACCTGAAGCCCGGCGCATCAATGGGGTTGATGAAAAAAGATATGGGCGGCGCGGCCACGGTCTTGGGTCTTGCTCATATGATCATGACCCTGAACCTGCCGCTCCGGCTGCGGGTCTTGATCCCCGCGGTGGAAAATGCGGTCGCTGGCAATGCCTTCCGCCCCGGTGATATACTGTCCTCACGCAAAGGGCTGAGCGTTGAGGTGAACAACACGGACGCCGAGGGGCGTCTTGTTCTGGCCGACGCCTTGGCGCTCGCCGATGAAACCCCTCCAGATTTGATGATTTGCATGGCGACGTTGACGGGGGCGGCGCGTGTGGCGCTTGGCCCGGACCTCGCGCCGTTTTACACCGACGATGTAGATGTAGCTGCATCCCTCGCCGCAGCCGGTACGCGGGTGCGCGACCCACTGTGGCGGATGCCGCTGCACCGGCCCTACGACGCGATGATTGAACCAAAAATTGCAGACCTTGATAATGCGCCAAGCGGTGGTATGGCAGGGTCTATTACCGCTGCGCTTTTTCTTGATCGATTTGTGACGGATACTGCGCGGTTTGTGCATTTTGATATCTACGGCTGGCAACCAACCGCACAACCAGCGCGCCCGAAGGGTGGCGTTGGGATGGGCGCGCGGGCCATACTAGAGGCACTTCCGGAGGTGCTAAATTTATGAACGACATGTCAACGACTGACCAGCGCATGATACCGGCCAACGGACACGCGGCGGCTTTTGAACTCAAGGGCCAAGTCGAGGCCGCACGCTTTGTCAAAGGCACAGTCAAATCGGTGAAACAGCCGCTTTTGAACCTGATGGATGAGCCCAGAGGCAAGCGTGCCTCGCAGCTTCTTTTTGGCGAACGGTTCCGCGTGATTGACGAACGGGATGGTTATGCTTTTGGTCAGGCAGAGCGAGATGGCTATTGCGGTTACGTGGTGTCCGGCGCGCTGGGCGGAGAGGAGCAGCCCTCGCATTGGGTCGCGGCCCCCGCCACCCACCTGTACCCAAAGCCCGAGATCAAAGCCCCGCCCGAAGTTGCCATTTTCTTTGGAAGTCAGGTCAAGGTCGTCGCCGATCACGGTGATTTTGTAAAAATCGCGACAGGACATTTCGTGCCGCGCGCACATGTTCAGCCTCTCAAAGCCCGCTTTTCGGACCCCGTCGGTGTAGCGGATCTGTTGCTCGGTACACCGTATCTGTGGGGTGGGTCTTCGCGCTGGGGGATTGATTGTTCGGGCCTCGTGCAAATGGCGCTTTTGGCCTGCGGTATGGAATGTCCGCGCGACAGCGACCAGCAGCGTAGCCTTGGCCGAGATCTCCACCACGGGGAGCCGTATCTGCGCGGGGATTTGGTTTTCTGGGATGGGCACGTCGGGATTATGGCCAGCGAGGATGTTCTTATCCACGCGAATGCGCACCATATGGCCGTCGCCTATGAACCCATTATTGAAGCGCGCAACCGGTTCCGTGATAGCAATGTTGGTGACATCGCCGCGAAAAAACGCCTCAAACTGCCCGACAACTAAGGGGCTACGTGACGGACCGGATCAGTTTGCGTTCAAGCACGCGCAGCACTGTCCGCAGGTCATGCCCACGCTTTAGGATCTGGCCATCCATTCCGATGATTGCATAGGCACCTTGGCGGTTGGCCAGCTTGGGCCGTTTCTCGATCCGATACAGCGGTTGTTCCGCAGTACGCCGAAACACCGAAAAAACCGCGACTTCCTTGAGCGCAGATATCCCGTAGTCGCGCCATTCGCCGGCGGCGACCATGCGGCCATACAGTCCGAGGATGATGTTCAGTTCTGTGCGATGGAAATGCACGCTCTGCGCCGGATAGGACGAAGTTTGTATGTTCATATCCAAAAGGTACCCCGGTGAGCGGGCAAAGCAAGCCTTGCCACGAATTCGTCTCAAAATCACCCTGTCAAAGCCGCCGCGGCAGCGCGAATCTGCCATGGGCGTCCTGCATAAAAATCCTACGTAGCGAGAGCAATCTCGAACCCCGGCGCGGTGATTTCTTGCCCCCACCTAGTATGCCGCGTCGGGGCCTACGTCAGAATAACAGGCCAGTCAGAGCCGGAACGAGCGCCCCTCGGAGCTGAAAACGGCCCGAGGGGTTTCGTGTTTTTTGGGTGTTAACCATGTCCCTGTTTCGCCCTGAAATGACCCCAAGGCTGCCGCTGAGGCTACGCACTCCGGTCATGGTCGGGTGGCATAGATGTCTCTGTAGAGAGCATTTGCTCACCCCGGCGCGACGATTTCTTGCCCCCACCCAGTACGTTGCGTCGGGGACCTACAATCAAACAAATGGTCAAAATGACCCGGAACGAGCAACCCCCGCCACTGGCGGGGGTTTTCGTCGTTTTGTAGATGTGTGCGGGCGAATTAGGCGCGCACGAGCTTTTCGTAGTCTTCGGCAATTTCGCGGGTCAGTGCGCCGACCTCAAAATTGTAGTCGCCGATTTCGCCCACGGGGGTGACTTCGGCAGCTGTGCCCGTCAGCCAACATTGCTGAAAACCTTCCAGCTCTTCGGGCATGATAACGCGCTCATGCACGGTGATGCCTTTGTCCTGAAGCATCCCGATCACGGTCTGACGGGTGATCCCGTTCAGGAAGGCATCGGCCTTGGGCGTGTGCACTTCACCGTCTTTGACAAAGAAGATGTTCGCGCCCGTCGCCTCGGCCACATAGCCGCGATAGTCGAACATCATCGCGTCGGAGCAGCCTTTGGCTTCGGCGGCATGTTTGGACATGGTCGCGATCATATAAAGGCCAGCAGCCTTCGCTTGGGATGGCGCGGTCTCGGGCGAGGGGCGCTTCCATTTGGCGATGTCGAGCTTGGCGCCCTTCATCTTGGCGTCGCCGTAATAGTTGCCCCATTCCCAGACAGCGACGGCCATGTGGACCGGGTTGCGCGCCGAGGCGACACCCATGTCTTCACCGGCGCCACGCCATGCTAGCGCGCGGACATAGGCGTCCTGTAGGCCATTGGCCTCAAGTGCAGCCTGCTTGGCGGCTTCGATTTCGTCGACCGTGTAGGGCAGGTCAAAGTCGATCAGCTTGCCTGACTGGATCAGCCGCTCAGAATGTTCGCGCGATTTGAAAATCTTGCCCGAATAGCACCGCTCGCCCTCAAACACAGAGGACGCGTAGTGCATCGCATGGGTGAGGATGTGCACATTGGCCTCGCGCCAGTCTACAAGCGCGCCATCCATCCAGATTTTACCGTCGCGGTCATCATACCCTCCCGCCATCGTTCGCTCCTCCAAATTTGCAAATATTGCGCGGTATAGGTCCGGAACGGACATTTTATTGCGCATTTCGTGTGAATCGCTACCAATGCGCTCTTGGAAAGTCAACAACACTGACATAAAATCGGATAAGACGTGATCAGAAAGGCCCTACCCATGGATCAGCCCGGACCCAGCAGTGGTGAGAGCCTGCTTTTTCTGACCGATGAGCAGTTGCGCAAAGGGATCGAGGCGATGTTTTTCGCCTATCGCGGGTTCACGGCCGATCCGGACCGCCTCCTTGAGGATCATGGCTATGGGCGCGCGCATCATCGGGCAATCCACTTTATCCACCGCGCACCGGGCACAACCGTAAACAACCTGCTCAACATTCTGGGCGTCACCAAGCAGTCGCTCAACCGGGTGCTCCGGACCCTGCAATCGGATGGCTTGGTTGAGGCGCGGGTCGGCGCCAAGGACAAGCGTGAGCGTCATTTGTACCTGACCGCCAAGGGGGGTGAGCTAGAGCGCGCGCTGTCCGACGCTCAACGTCAACGCATGCGTGCGGCCTTCCGTGAGGCGGGCCCAAATGCCGTCGCTGGCTTTCGCACAGTTCTTGAGCATATGATGGATCCTGAAATGCGTCGTCACTATGCGGCGATGAAGGAGCCCGGCCAATGAGTGCAGACCAGCAGGCCCACGTTTTGCTCGTCGACGATGATGAGCGGATACGGACCCTTTTGCAGAAGTTCCTTGTGCGAAACGGCTATCTGACCACAGCCGCGCGGGACGCAGATCATGCGCGGCGGCTATTGGCGGGGCTCGATTTTGACCTCATCATTCTGGATGTAATGATGCCTGGTGACGATGGTATTACCCTTTGCCGTGAAATCCGTGAAACCTGCGAAACGCCGATCCTATTGCTCACGGCCAAGGGTGAAACCGGGGATCGGATCACCGGGCTTGAGGCCGGTGCGGACGATTATATGGCCAAACCGTTTGAGCCGAAGGAGCTGTTGTTGCGCATCGGTGCCGTGCTGCGCCGGATGCCACAAGGCGCCGTGGCCTCTGCGCCCAAGGTTCTGCATCTGGGCGGCGTGCGTTATGACATGGAACGTGGCGAGCTGTGGCAGGGTCAGGCGCTTGTGCGGCTAACGGCAACGGAATCGAGCCTGATGCGGATATTCAGCGGCACGCCCCATGAAGCCGTGAGCCGGACCGAACTGGTTGAGCGTTTGTCCCGCGATGGCGTGCAAAGCCAAGAACGGGCCGTTGATGTCCAGATCACGCGCCTGCGCCGTAAGATCGAGATAGACCCCAAGCAGCCGCGCTACCTGCAAACGGTGCGCGGGGCGGGCTATATGCTCGCCCCTGATTAGGGCGGGTCGGGACTTCACCCCGCGGGGGCGGCGCTGTAGGGTCGCGCCATGACAACCGCGCTTTACACCCACCCCGCGTCGCTGGCCCACGTCACTCCCGAGGGCCATCCCGAACAAATCGCCCGGATAAGGGCTATTGAGGCGGCCTTGGCCGATATGGACCTTGATCGCCGTGATGCGCCGATAGCGGACGACAGCGTCGTTCTGCGCTGTCACCCGCAAAGCCATGTGGATACGCTGCGCAACTCGGTCCCCGAGGATGATCGGCTGGTGCAGATGGACCCTGATACGTGGATGTCCAAGGGCTCGGTTGAGGCTGCATGGCGTGCCGCAGGCGCTGCGGTGGCTTCTGTTGATGCGGTTATGGCCGGTGACGCCGCGAACGCCTTTGTGGCCACGCGCCCACCCGGCCATCACGCCGAGACCGAGAAAACTATGGGCTTTTGCTTTTTGGGGAATGTGGCGATTGCGGCAAAGCATGCGCTAGAGGTACATAGGCTCAGCCGTGTGGCTGTCGTGGATTTTGACGTACACCACGGAAATGGTACCCAAGATTTGCTGTGGGATGAGCCGCGCGTGCGGTTCGTGTCTAGCCACCAGATGCCCCTTTGGCCCGGCAGTGGTGAACGCAGCGAAAACGGGGCCCATGGGCAGATCACAAACATCCCCCTGCCAACCGCATCGGACGGGGCCCACATGCGCGCCGTCTATGAGGCCGAGGTGTTCCCCATGTTGATGGACTACGCCCCTGAGTTACTGATTATCTCTGCCGGTTTTGACGCCCACCGCGATGACCCTCTGGCGGGCTTGAACTGGACCACCAAAGATTTCCGCTGGGTCACTGAACGGCTGTGCGATGTGGCGGATGCCACATGTTCAGGCCGGGTGGTGTCTTGCCTTGAAGGCGGTTATGACTTGGACGCCTTGGCGGCCTCAGTCGCCACCCACGTCAGCACTCTAAAGGAGCGCGGCCAATGACCGATAAACCCGTCGCCGAAATGACATTCGAACAGGCTATGGCCGAGTTTGAGGCCGTTGTGCAGCAGCTAGACCGGGGCGACGTGGCGCTGGATGCGTCTATCGCGCTGTATAAACGCGGTGCCGCGCTCAAGGCCCATTGTGAGGCAAAGCTGCGCGCCGCCGAAGAGCAGGTCGAGCAGCTTGTGCTGAACGCCGACGGGCAACCCACCGGGAGCCGTCCCGTAGGCGATATGTAAGACCATGTTCAAGCAAGACCTGAGTGCTGCGCAATCCGCTTTGCAGGATTGTCTGGACGAAATCATGTCCGTCCTGCCCAGCAGTGAGGTAACGGCGGGCATGCGCTACGCCAGTGCAGGCGGCAAACGCTTGCGCGGGTTTCTTGCGATGGAAACGGCGCGGCTGTTTGATGTGGACCCGGCGCATGCGTTGCGCGCGGGGGCGGCGGTTGAATGTCTCCATGCCTATAGCCTCGTGCATGATGATATGCCCTGCATGGACGACGATGCGCTGCGCCGTGGCCAGCCTACTGTGCATGTGAAATGGGATGAAGCGACCGCCGTTTTGGTCGGTGACGCGCTGCAAACCCTCGCGTTTGAGATCCTTGCACACCCCGATACCCACCCCGATGGGGCCGTGCGTGCACAACTTTGCCTGACGCTTGCGCGCGCCAGCGGGGCCGAGGGTATGGTGCTAGGGCAGGCGCAGGACATTGCTGCAGAGACCGCGTCCGCCCCCTTAACGCTTGAGCAAATCACCGAGCTTCAGAGCAACAAAACCGGCGCGCTTCTGGTTTGGCCCTGTGAGGCGGGGGCTATTCTGGGCGGCGCTGATCCGGCACCTTTGGTGGCATATGCCCGTGCACTTGGTCTTGCGTTTCAGATTGCGGATGACGTGCTGGATGTTGAGGGCGATGCTGCCCTCGCGGGCAAGGCGCTGCAAAAGGATGCCGATGCGGGCAAAGCCACGTTCGTTTCGCTGCTGGGACTAGAGGCCGCCAAGGCCCGCGCCCAATCCCTGATTGATGAGGCCTGTGCGGCACTTCAGCCCTATGGCCCCCGTGCTGATACGTTGCGTGACATTGCACGCTATGTTGTCACGCGCGACAGATAGGAGGCCGCGATGTCGGACCGTCCCGAGACACCTTTGCTAAACCGGATCGCCGGGCCCGCCGACATGAAGGGCCTGAGCGATTTTGACCTGACCCGCCTTGCCACCGAGCTGCGCAAGGAAACGATCTGGTCGGTCTCCCAGACGGGTGGTCACTTGGGCGCGGGTCTGGGCGTGGTTGAGATGACGGTCGCCATTCACGCCGTGTTTGACGCCCCGCGCGACAAGCTGATCTGGGACGTCAGCCACCAGTGCTATCCGCACAAAATCCTGACGGGGCGGCGTGACCGCATGCTGACAATCCGTCAAAAAGACGGTTTGTCGGGGTTCACCAAACGCTCTGAGAGCCCCTATGACCCCTTTGGCGCGGCGCATTCCTCGACCTCAATCTCGGCGGCCATGGGCTTTGCTGTTGCGCGTGATCTCGGCTCCGAAACGGTGGGCGATGCTATCGCCGTCATCGGCGACGGGGCGCTGTCGGGGGGCATGGCCTATGAGGCGCTGAACCACGCAGGCCACGAAGGAACACGGTTGATCGTCATCCTGAACGACAATGAGATGTCCATCGCCCCACCCGTTGGCGCGATGTCCAGCTATCTCAGCCGGCTCTATGCGGGCCAGCCCTTCCAAGACTTCAAGGCCGCGGCCAAGGGTGCCGTCCGCATGCTGCCCGAGCCCTTCCAAGAAGGGGCCAAGCGGGCCAAAGAAATGCTCAAAGGCATGGCGGTTGGTGGCACCCTGTTTGAGGAGTTGGGGTTTTCCTATGTCGGCCCGATTGATGGCCACGATATGGATCAATTGTTGTCCGTTCTGCGGACGGTCAAGGCGCGTGCTGATGGCCCGATCCTGATCCATGCGGTGACCCAAAAGGGCAAAGGCTACGCCGAGGATCGCCCTGACCGGGGCCACGCAACGGCCAAGTTCGATATGATCACGGGTGAGCAGAAAAAGGCGCCCAGCAACGCGCCAAGCTACACGAAGGTCTTTGCCCAAAGCCTGATCAAAGAGGCGGAGCGGGACGACAAAATCGTCGCGATCACGGCTGCAATGCCGGATGGCACGGGGCTTGATTTGTTTGGTGGTCGTTTCCCTAAACGGACCTTTGACGTTGGTATTGCTGAACAACATGGCGTCACATTCTGCGCGGGCCTTGCGGCAGGCGGGATGAAGCCGTTCTGCGCGATTTATTCCACATTCTTGCAGCGGGGCTATGACCAGATTGTCCACGACGTGGCGATTCAGCGTTTGCCCGTGCGCTTTGCGATTGATCGCGCCGGATTGGTTGGTGCGGATGGCGCGACCCACGCGGGCACCTTCGACATCGGCTATATGTCGTCCCTTCCGGGCATGGTCGTGATGGCCGCCGCGGATGAGGCCGAGCTGGTCCATATGGTTGCCACCGCCGTTGCCCATGATGACGGACCTATTGCCTTCCGCTTCCCAAGGGGTGAGGGCGTTGGCGTTGATTTGCCCGAGCGGGGCACGCCACTAGAAATCGGCAAAGGCCGGATGATCGCGCAGGGTGAGCGCGTGGCGCTGTTGTCCTTTGGCACCCGCCTCGAAGAGGTGAAGGAAGCCGCTGAGCGGTTGGCAGATCGGGGGCTCAAACCCACTATCGCCGACGCGCGTTTTGCCAAGCCATTGGACCGAGATCTGATCTTGCAATTGGCCGCTGATCACGAGGCACTGATCACGATCGAAGAGGGCGCGATTGGCGGCTTTGGCAGCCATGTTGCCCAGCTTTTGGCGGAGGAAGGCGTGTTTGATGACGGACTTAAGTTCCGCTCAATGGTCTTACCTGACACGTTCATCGACCAAGCCAATCCGCACGACATGTACGAAATCGCCGCGATGAATGCCGAGCATATTGAGGCGAAGGTCCTCAATGTCTTGGGTGTTAAGGTGCTGGAAAAACGGGCCTAAGTTGCATCACTTGCCCCCTAGGCGGGCCTCAATCGCCTTGAGGCGATCCAACACTTCGTCGCGGTAGGCATCCGTGGCTTCGGTGGTTTCGACCTCCGATGCCTCTTGCATCGAGTTCACCACAAGGCCGACCACAAGGTTCACCACCGCAAAGGTCGTGATCAGGATAAACGGCACGAAAAACGCCCATGCGTGCGGATAGACGTCCATCACGGGGCGGACGATCCCCATGGACCAGCTTTCCAGTGTCATGATCTGAAACAGCGAATAGCCAGAGCGCCCCAGCGTACCGAACCATTCGTCGAAATTCGCGGCCTGCTCCGGGGTGCAAAGGGGGCAGCCCGCGCCGAACAGTTTCGTGGCCATCACCGCGCCGATGTAGAAAATCAGGGTCATCAGCCCAAACACCGAAGCCATGCCGGGCAGCGCTTTGAACAGCCCCTCCACCACGCGCTTGAGGCTGGGCACGGCGGTGATCAGTTTCAGGACCCGCAGGATGCGCAGTGCCCGTAGGACCGACAGTCCTTGGGTTGCGGGCATTAGCGCGACCGCAACAATCGCAAAGTCAAAGATGTTCCAGCCATCTTTGAAAAACCGCCGGTCCATCGCGAACAGTTTGAGCACAATTTCAATCACAAAGATGCTCAGGCAGATGGTGTCGAGCATCAGGATCAGTGGCCCAAAACGATCCATCAGCGTTTGGGATGTTTCCATCCCAAGGATGATCGCGTTGAACACGATGACGGCGATAATGAACGTGCGAAAAGCTTTGCCGAGCAAAAAGTGTTCAAGCGCTTGGCGCATAAAGATCAGTCCTTGGAGAATGAAGCCACGGTTTCGATATGTGGCGACCAACGGAATTGGTCAATGACGCGGACCCAATTGAGGGTATAGCCCGCCTGCACCAACGTGGCCGCTTCGCGGGCGAAGGTCACGGGGTTGCACGACACAAACGCGATGCGCGGGATGCTGCTTTGGGCAAGTTCGGCCACCTGCGCCTCGGCACCTGCGCGGGGCGGGTCGATGATGGCCGCGTCATACTTCGTTAGATCTTCGGGCAAGACGGGGTTGCGGAACAGGTCGCGACGCTCGGTCGTGATGGGCTTAAGGCCTTGGTTGTGGCGCACGCCGTGGTCCAGCGCGGCCAGCAGGGTCTGTTCGCTTTCCATTGCGTGCACTGACGCTTGTGCGGCGGCGGGGAACGTGAACGTCCCACATCCGCTGAACAGATCAATCACCCGCGATGCCGAACCGATGGCGTCCATAGCGGCGCGCACAAGGGCGCTCTCACCCTCGGGCGTGGCCTGTAGGAACGCGCCGGGGGGCGGCACGACGCGGGCGGTGCCAAAGCGTACGCCTGGGGCTGCGGCTTGCAGCACAGGCTCTCCGTTCCATGTGACGCGGGCAAAGGCGGCAACGTAGGATGGCAACTCTTGGCGGATGCTTGCGTCCAGTGGCTTAGCGTTCTCAATCGCAAGGTCGAGGCCCGCGTCCGAGACCGTCAGGTGATAGGCCACCTCTGCCGCGCGGGATGCGGCGATCCGGGTCAAGGTTTCCAGCGTTGGGATCGCGGCCAAGATGACGGGGTCCAGCAACAAACAGTTCGGCACCGGCGTGATGGTTTCGGCGGCGCGGGCATGAAACCCAACCAACGCGCCCTTTTTCGTGCGCTTGCCGTGCAGGGTTCCGCGCCGGCGGGTGCCTGCCGGGCTTGTCAGCGTCGGCTCGGGTGACACGTTCAGGTCTTGGGCGGCGAGGGCGGTTTGAATGACCTGCCGTTTCCACCCAGCCACAAAATCATCGCTTGCGTGCTGCAACGCGCAGCCACCGCAAGCGTTGTAATGAGCACAAGGCGCTTTGACCCGATGCTCTGATGGGGTGACGATCCGAATGTCCGTCAGCCGGTCGCCTTGCGGTGTGCCAGTGACGACCTCATCAGGGAGAGTGCGGGGCGCAAATAGCGGCCCCTCTGCGATGCCATCGCCGAGGTGGCCTAAACGTGTGATGTTGATGTCCATGGCGCGCTTGTAGGTCTATTCGGCGGCTTCAGCCACCCCGATAAATCCACCTGACTGTCGGTCCCAGTATCGGCGATACAGCCCATCCTGCGCCAACAACTCAGCGTGGCTGCCCTGTTCCACGATGCGGCCTTGGTCCATCACAACGATGCGGTCCATACGGGCGATGGTGCTCAGCCGGTGGGCGATGGCGATGACGGTTTTCCCTTCCATCACGCGCTCTAGAGCAGTTTGGATTTGGGCCTCAACCTCACTGTCGAGGGCGGATGTCGCTTCATCCAAAACCAAAACGGGCGCGTCCTTTAGGATAGCACGGGCCAGTGCGATCCGTTGGCGTTGCCCGCCCGACAGCTTCACGCCTCGTTCCCCCAGATGTGCGTCATAGCCCGTGCGGTCTTTGTGATCCTTGAGGCCAAGGATGAAGTCATGTGCCTCGGCGGCGCGGGCGGCGGCCTCGATCTGGTCAGGGGTGGCATCGGGCTTGCCGTAGCGGATGTTGTCTAGCGCGGAGCGATTGAACATCGCGGTTTCCTGCGTGACCATCCCGATCTGTTGGCGCAGGGACTGCTGGGTCAGATCGCGCAGGTCGTGACCGTCCAGCGTAAGGGTGCCGTCCTCGGGGTCTTGAAGGCGCAACAGCAGGCTGACTAAGGTGGATTTCCCCGCCCCCGACGCCCCGACCAAGCCCAACTTTTCACCGGGTGCGAGCGAGAGTGCGACGTCCTGAACGCCGCCTTCCTCGCGGCCATAAGTGAAAGTGACGTCCTTGAACGCCACTGCCCCCTTGGCGGCGTCCAGCTGCTGCGCATCTGCGCGGTCCAGCAGAGTTTGTGGCGCGGTCAGGGTGCGCATCCCATCTTCGACCTCGCCCACGTTGGCGTACATCGCCATCAGCGTAAAGCTAACCCAACCGGTCATCTGCGCGATGCGGATCGACACGGCACCAGCGGCGGCGATGTCACCGGGGGTTGTGACGCCAAGCGTCCACAGCCAAGTCGCCCCCCCAATCAGCAGAACGGGCAAAACACCCGCTGTCGTCATCAGGGCAAAGCGAAACCCGGTTGAAAGCTTCCCAAAGGCGAGAGCCTTGCCGCGTAACGTGCTCATGGCATCGAGGGCGGCGCGGTCCTCATGATCCATGTGGCCGAACAGTTTGACGGTTTTGATGTTGGTGATCGTGTCCACAACTTGACCCGTGACCATGGCGCGAGCGCCCGCGCGGTCACGTGACCTGATGCGGATACGGGGCATGAACCAGCGGATCATCAGGAAATAACCGACCAGCCAAATCACCAGTGCACCAGCGATCCGGGCGTCGATTGTCGTCAGCAAGAGGGCTGAGCCGATCAGGGTCGCGAGGGCAAAGGCCACGACGTTGATGAACTCGTTCGTGACATCCGTCAGGGCCCGCGCTGTCTGCATTTGTTTGGACGCGATCCGCCCCGCGAAATCGTTGTCAAAGAACGAAACGGCTTGGCCCAGTGTCCAGCGGTGCAGCCGCGATTGCACCAGCGGATAGACGTTGGGGGGCACGACGATCCCATTGAATGCTGCGGATGTGCCAAACAAAAGCGGCCGGATCAGCAGGAAAAACCCAACAAAGACGAGCAAAAGGGGCCAGTTGTCCGCAAAGTATGTGGTGGGCCCCGTCGAGACCGCACTGTCGATCACTGCACCCAGCAAAAAGGCGGAGATTACCTCGGTCGCGCCCGCAAGAGCAGACACTCCGAATGCCACGATCAATATGGGCCACGTCCCTGCAAGGCACCATTTGAAAAACGCCCCAAGCGTGCGCGGCGGTGGGCCATCTGCGGGTTTGAATGGGTCGATCAGGTTGCCAAGGCGCGCGGCCACTTTCTGCATCATTCTGCTGCCTCCGTGGCAATAAACCCGCCGGATTGCCGCGCCCAAAAGCTGGCATATAGCCCGCCCTCGGCCAGCAAATCTTCGTGCCGGCCTTGCTCCGCAATGCGGCCATCGTCCAGCACAAGGATGCGGTCCATCTTGGCGATTGTTGAAAGGCGGTGAGCAATCGCGATCACTGTCTTGCCTTCCATCATGCCATAAAGGGTGTCCTGAATTGCGGCCTCGACTTCACTATCAAGGGCGCTTGTGGCCTCATCCAGCACAAGGATCGGTGCGTTTTTTAGGATCACGCGGGCCAATGCGACCCGCTGCCTTTGCCCGCCCGATAGCTTGACGCCCCGCTCTCCGACCTCGGCCTCATAGCCTTTGCGGCCTTCGGGGTCCTCTAGGTCGAGGATGAATTCATGCGCCTCGGCCTGTTTTGCGGCGGCGATGATGTCGTCCATGCTGGCGCCGTCACGGCCGTAGCGGATGTTGTCTGCAACAGATCGGTGCAGGAGCGAGCTGTCCTGTTGGACCATGCCAATTTCACTGCGCAGGCTGTCTTGGGTGACGTGGGCGATGTCTTGGCCGTCGATTAAAATGCGGCCGCCCTCGGTGTCGTAAAACCGTAAAAGCAGTTTCACGAGGGTCGATTTTCCCGCCCCGGAGCGTCCGATAAGGCCGACTTTTTCACCGGGTTTGATCGTGAGAGAGATTTGATCCAAGCCCCCCGCGCCGCGTCCATAGTGGTGGGTCAGCGCGTCCATCGTGATCTCACCTTTGGTGAGATTTAGCGGCTTGGCGTCTTTGGCATCAACCAGTGTGATCGGTTGGGAAATGGTCTCCATGCCCTCGGCCACGACGCCCAAGTTGCGGGAAAACGATGACAAAGCCCACATGATCCACCCGGTCATCGCGTTCAGCCGCAGGGTCAGCGCGGTGGCTGCTGCGACAACTCCGACGGAGGCAGTGCCCTGCATCCAGAGCGCGATGGCCCAGGCGACCACCCCAACAATCAGCAACCCGTTTAACAGCGTAAGAACCACGTCCATAACGGTGAAAATCCGCATCTCACGCGCAAATGTCTGTCGGGTGTATTCGATGGCGTCGCGGGCGTAGTCGACCTCCTGCTCGTGCTGGGCGAACAATTTGACAGAGTGGATGTTGGTGTAGCTGTCCACCACGCGCCCTGTCGTCATGGACCGCGCATCTGATGCGGCTTTGGACGCGGGGCCCACGTTTTTCATGGTCCAACGGACCAGCGTGCCATAAAGCCCAAACCAGGCCAAAAGCGGCAGCAAAAGGCGAGGGTCGGCATCAAACAGCAGCACTGCCGCGCCGATCAGATAGGCCAGCGCAAAGGTGATCGCGTCAAAGATTTGAAACACGGCCTCGCCCGCGGCGGGGGGCGTTTGCATGATGCGGTTTGCAATCCGGCCGGCGAAATCATTTTCAAACCAGCCGACGGATTGGCGCAGAACCTGCCGGTGCGCGCGCCACCGGATCAGCGTGCCAAAATTCGGCAGGATCGAGTTGTTCAGTAGCATAACGTTCAGCGCTTGGACCGCGGGGCGCAGAACCAAGACAAACACACCCGCGACAATCAACTCGGTCCCGTGGGCCTGCCAGACTTGGGTCGGTGTCTGATCCGACAGTAAGTCAACGAGACGACCCATATAAAAGATCAAACCGATCTCGACCATCGCGACCAATACTGACGTGAAGGCGGCAAAAGCGAAGATGCGTTTGAAGGGCTGGGACAGATCCCACAGGAACGGCCACAACCGCGTGGGCGGCGTGTCAGTTTCCCGGTAGGGGACGTAGGGGTCCACCAGGTTTTCGAAAAAGCGCATCATGGGATTTGGTCCTTTGATGCGAATATAATCCCTCAGCTCAGAAAAACCATGACCGCAGATGCCAGAAGCGCCGCCGCCATCACAAGGTTAAACACCCGCCATGCGGTTGGGGTCTGAAGCAGATAGGCCAAAAGGGTGCCTGCGGCGGACCAAAACAGGCAGACAAAAAAGTTAGTGCCGGAAAAGGCGGACCCGATGCGCAGCGCCTCTTGGAGTGGGGGCAGGTTGGACGCAAACCCGGCAGAGGCTGCAAGTGCGACGGCCCAGACCTTGGGGTTGACCCATTGGAACAGGATCGCCTGCACAAAGGTAAACGGACGCTCATCCGGGTTGGGGGTGGCGGATGGTTTGGCCATGGCCAGCTTGTAGGCCATGTAGGTGATCCAACCGCCCGCAATCAGCTTGAGCCCCCATTCCAACGCGGGGGCGGCCAACAAAAGCGCGCCAATCCCAAGGGCGGTCAGGCCCGCTGTGATGCCCACGCCCACCACGACGCCCAAGACGTGGGGCAGCGTGGCCTTGAACCCAAAGCGCGCGCCCGAAGAGGTGATCAAGATTACGTTTGGTCCGGGCGAGAATAGACCCGCAAGGACAAAGGCATAGAGGGGATCGGTCAATAGAAACATGCGGGCGTTTGTGCCGCTATTGCTTGGGCGTGTCGAGGCCATTCAGCAGGGCGCGCGCGTCCAGTGTTCCGCGGCTTGCCAGCCATCGCGCGCGCGCGGTTACGAGTGCTGCGCCCAGTTGCGGCCCGGTCAGCGGCGCAAGGTCCGCAGGCTTGACCGGAAACGTCGCTGCGGCCCCGTCCGCAAGGCCAGCCGTCACCATCGGTTGCTCCAGCAGGGCGGCCCGTAGGGTCAGCGCGTGCAAGCCATCCATAGCCCCCAGTTCATACCCAAGCGCGAAAGGCGACTGGGTCGATGTCGCAGCATCCCTGAGGCGCATGAGGCGCTTGGTCTCTGCCTTTGAGAGGCGCAGACCGCTTGGATCCCCGCCCATTGCCCCAAGGCGCACGGTCCAATCCGGCGTTGTTTCCAGGTGAATCAGCGGCGCAAGCGCGCGTGTGTCTGCACCGGGCAGGATACGTTGCAACAACCCCGCCTGTGCCATTGCAGCCACTGCGGGGGCAGGGTCGGGCGCGGCGAGGAGTTTGCGCATCTCATGGCCGATGCGCTCACGGCTAAGCCCGGACAAGCCGTCGCCGAGTTCCGCACATGCGGCCAGCCCTTCTGCATCAAGGCTATCGCCATACAGCGCAGTGAACCGAAAGAACCGCAGGATGCGCAGGTAATCTTCTTGGATGCGAGCCTGTGGGGTGCCGATGAACCGCACGAGCCGCGCGCGCAGATCGGGCAGGCCGCCCAGCGGATCAATAACCTCGCCGTCTGCGTTCGCATAAAGCGCGTTCATCGTGAAATCACGCCGGGCTGCGTCCTGTGCGATGTCGGTGCCAAAGGCCACGGTGGCCCGGCGGCCATCGGTTTCGACATCGCGGCGAAAGGTGGTGATCTCGTGCGGGATGCCAGCGGCGATGACGGTGACCGTGCCGTGATCTATACCCGTCGGCACGACCTTGAGGCCGTTACAGGCTTCAATCACTTGGTGCGGCGTGGCGGACGTTGCGATGTCGACATCATGGACCGGTACGCCTAACAGGTCGTTGCGTACACAGCCGCCCACGGCATAGGCCTGATAGGCGCTGAGCCGGGCAAACACCTCTTGGGTGCCCGGCGCGCTTAACCATGTGCCCGTGATGTTCATAGCCGTTCCGCCAGACCGCGCAGCATCCGCGCGGTGGCGCCCCAGATGTAGTATGGACCATAAGGGACCGTATAAAACTGACGCCAGTTGCCTCGCCACATGCGCCGCTCAATGATGTAATTCGCGGGCGTCATGACGTGGCTCATGGGCACGTTAAACACTTCTTCCACCTCACCCGGCTCCGGCACCGGGGCGAAGGGGGCTGCGATATGCGCAAGAACGGGCGTGACGTTAAACCCGGTGACTGTTTCGTGCGGGGGTAGGGTGCCCAGCACATCTGCACCCGCTAAGCCGATTTCTTCGCGCGCTTCGCGAAGGGCGGCTGTGATATCATCTTCATCCCCGTCCACTTTGCCGCCTGGAAAGGCGATCTGGCCGGGATGGTGTTTGAGCTTGGAAGACCGTTTGGTCAGCACCAGTTCTAGCCCGCGCGCGCTGTCTTGAACGGCGATCAGCACGGCGGCGGCACGTAGGGTGCGCCCCGCGGGGGCGGCAACCTCTGGCGATAGGTCGTAGTCGGACGACCCGGTGCCCTCCGCGGCACAAGCGGCGCGGAGGGCATTGATATCAAGCATCAGGTTTGTCCGTCGCCTCAAACCCCAGTGTATTGGGCGCAAAGGTGTAATGCGCGCCACAGAACTGGCAGTCTGCGGTAACGGTGCCCTCATCAGTGGTCATATGCGCGATGTCCTTGGCCGAATAAATCGACAGGGACGTCCGCACACGCTCCTCTGAGCAGGTGCAGCCAAAGCGCACGCCGGTGGCCTCATAGACGCGGGGTTGTTCCTCATGGAACAGGCGGGTCAACAGCTCAGTCGGTGAAACGGTTGGCCCGATCAGTTCCAGATCATCGACCGTATCGAGCAGAACGTTGGCGCGGGTCCAGTTTTCGCCCTCATCCTCGCTGAGGATATCTGTGGCGGCCAGCAGGCCTGCGTCGCCAGAACCACCCTCACCCGTTACATGCGGCGACGCTTTGGGCATATGCTGCAACATCACACCGCCTGCGCGCCAAGCGGATTCTTCGCCGGGCAGCGTGCTGCGCCCATAGCTGAGCGCAAAGCGGGTCGGGATTTGCTCGGACTGTGCGAAATACGTCTCGGCGCAGGAGGACAGGGAGCCGCCCGCTAAGGGCGTAATGCCTTGGTAGGGGGCCATGTCTTGGCCTTGGTCGATCAGGATCGCAAAGTAGCCTTTGCCCACGAGGTCAAAGATATTGCCCACATCCAGCGGCGCGTCCTTGTCATAGGAAGCATAGGCACGGATCTGGCCGGGCTCTCCTTCGGCGGTGGGGCCGTAGTAATCGGTCGCCAGAATACGCACGGGACCATCGCTGCGGACCTGAAGCGACAGCTTCCAGCGCAGTTTGATGGTTTGCCCGATGAGCGCGGTCAAAAGGGCCATCTCGGCCACCAATGCCTCGACTTGCGGGGGGTAGTCATGTTGTTTGAGGACGTTTTCCAATACTCCGTCCAGCCGCGCCACGCGGCCGCGGATATCTGAAGCGTCGAGTTGGAACGGCAACACGGTGTCATCCCAGGCGATTTGAGTGCCTGTGGTCATGGGCTTTCCTTACCTTGTATCGGCTGGCATAGGGGGAGCATATAGGCGCCCTGCCGCCCCGATCCAAGCCCCCTATGAGTTGCCGCCATGATCCCTCGCTTTGGTCCCGCCCCGATTCGTGCTCGCCGCTATACGCTGCGACCTGGTGCATATGCGCTTTTGCCGTTGGGGGATCGTGTGCTGATCACCCGACAATTGGGCGATGAGGATGAATTTCAGCTGCCCGGTGGCGGCATTGATCCGGGCGAATGTCCGCTGCGTGCCCTGCACCGCGAAGTTTATGAGGAAACGGGTTACCGCATCGCGGCACCGCGCCGATTGGGGGCGTTTCGGCGGTTTGTCTATATGCCGGAATACAAGCTATGGGCGGAAAAGCTGTGCCACATTTACATGGCGCGGCCCACGCTGCGGGTCGGCCCGCCGCTTGAGCCGCTGCACGAGGTCCACTGGCTTCCACGCGCAGAGGTGCCTGAACTATTGGGCAACAGCGGTGACCGCGCGTTCGCACAGGCCGTTCTGTAGTGCGGGCCTGATTGGGGCTACCCGGGGCTTAGTTGCCCAAAATAGCACCCAGCGCATCCAACAAAAACCGCTCCAGCCGATCTTGGCCCTGTGGGGCGCTGTATGGTTGGGGCTGCGGGGCGGGGCGTCGATCTGTGGTGGCGTCGATCATGGGCAATGGGCTGATCGGTAGGCCATCATGCACTCGGACCATCGTTTCGCGCCAAATCTCAGCCGGAAGGCCGCCGCCCGTGACGCCGGACAAGGGAGTGTTGTCGTCATATCCCATCCAGACGCCGGTCACATAATCACCCGTGAACCCGATGAACCACGCATCGCGCGCCGCCTGCGTTGTGCCCGTTTTGCCCGCAGCGGGGCGACCATCGGGCAGTTGAGCCCGCCCGCCGGATCCGGTCTGGACAACCTGGTGCATCATATAGACCAACTGCCGGGCGGAGCGTTCTTGGATCACGCGTTCACCCAATCCGCCCTCCTGTCCGATCAGGGGGGTGGGGTCTGCGCGTAGGGACAATGACAAAAGACCGTAGGGTGTTACGGAGGTGCCGCCGTTGAGGATGCCCGCATAGGCGCCGGTCATTTCCACCAACGTGCTTTCGGAAACTCCAAGCGCGAGTGCCGGCCCTTGGGCGAGGTCGCTGTTGATGCCGAACTGCTCGGCCACTGTGCGCACCACGTCGCGGCCGATATCCTCGGATAGTGCGACTGTTGCTGCGTTCAGTGACTGTGCCAGTGCAAATGTCAGATCGACGTCGCCAAAGAACTCATTCGTGTAATTTGCAGGACTGTAGGTGCCGGAGCCCGGAACCTTGATGGCTAAGGGCGCGTCGGTGATGGTGCTGTCATAGCGGTAGCCGAGATCAAGGGCAGCGGCGTAGACGAACGGTTTGAACGCGGATCCGGTTTGTCGCATCGCCTGCGTCGCACGGTTGAATTGGCCCGCGCGTAGGGTATTGCGGCCACCGACCATCGCGCGCACCGCGCCATCCGCGCTCATCACGACAATGGCGGCTTGTGCGTTGGACCCTTCGCGTACCTTTGTCTCAAACACCAGTTCCAGCGCGTCTTCGGCGGCCTGTTGGATGCGTTGGTCAAAGGTGGTGCGCAGAACGACATCTTCGGTCGTGTCGCGGGTCAGGAACGAGGGGGCTTTGCTCATGACCCAATCGGCAAACGCATTGCCGGATTGGTCGCGCGCAGCGGTGGATAGGGTCGCGGGGTTGGCCTGCGCTTGGGCATATTGGGCCGAGGATAAATAGCCCTGCTCATGCATTAGCCGTAAAACCGTGCGCGCCCGGCGCTGGGCGCGTTCTAGGTTGCGGGTGGGCGCATAGTAGGAGGGCGCAACAAGAAGCCCGGCCAGCATTGCGGCCTCGGCGGGGCGGACCTCCATCGCAGATTTGTTGAAATACCGCTGGCTCGCGGCTTCAAACCCACGGGCCCCGGCACCCAGATAGGCACGGTTCAAATAGATGGCGAGAATTTCTTCCTTGGTGAACTTCCACTCCATCGCCATGGCGAAGGGAACTTCCTTTAGCTTACGCCAAACAGAGCCGACCCGGCATTGCGCTTCATACTCAGCCTCGGTCATCCCGCTGGACGGCAGATACGGATCACCTAGGCAGACCAGCTTGGACACCTGTTGCGTGATGGTCGAGCCGCCGTTGCCCGACAAAGGTCCGCGCCCTTCGCGTAGGTTGATCCGGATCGCGGATGCGATGCCGCGCGGGCTGACGCCAAAGTGGCGGTAGAACCGTCTGTCTTCGGTCGCCACGACCGCGTTCACGAGGTGGGGTGAGACGGTGGCAAAGCTGACGGGGCCGCCAAATTGATCGCCACGCCACGCATAGACTGCGTTGTTACGATCATAAAACGTGACGGAACCCCGGTGCCGACCATCCTTCAACTCGGCCATTGTCGGGATGCTTTGGTAGGAAATCGCGACAGCGCAGGCAAGAATCAGCGCACCAATGACCGATACCCGCCATGTGATGCCCCAAATGAGCCGCCAGATCAGGCGAAGCAGCCTTGTGAACAGCATCTTGATGCGACCCATAAACGTACGCGGTTTTTGCGTCCGCGCGCTGCGCTTTGGCGCCTTTGTCCGTTTAGAAAACGTAAAAAGCCGCCTGAAAAAGCCGCCACGCTTTGCCTTTGCGGGTTTTTTCCGCTTTGGCGCTGGCGGCCGTCGATCAGCCACAAGTGGACGCCTTTTGCCAGAGTTCGCCATACTGCCTCGCTCGTGTGTCGCCTTTTCGGCGGAGTTTTGCGCAGCATACCGCGTGGCGACTCGGATGTAGACCGAAAGTTGATGAGCGATTTCTTAACGCACCGCTCAAAAAATGAGCAAAGTCGCTTTTTTGTGCACATAAACGCGTAACTCGCCCTCTGGTTGCAGAAAGCACCCCCCATTCCGTTGCGAACCGACGCGGTTGCCCATGTTTTGAGCCTGTGGACTCCCCAAGGGCGGGGGCAAAACAAAAAACCGGAAGGGTGAGAAACGTGAAACTCATTATTGCAGCAATCAAGCCGTTCAAGCTTGAGGAGGTCCGCGAAGCGCTGACCACTCTCGGCGTGCGCGGCATGATGGTGACGGAAATTAAGGGCTTCGGCTCACAGTCGGGACATACGGAAATTTACCGTGGCGCAGAGTACGCCGTGAACTTCGTGCCGAAAGTCAAACTGGAGCTCGTGGTGGCGGACGGCATGGCCGACCAAGTCGTTGAGACCATCCAAAGCACCGCCAAAACCGACAAAATCGGTGACGGCAAAATCTTTGTTCTGGACGTAAACCAAGCCGTTCGGGTCCGCACCGGCGAGACCAACGACGACGCTCTGTAAGCCAGAGACATAGGGGAATAACCAATGAAAACTAAAGTGCTTCTTTCCACCCTAGCCTTGGCGGCGCTGCCCGCTGCGGCTTTCGCGCAGGAGGCTGCGCCCTCCTTCGATGAAATCGGCCCCTACATCATGACCACCCTGCTGTTCTGCATGGCTGGTTTTTTGGTGTTCTTTATGGCCGCGGGCTTTGCGATGCTTGAGGGCGGCCTTGTCCGCTCCAAGAACGTGACCATGCAGATGACCAAAAACATCGCGCTCTATTCTGTGGCGGCGATCATGTACTGGCTCATCGGCTTCAACCTGATGTACCCCGGTGATTTCAACGGCTACGTCGGTTCGTTCTTTGTGCCAACCGTGCTGGACCCCGTTGGTGTGTCTGCTGCGGATGCTGCGCTGGATTACGCGTCTATCGGTTCGGATTTCTTCTTCCAGCTGGTGTTTGTTGCGGCGACTGCGTCCATCGTATCCGGTGCCCTTGCTGAGCGTATCAAACTGTGGCCCTTCCTTGCTTTCGTCGTCATCCTGACCGGCGTGATGTACCCAATTTCCGGGTCCTGGCAGTGGGGCGGCGGCTGGTTGTCCGAAGCTGGGTTCTCCGACTTTGCTGGTTCGACTGTTGTACACTCCGTAGGTGGCTGGGCCGCTCTGGCCGGTGCGATCATCCTTGGACCACGTTTGGGCAAATACTCCAAAGAAGGCAAAGTCACACCGATGCCTGGCTCCAACTTGGCACTCGCCACACTCGGTACGTTCATCCTGTGGCTCGGCTGGTTCGGCTTTAACGGTGGCTCGCAGCTTGCGATGGGCACCGTGGGTGATGTGTCCGACGTGTCGCGCATCTTTGCCAACACCAACATGGCTGCGGCCGCTGGTGCGGTGACCGCGCTGGTCATGACACAGCTGCTCTACAAAAAGCCCGATCTGACCATGGTTTTGAACGGTGCGCTGGCCGGCCTCGTGTCGATCACGGCTGAACCCCTTGCCCCGACACTGTTCGGCGCACTGTGGATCGGTTCCGTAGGTGGTGTGATCGTCGTCCTTGCAGTGCCACTGCTGGACAAGCTCAAGATCGATGACGTCGTTGGTGCCATCCCGGTTCACCTGTTTGCCGGTATCTGGGGCACAATTGCGGTCATCTTCTACAACGGTGACGCGGCTCTGGGCACACAGCTTTTGGGTATCGCGGCGTACGGTGTATTCACCTTCGTTGGTGCGCTGATTGTGTGGATCATCCTCAAGGCAATCGTGGGCATCCGCGTTTCTGAGGAAGACGAGCTGGTCGGCTTGGACAAGGCAGAGTTGGGGATGGAAGCATACCCCGAGTTCGCCAATTCCTAATTTAACCGCAGTCTGCTGCGTATGACGAGTGGCCCGGACAGAGCGATCTGTCCGGGCTTTTTCGTGGGCTGAGGTTATTGTTTTCTTGCCGCCGAGGGTGGGGAATTCATCCGTGTTAACGACATTTCCATCGGCCTCCCCAGCTTTTTGAAAAGGCGTCAGGCGTTTTCGTTGAACTGGGGTGCTGGCGTGTGCGGCTGTGGCCATTGTGCCAAGCCAACGCACATCCAAAAGAAAAGGTTTCTGTGCCCCGCAACGCAAAACCGCCGGGCTGTTGGGCCCGGCGGTTTGATATTCGATTATGTCTGAAAGAGGCTTAGACGCTCTCTTCGATCCAGCTTTTGAGAGCTGCCGCAGGAGCGGCGCCAACTTTGTTGGAAACAACTTCGCCGTCTTTGAACATGAACAGAGCCGGGATGCCACGAACGCCCATCTGTGCGGGGGAGTTCGGGTTTTCGTCTACGTTCACTTTGACGATTTTCACGCGGCCTTCGTATTCCTCCGACAGCGCCTCAAGTGCGGGGCCGATCTGTTTACAGGGACCACACCACTCGGCCCAGAAATCCACCACGACAGGGATGTCGGACTGGCGGACTTCGGTATCAAATGTGTCGTCGGATACAGCAACGGTTGCCATTATGTCTGTCCTTAAAATGGGCGACCCGGGATGAGTCGCGCGTTGGGTCGAAACCTAGGAATGGCACGCAGCGGCGTCAACCATCCACGGTAGTTTGTAACGCAGCGGTTACCAGATCATGGGGTAGGACCATAAGGCTGGCAGTCCGTGTCCAGACGATGGCCGGGGTGATCTTTCGATCCGGGTACAGCGGCGCGAGCGCCTGCGCATAGGCCCCCATTTGCCGCAATAGACCCAGTGGCACGGCCTGCGGTGTGTCGGGAACGACGGCATTTGTTTTTATGTCTGCGCAGATGATTTCGGATGGGGTGACCAGAAGACGGTCGATCACGCCATATAACACGCGGTCATCGCCCGGCAGGGGCGGCGCGCTGATGGCGACCTCGGACAATGTGCCGGGGGCAAAAACCTGCGGTAGCGTGTTGAGGGTGCCGACCGCCTCTTGGATCAGGTGATCAGGGTTCAAGTCGGGGTGGCTGTTGTTGGACCCGGCCAAAAGATGGCGCGCGGCTGCGTCCCAGTCTGATGGTGGTACGTCAGGCAGATGTTCCAACAACAGGTGGATCAATGTGCCACGCAGCTTGGCGATGTCTTCGGTCAACCCTTCGCCAGACAAGGCCTTGGCTCCGCCCAAGTCAGAGGGGGAGCGCGTTTGCGCCGTCGCAACCGGGCCGGGGGCCTCTGCGCGGTAGATCGCATTGAGCGGGGGCATCGGCGCGGCGACGGTTGGGGCGGTTTCGGTCGCGGCAGACCAATCCCCCGAGATAAGCTGCAAGCCTTGCTCACCGTCCATGGTCAGCGGCTCGGCGCCCAAATCACGCAAGCCCTCTTCGATCTTGCCGTACCACGAGGCGGTCGGGTCCTTGCCCAACTCTCCGGCGGCACCGACGATCAGCCAGCTTTCGGCCCGGGTCATGGCGACGTACAGCAGGCGGTCTTTTTCGTCCTGCTGCGCCATGGCCTTGGCTTCGACCTGTTCGGCCAGTTCCGGCGGGGTCAGGGACGCGCCGGGTTTCCACGTAAGCAGATCGTCCGGTCCCTCTACAAATCGGGGCGCGCCTTGGGCCTTGATGAACTGACACTCCGGTAGGATCACGACCGGGCTTTCAAGCCCTTTGGCCCCATGCACCGACATGATCCGGATCAGGCCGGCGCGGGCATCCATCTGCCGTTTGATCTTGATTTCTTCGGCGTCGAGCCACGTCAAAAAGCCGGTCAGGCTGGGCACATCGTTTTGCTCATAGGTCAGGGCCTGTTGCAGCAGCGCGTCCAGCGCCTCGATGCATTCATCGCCCAACCGCGCCCGAAATCTGCGCCGTCCGCCCATGCGGGCCAGCACCCGTTCGAGCAGCTCGTAGGGGCGCAGAAAATCGGCAACGCGCAGCAGTTCTTGCAGCTCGGTCACGGTGTTTTCTGGCGTGCCACGGCGGCGCAATGCCTCCCACAGGAAGGCTTTGCCACGGGGATGTGCGAGGCGGAACAGATCATCCTCAGACCATCCAAACAGCGGTGAACGTAGGACAGCAGCGAGAGACAGATCATCCTCGGGCGTCGCGAGAAACGACAAAAGCGCGGTCAAATCTTTGACTGCCATTTCCCCCGAAATCCGCAGCACATCCGCCCCCGCAAGCGGCAGGTTCCGCGCTTTGCATTTCTCAAGGATCAGGTTGAACAGTTCCTTACGGCGTTGCAGCAGAATGACGATATCGCCGGGCTGAACAGGCCTGCGTTCCTTGCCCACGGTGATCAGGGTGCGATCGCTCAGCATCTGTTCGATCTGTGTGGCGACCCGCTCTGCCATCAGCACTTTGGGGTCGTTGCGGGCGGGGCGATCCACAGGGTCAAACCACGCACGATCGGGGTCGGCCTCGCCCAGCGACGGGATCACGGGCCACAGGTCCACGCGTCCCGGTTTGTCTTCAAAAAATGCGGTGTGCAGCACCTTGGAGCCCGTACCGGGCGCGCGGCCATCGCCGCAGGTCGCGTCCACAAGGTTCAAAATCGTTGGGGCAGAGCGGAAGGAATATTGCAGCTCACGCGATTGGAAGGGCGCATCAACCGCCGCCAAACGCTCGGCAAATGTTTCTCGCATTTCGTCGAACTTTTCGGGGGCCGCTCCTTGGAACGAATAGATCGACTGCTTTTTGTCGCCCACTACGAACAGCGTGCGGGCCACATCTGACCGCGCGCCCTCGCCGCTGGCGAATTCGGCGGCCAAGGCGGTGATTACGTCCCATTGCACGGGCGAGGTGTCTTGGGCCTCATCCACCAAAATATGGTCGATCCCGCCGTCGAGCTTGAAGAGCACCCATTGCGCCACGTCTGAGCGGGACAAAAGTGCGCGCGTTTTCTGGATTAGGTCATCGAAGTCGAGCCAACCGCGCGCGGCTTTTCGGTCCTCAATCCGGGCAAGATAGGGCGCGGCAAAGGCATGAAGGGCTGCCGTTTGCGCCGCCGCAGCCTGCCTGCCACGCCGTTCATGGGCGGCGCGTGCAACCTCTTTAAGGTCCTCGATCATATCGGGATCAAGTTTTTTGAGGACGGGCGCGGTGACCGGGTTTTTGCGCAGCTCAAACTTGCCCGTCAGGAAGGTATTTAGGAACGCCTCGAACACCTCTTGCGAGGCGTGGTTCAGGTCAAGCGGCGCGAGCCGTTCGGCGAGGGCGACCATCGTCTTGCTGTCAACGCCCTGCAACGCGCCGCGCATCGTGTTGAAGTCATGCAAAACCTCGGGCGTCAGCGCCTGCGCCATGACATCGTCAGCTTCATCCAGATCAAAGGCCGCAAAGATATCAGCGCGGGATCGGGCGCGTGCGAAATGGTCGCGTGATTTGATGATCTGGGCGCAGAATTTTTCAGCGTCTTGGTCGGTCAGGTGCTGGGCGACATCGTCGAACAAGGCGGTGCCTTCGGGGGTAGCGACCAGTTCTTCTAGGGTTTCTGCGGCCAGCAAGGTGCCCGCGCGGTCGTCCATCTCTGAGAATTGGGGCGAGACACCAGCCTCAAGCGGAAATCGCCGCAGGAGTGAGGCGCAAAATGCGTGGATCGTTTGAATTTTCAGCCCGCCCGGGGTTTCTATCGCGCGGGCAAACAGGGTGCGCGCGTGGTCCAGCGGCACCTCAGAGCTGTCTGGCACACCCATTTCGGACAACTCGGCGCGCAGCTCCGCGTCCTCCATCATGGCCCACGCGCCCAGTTGTGCGAACAGACGGTTCTGCATCTCACCGGCGGCGGCCTTGGTGTAGGTCAGGCACAGGATACGCTCGGGCGGGGTGCCCTCAAGCAGCAGCCAAGCCACACGGTTTGTCAGAACGCGCGTTTTGCCAGAACCTGCGTTTGCGGAAAGCCACGTAGATGTGCCGGGGTTGGCGGCCGCGATTTGCGCGGCAGAGGCGGGGTGGGTCATGGCGCGTTCTCCTCCCGACCTACTCGGATCAATGTGGCGGGGGCGGTGTCGTCCCATTCGCCCCGGCGGGCAAGGTGCGCGTAGTCGCTTTCGTATGTCACGCCGTCCATTGCGCGGTGCGAAATGTAGCCCTGATCGGGGCTGTCGTAGCTGCGGATTAGGCGGATCAACCCGGCGCGTGTCTCAGGCAGTAGATCAACCTGCGTATCATCCACGACGGGGTTCATATTGACCTCAAGGTCTTTGGCCGCAGAGCCAAGCCCGATGTAGGTCATGCCCGCAACATCCCGTACCCCAAGGGTTTTGAAGCCACCGCCCTCAACGATCAGCGCCTCAAGCGGCATTTGACGGTCAAAGAATGTTTGCACCTTGGCCGATGGGATCTGACCGGTTTTGTAGTCATAAATCCACACACGCCCATCCGGCAGTGTGTCGATCCGGTCGGCTTCGGCTGACAGGGTAAAGTCAATTTCGGGCAAGGTGATGCGGCCGTGTTCCTCGGTCAGCGCGGGGGTCGCATGGGCCCTGCGTTCGGTTTCACGCGCCAAGAATTGAGGCGCGATCCGCATGAGTTTGGCGCGCCATAGGCGTCGGGCGGCGGGCCACGGGGCTTGCTCGGTTAGGGTATCTGTTAGGATGCGCTCAAATAGCGGTAACGGGTCTGCGGGCAGCCCGTCATGAGTGGCGGCCATAAACCGATCCATGACGGCATGGATGATCGTGCCGCGTAGCGGGGCGTTTGGCGTTTGGCGCAGGGGATCAAGGGCGCGCAGGTTCAGCACGTTGGCGGCATAAATGGCGTATGGGTCGCGGATCAGCGTCTGGATGCGGGTCACGGATAGTTGCCGCGGACGGGCGGCCAAAACCGGAGCAGGCGCGGGGCGCGGGGCGCGCGGGGTGGTGGCTTCGGGCCGGTCAAGCGCCTCTGCCTGAAGGGTCCAAGGGGCCGCGCGCTCTGTCATCGCCCTAAGCGCATCGGGGCCTTCGGGGGCCAATCCGCGCAGGAGGTTCGTCAGCCGGTTCAACCAACGGGAGGGCACGGTTTCCGCCTCCGCATCGCGCAAAGACCGCGTGAGCCAGACTTGTTTGCCTGCGATAGCCTGTTGGAAATCATGGGCCGATAGGCCGATGCGCCTGTCGGGTGTGCGCAGGCCCGCATCCATGCGCATTTTGCGGTTCATCCAAGGGTCCGGCGTCGGCAGATCAGGCCAGACACCATCGTTCAGCCCGGCCAAGATCACCAGATCGGCACCTTGGACCCGTGCCTCCATCGCGCCCCAAATCATCACGTTGCTGTGGCCGGTAAAGGGTTCGCGGACCTCACCGGCCTGTAGGACTGTCGACAGGATCGTGCCGTATTCCGCAAGGGTCATGTCCGGGCTATCTTGGCCTGCATCGGTGCGCAGGGCTGCGATGGTTGCGGCGGCCTCAATCCCCGGCGCCTTTTCCCACAACTCGCCCGCGCCAGCGGCGTCAGGCCCCGCGCACAGGCGTTCGCATAGTGCGATATGGGCGCGAAGATGATCCGCCAGTGGGCGATCCGGGGCTTCGGTGGCGCATAAATCCAAAAGGTCACACAGCCATGCGACCCACGTCGGCAAAGTCTCAGGCGTGGGTGTTTTGCGATCCGTCAGCCATTGGGTGACGGTGGTGCGGTCCGGAAAGGGGCACCCCCGGCGCAGCAGGTCGAGTTCAAGGTTACGTGTGAACAACAGATGCTGGCCCCGGTCATCGCGCCCCGAATGTGTCAGCGGGTGTTTGAGCAGCGCAAGAAGCCGCTCCGGCGTCATGGGGCGCCCCATCATTTGCGCAACCATGCGCAACAAGCGGCCCGGCGCGCTAAGGCCCAAGGGTGCGCCTGCGCTATCATCGGGGGTGATGCCCCATCGGTTCAGCGCGGATGTGACCTGCCGTGTCAGCACCCGGTCCGGTGAAATCAATGCCGCGCGCGTGCCATCCTCGACCGCTTGGCGCAATCGTAGGGCGATCGTGATGGCCTCCGTGCGTGGGGTGCGAGCCTCTAGCAGGGTCATGCCATCGGTGGCCGCCGCAAGGTCAGGGCGCAGGGCGGGCCCCTCGGCGCGCCATTGGTCCGTTACGGGCGCAGGCCGCAGCGCGAGCGACAACAGCCGCGTACGCTCTGGCGCATTTGGGCTATGCGCGGACCATTGCGGCAGTTGCGCAGGATCAATGCCGACCCCATCGCACAGGGCCGCGTAGCGAAATTGCGGATGATCCTCAGAGCCTTGCGCCACGAGGCCACGCCACAACGTGGGCGAGAGCGTTTGGTCCACGCCGGGCAGAATCAGCGCGCCTTGGGGTAGGCTTGCGATCCGTTCCATCAGTCGCAACGTGGGACCGCGCGACCCGGTTGAGCCGGCCACAAGGATCGGATTCTGCGGAGGGTGCGCATCCCAGCGGGCAAAAAGCGCGTTGAGTGCCGCGGCTTGGCGGGCTTCGGGGGTGATCAGTTCAGGGTGCGTGCCATCAAGCGCGAGGTAGCGCGTGACGATGTCGAGAAAGGTCAGCGAGCGTTCCCAATGTGCCGACAACGTCCCGGTCTCAATCGCCTTGAGGGCGGATGTGGGTACGCGTTCTTCCTGCATCTCGCCCAGCAAATCGCACAGGCTGCCCGCCAGGTCGAAGGCCGCGCTGCGCGGGGCCAAATCCGGTGCCGCGTCCAGCAACCTTCCGACCAAATGTGACACGGTCAGCCGTAGGTGCAAGGGCGAGACAGCGTTTGGCAGCGGGTTGGTCGGGCACAGTGCGGCTGGATCGCTGACCAGCAGCAACTTAGGCAAAAAGCCGTGGCCGGTCGCGAGGAAAACTTCGCGCAAGCGACGCTCCATCCGGCGAGTGTTCACGAGGATCGTGACCCGCGCGATTGCTTCGGGCGGTTGCCCAGCAAGCCGTGTGCGCAGTCCAGCTACCAACGCTTCTGAGAAGTCGACGCCAAGGGGTTCGGCAAAAACGCGCGGTGTGTCGGATGGGGGAAACAAGGTCATGGGCGCGTCTGCTCCCGCAGCATGGTTTCAGCGAGCGTGATACCCTCCGGGTGGCCAACATCGGCCCAGTGGCCGGGATGCACAACGCCGTGTAGGCGCCCTTTGGCGGCCATCGGTGCCCATAGTTCCCGTAAGGAAAACACCTGATCCGTGATGTGCGCAAGGCCTGCGGTTTTTACGATCCCGGCCCCGGTATAGACCATCCCGTCTGCGTCGCGGACCAGCGCGCCGCTTGACGTGATCGCAAAGTCGCCGCCGCCTTTGCGGCCATGCGCGCGGTCGAGGGGGACCAGAAGCAAAAGCCCATCCATCCGGGTTGGATCCCATGCGGCGCGTAGCGTCTGCGCCGCCGATGGGCCGGTCCAAACCGCGTCTGAGTTCAGGGTCATGATCGGATCAGGCCCAAGCAAGGGCAAGGCGTTGCGCAACCCGCCGCCGGTTTCCAACACCGGGCCAGGTTCGACCACGCAGGTCACATGGGCTTCGGTCGCGAGGTTTGCCTGAACTTGTTGTGCATGGTGGTGGGCGTTCACGACAATCTGGGCAGGTAACGCTGCGCGGGCTTGTTCTAACGCATGATCCAAAAGGGGGCGGCCCGCGACGGGGATTAGCGCCTTTGCCGTCGTTTCCGTCAGCGGTCGCATCCGGGTGCCAAGCCCTGCTGCAAAGATCATAACATTCATCGCCGGGCCTTGATTTGGGCCAAGTGATCGGCGTCGGGCGCGGGCAGTGCCGCGCAGAGTGTGGCCAGTGGCGCAAGGTCAGGATGGGCAAGACAGGTTTGCAAATGCCCCCAGACACGGGGCAGCAGCGATAGGTAATTGGCCTTGCCGTCGCGCACCCAAAGGCGGGCGAAAACGCCCAGAATTCGTAGGTTTCGCTGCGCCCCACAAAGTGCAGCTTGTTGGGTGACAGCGTCCACGGTTTGGCCAGTTCCGGCGGCAAAATGAGCAATCATGGCCGTGTGAATGGCTGGGTCCACATCGCGGCGCGCATCCAGCGTCAGCGACACCAGATCATAGGCGAGCGGCCCAAGCATCGCATCTTGGTAGTCCAACAGCCCAACCCGGGAAAGGCCGCTGCGATCCGGCAGCCATAGCAGATTTTGCGCGTGATAGTCCCGTTGGATCATACCCATCCGCTCGGGCAAGATATCAGCGGCGAGGGCGCTAACCGTGTGGGCGATTTCGGTTTCGAGCGCTTGGCTCGGCGCGTACCAGACCGCTGCCAGTGCCGCGAGTGGGCCCATCGTGGCTGCGTCATAGGGGGCAAGACCCGGCGCAGGTGTTTGGTGGTGCAACGCGATCAAAACGTCCACGGCGGCGGTGTACAGCTCAACCTCCATCTCGGGGGCGCGGGCGAGCGTGTCGGCAAAGAGGTCATCGCCCAGATCCTCAAGCAGTAGCAGCCCTGCCGCCACATCTTGTGCATAGATTTCAGGCGCACTTAGCCCGGCGTCGCGCAGTCGGGTTGTGATGTCGACAAAGGGGCGCACATCCTCACCCGCGCTTGCGGGCGCATCCATCAAAATGGCGCGGCGATTGTCCTGCACCAGCCGGACATAGCGCCGATTTGAGGCGTCTTGTTGCAAGGGCTGTTGTTTGGCGGTGGCCCATTCGGTTTGGGCCAAAAAGGCTGTGATGTCGTCTGCGCGATCAGTCATTCAGCGCGCCTTCGATTTTTGTGCGCAGGGGGCCGTGAGGGCCGGTGATCATGAGTGTCCGCGTGTTGTCATCATCCGCATGCGCAAAGATCAACGTGATGGCGCCAGCTGGGGCGGCGTCGCCCAAACGGTCAGGCCATTCGATCAGGCAAATCGCGGTTTGCCATGCCTCATCTAGGCCCAGCTCAAACACTTCGTCCGGCGCGGTGAGGCGATAGAGGTCAGCATGCCAAATCTCGTCCGTGCCAGCGATATAGGTCTGCACCAAGGTGAATGTGGGCGACGGCACATCCTCGGGTGGCTGGTCCGCATTGGCTTGCAGCGCGTGGATGACAGAGCGTGCAAAGTGCGACTTACCAGAGCCAAGCGGCCCCTCAAGGAGAAGCGTGTCCCCCGGTGTCAGTCTGGCGGCCAGCCGTTCGGCAAATGCAGCGGTGGCCTCGGGCGAGGGGAGGAGCGTTTTTGACGTCATGACACAGACATAACGAGCCTGCGTCCCCAGCCGCAAGAGCTGTTACGATGATGATGTGGCGGAGGTCTTTTGCTTGCGCTTTTTGGTCGGGGTTGCGTCAACAATGACTTGGTCCGGTGGCGCAATGGCGGGGGCTTTGCCTTTTTCCAGAAAGCCAACAAGGGTCATGCCACCGGCGAGGGGCGAGACGCGTATATGCAACATCCGCCCGTCGCGTAGAATGATCGTGTCGAACCATTCCGCCCGTTTGCTGAGCGAACCCACAAAATCGCGCAATTCGCCCCAGACCGGGCTGGGCGCGCTATTTTCCTTCCACAAGGCGATAGCGTCGGCCGCGGACACCTCCGTCAGGGAGAACCGAGGATCATGTTCCCACATTTCGGAGTAGCGTGCGTTGGACAGGGTCAGTTGGCCTGCGGGTGTGAACACGACAATCGCCTCATCGCCGCTGTCAAAAACGGATTGAAACATCTCTAACTCAGCGCGGAACCTGCGGGTCACGGATATCTCGGCGCTGATGTCCTCGATCAACAGGGCCACGGCACCGTCTGCATGGGGGCGGCCCGTGACGCGAAACGTTTGACCGGATGCAAGGCTCCAGGTTTCCTCATAGGTGCCGGTGCCTTCGG
This sequence comes from Thalassobacter sp. 16PALIMAR09, assembly GCF_000765485.1. Taxonomy (NCBI): domain Bacteria; kingdom Pseudomonadati; phylum Pseudomonadota; class Alphaproteobacteria; order Rhodobacterales; family Roseobacteraceae; genus Thalassobacter; species Thalassobacter sp. 16PALIMAR09. The sequence continues at coordinate 161,014 of NZ_JHAK01000003.1, forward strand.
TCCGCTCTAGCTTGGTTAGGCTATCGCGCCACGATTTGTAGTCCTTTGGTTCGGGCAGGCGTTGGCGTTCACGCAGGTGATCAAAGAATACGGCAAGCTTGGGGCGTTGCGAAAGCCAAGCCCCGTCCAGATCGGTAAGGTTTATCAATGCAGGGTTAAACAAGGCCAACTGGCGGTCCCTATCAAAGATCGCGAGACCGGTAGGCAGGTGTGCGAAGGTCTTGGTAAGCGTTTGGATAAAGTTGCGCAAATTGTCCTCTGCGCGGACGACCTTATCCAAGGGTGTGGCGTGAATGTAGCGGTTGCCGGACACCGGTTCACTGATGGTGAGCTCGAACCAAAGGCTCGTCATCTGGTCATCGCTGGTGATTTTGCGACGTAGGCTCCCGGCTGTTACGGTGGCTTCCTCGGGGAAAATGCGGCCAATCGGCCAAACGCTGGCAGCGGCTTCTCCTTTTTGCTCTGCAAGGCGTTGGCGATAGGCGGCATTGGCCCAAATAATCTGACCTTGCTCATCCTGACACCAGCTAAGCGCGGGGGCGGTTTCGGCTGCCGCACGCAAATTCGCCATGTCGCGGGTCAGACTGTCGAGCGTAGATTGGTCAATGCGCACCGTGTCTTGCGCGCGGTCCGCCGCCGAGACGGTGATGCGCAGCAACTCACCATCACGCACACCTAAAACGGTCATCCGGTCTTTGCCCATCGTGCCGTTCAGGCGAAAGGCGCGACCATCTTTGCGCAACCCATTTAGTGCGTCGCTGATGCCGTCGATGAGGTCAGCAAGGGCTTCTTCCAGCGATTCCCATGCGGTGAGGTGATCTACTGGGGTTGGGATAAGAAATCCGGCACCGCCTGAATGTTCCAGCAAATACCCATCCCGAAAGATAAAGCGTCGGGGTTCGGCGAGCACATCATCGGGTGCGTGTACCGGGCCCGTGCGTACCCGCGGGGCAAGCAAAAGGATGGCAAACAAAGCGGCCAAAGTTGCACAAAAACTTACAAATAAAAGGAGGCCCATAAAGAGTGGATCCATGAGCATTGCATTGCCTTCCTTTAAAACGCCCTCCTTTTTAGGTGAGAGGTGGTTAATAAGGGGTTAACGCTGCTCAGGTTGGCTTAACTATCGATCAATCAACTGGTTCTCACCGAGGGGGCCCATCACGTCGGTAGCCTCCATCACGACGGCCTTACGCGGCCATGTGACATCGACAATCGCGCCCGATCGATCACCGCGCTCCTCGTTTGTCAGGAACGGGTCTGTGCCGTTGGCAAACGCAACCTTGGCGCCGGTCCGCTCCAAAAGGGTTTTGGCAATAAATAGGCCCAAGCCCATCCCCTCATATCCTTTGCGCTGGCTCACCTCACGGGCGGGTTTGCGACGGCGCAGGAAAGGGTCACCGATGCGCCGGATCAGTTCGGGCGGATAGCCCGCACCATCGTCAATCACTCGAATTTGCACCATATTTTGGTTCCAATGCGCGTCGATCCAAACGCGACTATGGGCAAAGTCGACCGCGTTTTGCACCATGTTGCGTAACCCGTGCAAAAGCTCAGGCTTTCGCTGAAGATTGGGCTGCTTTTCATCGCCGCCAATCAGCGGTGTGAAGGTATATAGCAGTTCAATCCCGCGGTCCGAGTGGGGCTCTGCGGCCTCTTTTACCAGCCCCGAAATCGGCACAGAGCGGACGTGTAAATCATCCTTACCGGCGCGGCCCATTGATCGCAAAATGTCGCGACAGCGGTTGGCCTGCTCGCGGATGAGTTCGGCGTCCTCGCGTAGGACTTGGTCGTCCTGAAGCTCTTCTACCAACTCGGAACTGACCAGCTTAATTGTCGCCAAAGGCGTGCCCAATTCGTGGGCTGCTGCTGCGATAACGCCACCCAAATCCGTCAGGCTTTGTTCCCGGGTGAGGGCCATTTGAGTTGCGAAAAGAGCGTCTGACATTGCGTTGCGTTCCTGCGTGACGCGCTGTGCATAGGCCGACAAAAACAAAGCGCCCACGATGATTGCGACCCAAAACCCCCACAGGTAAATTTCCGGCATCTCAAGGATGAAACCCTCCTGCGTGCGTAATGGCACGTGGAAGACGCCGAGCGCAGAGATCAACACAAACGTGACGCAGCCCAGGAAAACGGTGGACCGCAGGGACAGCGCGGTTGCCGAAATAGTGACCGGAGCGATGAATAATAAGGCGAAGGGGTTGTTCAATCCGCCCGTCAGAAACAGCAGAAATGTCAGTTGGGCCACGTCGAACAGTAGTGTGAGCATTGCGTCGCGGTCGCTGAGGCGCTGGTTCACGGGGAACACAGTCATGGCGAGCAGATTGGCGATGACCGATGATCCGACCGCCAAAAAACACAGGCCTAGTTCTACGCGCAATGTCAGGAAAAAGCTTGCAATAACAAGGGTGACCGTTTGGCCTAATACAGCCAACCAGCGCAGGTTGATCAGCGTCCGCAATCGAATACGATCATCCCGCGCGCCGCCGGAAAAGGGGTTGTCTGCCATGCTCATGGCTCCGAAGGGAGGGTGCGGGGCGGCGAGACGCAAGGGTTTTTTTAACAATGATGATGCGGTTTTGTGCCTCGGGGCATTTGACCAATGTGTTAATTCCCCATAGCGTGCATGAAAAAAACAGCCCAGGAGTGACCGCAATGGCTGAAAACGAAGCAAGGGATTTGGGGGCCGATCGTACGCTGTTACTGGTGGACGACGATGAACCGTTTCTGAGAAGACTAGAGCGCGCAATGGACAAGCGCGGCTTTGAGGTTGAAGCCGCCAGCAGCGTCGCTGCGGGTATCGCTATTGCGACCGCGCGCCCGACTGCATACGCCGTTGTCGACTTGCGGCTTGAGGATGGCAACGGGCTGGATGTTGTTGAAACGCTGCGTGAAAAGCGACCCGATGCGCGTATCGTGGTTTTGACCGGTTATGGTGCGATTGCGACCGCTGTGGCAGCCGTCAAAATCGGCGCGACAGATTACCTGAGCAAGCCTGCGGATGCGAATGACATCACCAATGCGCTGTTGGCCAAGGGCGATGAACTGCCCCCGCCACCCGATAACCCCATGAGCGCGGATCGCGTCCGGTGGGAGCATATTCAGCGGGTATATGAACTATGTGATCGCAATGTCTCAGAGACCGCGCGGCGTCTGAACATGCACCGGCGCACGCTTCAGCGTATTTTGGCGAAACGCTCACCGCGATAGCCTTGATATTACTGAGAATTAACGCAGCATGGCGCTCATTAAGATTTGAGCGCTATGCAGTCCAATGATACCTGGCCTTAAACAAGCTTGCGACAACGTTGATTAAGCGATGCGATGCCAGTCATACGTGGCTCAACAACCAACGCTTAAAGAGCCGTAAGCGCTGTGTTTCAGCGCCCTCTGGGTGGACTATCCAATAGCCAAGACCTTCGGTCGGTTTGGCGAAAACCTCGACTAATGTGCCATCTGCTAAATCGCGTCCGATAAGCGACCGCGATTGGATCGAAAAGCCCAGTCCGCTGCGCACAGCCGCGAGTACAAGCCCATTCGTCGCAAACGTCCGCATCCGAATATCGGGCGCGTGAAAGCCAAAGTCGCGTACAAGCACATGGTGTTCGCCCGGTATGTCGTTGGTCACCCACACGACATCGCCCAGCTCTGCCATGTTGCGTACGGGCTGTGCTGGCGCCAATTGCGGGGCGGCGACGACGATAAATTCTCCGGTCAACAATGGCGTGGCGGTCAGGGCGGGCCACGCGCCGTGCCCGTAACGAACCGCGCAATCCACAAGGTCGGTTTTGAAGTTAACCAATGCATTGTTCGGCAAGATCGCCAGTTCAATATCGGGGTGTTTCGCCCAAAAGTCCGAGACGCGGGGCATTAGCCAATTTTCTGCAAATGCCAGTGTGCAGGAGAGCGTGAATGGGCGCATGGCGGTGATGTCGGACAGGCGTGCGCAGCCCGCGCCGATTGTGTCAAACCCTTCGGTCAAGTGCGTAGCCAGCAGCGCGCCTTCGGGCGTGGGTGCCATGCCCTGACCAGCACGGGTCATGAGGGTTTGGCCAAAGTGTTTTTCGAGCGCGCGTACATGTTGTGCGATTGCTGCGTGCGTGACGTTGAGCGTGCGAGCCGCCTCAGAATAGCTGCCCGTGCGTACAGCAGCATCGAAGGCCCGCAATGCGGGAAGAGAAGGAAGCGCGCGCCAGTCGATCATAGATGTAAGTTAGACTTACATTCTCGAAATTGTCGAGAGTCGCTTTGGCAAAGGCACAAGGGTACATCAAAGACAGATTTGCCATAGGAGGCCATGATGTTTACCAGAGCTCTTGAGATATTTTTTCCCGCATCTCGTCCGACACAATGGGAGATGCCACGGTGTGCCAAGCACCCATGCCCAATAGACCCGGATACAGCCTATAAAATCCATCTAGGTCAGTGGAGCCTTTATCGTTAAAGGTCGAAGCGTTTCCAAACCTTATCAACGATTTGCCCGTCATCTAGCTGATAGTCCTCAACATACTTCCAATCCCGAAACCCGCGGGATTGATAGTAGGGCAGGCCGCTTTCGTTGTCGGCGCGGATATGGGCATTGATCCATCTGTACCCGAGTTTTGAGGCGGCTTTCTTGGTCGCCTCAAACAGCGCAGAACCGATACCCATTCCGGATTTATCTTGCGCGACGTAAGTGCCGATGTCGCATGCGTCGTCTGGAATTTGATCCCATGGTGCGATCAATTGGAACCCTACGATGTCACCCCCGCTTTCAGCGACTGTCCAAGCAGACCGCGCGGGGGCTTTGGCCATCCAGCCGCGGATAAATTCTGCATCCACAGTTTGTGTCAGGGCCGTAGTGCCGCCGGTTTCAATGATGGGGTTCAGTAGTGCGGCCATTGCGGCGGCGTCAAACAGCTGGGCAGGGCGCGTGGCGATCATAGGGCCTCCATCAATTGGGCGTGGCGTGCAGTGAATGCATGGCGGACCTCCAGTGGTGGGCGCAACGCGATGCTTAGGCCTTCGGTTATCGTGGGGTCTGGGGCGCCGAACAATTTGTCCGCCTCTGCCTGCGTAAAGCCCGCGATTTGCGTCGCCTCTAACCAAGCGCTGATGCGGTCCGCCTTTTTGATCTGTTTCTTTACGGCGGCCGGGACCTGCGCGGGCACTCCAAACCGGATGTGAATGGCCGCCTGTAGTTTGTCGTCCAGCTTGCCATACCCAGGGCCAACTGCGGCTTTTACCGGGGAGATCATATCGCCGATCACATATTCAGGTGCGTCATGCAGCAGGGCGGCCAATTGCCATTTCACCGGAGCATCCGGGTTCAGCCGTGAATAAAGCGTTTCAACCAATAGGGAGTGTTCAGCCACGGAATAGGCGTAGTCGCCTTGGGTCTGGCCATTCCAGCGCGCTACGAACGCGAGGCCATGAGCGATATCCTCAACCTCAATATCCATCGGAGTGGGGTCGAGCAGATCAAGGCGACGCCCCGAAAGCATACGTTGCCAAGCGCGGGCAGGTCGGGCCATGTCTACCTCATTCATTAATCAGCGATGCGCCGCGGCATGACTGACGGTTTTTTGTGCAATCACCATGGTCACACTCTGTCCGGCACGCAAGGTTAGGCGCTAGATCGCCGCGGTCATGCGCAACCATAGACCCTACATGTTTTCAGTGTTATGGCCCCCGTCAAGAAGATCAACCCGAGAGGAGCCGCCCGGATGGCGCTTGATTATATCGTAAAAGACATCGCTTTGGCCGCATTCGGCCGCAAAGAATTGGACATCGCTGAGACCGAGATGCCCGGCCTGATGGCCCTGCGTGAGGAATACGGCGCATCCCAGCCCCTCGCCGGTGCGCGCATCGTGGGCTCGCTGCACATGACAATCCAGACAGGCGTTCTGATTGAAACGCTGGTCGCACTGGGTGCGGATGTGCGCTGGGCGTCATGCAACATTTTCTCAACCCAAGATCACGCAGCTGCCGCTATCGCCGAAGCCGGTGTGCCGGTTTTTGCCATCAAGGGCCAAACCCTTGAGGAGCATTGGGACTACTTGGACAAATCGTTCATGTTCCCCGAAGGTCCGAACCTGATCCTTGATGATGGCGGCGACGCGACGCTCTACATCCTGCTTGGCGCCCGCGCAGAGGCCGGTGAAGAGATCATCCCCGTACCGCAGTCCGAGGAAGAAGCTGTCATCAAAGCCCAAATCGCCAAGCGTTTGGCTGCGAGCCCCGGTTGGTTCACCAAGATGAAAGAACAGATCCGCGGCGTGTCCGAGGAAACGACAACTGGCGTGCACCGTCTGTATGACCTGCACAAAAACGGCCAGTTGCCCTTCCCCGCGATCAACGTGAACGATTCCGTCACTAAGTCGAAATTCGACAACAAATACGGCTGTAAGGAATCGCTCGTCGACGGCATCCGTCGCGCCACGGACACAATGCTGGCCGGTAAGGTCGCGGTTGTGTGTGGTTACGGTGACGTTGGCAAAGGGTCTGCGGCATCGCTGCAAGGTGCGGGCGCGCGGGTTAAAGTGACCGAAGCTGACCCCATTTGCGCGCTGCAAGCCGCGATGGACGGATTTGAGGTCGTTCTGCTGGAGGACGTCGTATCCTCGGCGGATGTGTTCATCACCACGACTGGTAACAAAGACGTGATCCGCATCGAACACATGCGTGAGATGAAGGACATGGCGATCGTTGGTAACATCGGTCACTTCGACAATGAAATCCAAGTTGCGGCACTGAAAAACCACAAGTGGACGAACATCAAAGATCAGGTGGATATGATCGAGATGCCCTCGGGCAGCCGCTTGATTCTGCTGTCGGAAGGTCGTCTTTTGAACCTTGGCAACGCAACGGGCCACCCATCGTTCGTGATGTCCGCATCCTTTACCAACCAAGTGTTGGCGCAGATCGAGCTGTGGACCAAGGGTGACGAATACCAGCCCGGCGTCTTTATCCTGCCCAAGCATCTGGATGAAAAAGTGGCCGCGCTGCACCTTGCTAAAATCGGCGTGAAACTAACGAAGCTTTCCAAGGATCAGGCCGACTACATCGGTGTGGCCCAAGAGGGTCCTTTCAAGCCCGAGCACTATCGTTACTAAGCCATTTAAAATGGTTTTCTGCGGGGTCCCAGCTTGGGGCCCCGTTTTTTGTGCGTGGCTTTTGGTTAATTTCTCTCTTTGAGAACCGCGGAACAGCGGCTAGCGTGGCATGGCCGCTCCAATTAGGGCGGATGCATGATCCAACAGCTGGGAGACCAAATATGGGTAAGCGTGACGAATTGATTGCAAAATACGCAGATGATTTGAAAACAAAAATTGGTGTAGAGCCTGACATGGGCCTTTTGGAAAAGGTCACGATTGGGTGCGGGCCAGCCATTTACAATGCCGATGCGGCGACTGTGGCCTCTTCTCAAGAGGCTGAACTTGAGACCGTAAAAAACAACTTTTTGATCAAAAAGCTGGGGTTGGCCGATAGCCCTGAGTTGATGGACGGCATCAATGCCGTGATCGAGCAATACGGAAAATCCGAGCGGAATAAGTATCGCGCGGTGGTGTATTATCTGTTGACCAAGCACTTTGGCAAAGAAGCCGTCTACGCGTAGATCGCACGATAGGCTGACACCAAGGCCACGCCTTTGCGCGTGGCCTTTTGCGTAACTTACAACAAATCCTTCCTACTATGGTTTTGATTTGTCTCGGGCTTTGGGTTAGTGAATGCGTGTCCGGACCAGTATGGCCGGGCCCTCAGTTACGCGCCTCAGCTTGCAGGCGCCATGTCCGCGGGTGGTGCAGTCGAGCACGCGGGTGGCAGGAGGGTCCCGGGGGGTCGGGGCCCTCCTATTTTGTTTGTCGCGTTTCGTGCGGACTTGCAGCGCGCACAAATAATCCCCAAATATTTTGTGAGGCTCGCCGAGCTGTGTGCCAAGATGGGCGCGGCAAGGGTGAGTGCTTTGAGAAGGAGTAGTGCTCATGGACTTGGAGAAGTTCACGGAGCGGTCGCGCGGTTTTTTGCAGGCTGCTCAAACAATTGCGATGCGCGAAAGCCATCAGCAACTGGCCCCCGAACATGTGCTAAAGGCGTTGATGGATGACGACCAGGGGATGGCATCTAACTTGATTTCGGCCGCTGGTGGCAACGCAAAACGCGTGGCCGAGGCCGTTGATAGTGCCATTGCCAAGCTGCCCAAGGTCAGCGGTGACAGTGGTCAGACCTACATGGATCGCACGCTCGGGCAGGTTCTGTCCGAGGCGGAAAAACTCAGCAAAAAGGCCGGCGATAGTTTCGTCACGGTTGAGCGGATTTTGATGGCGCTCAACATGGTGAAATCCAAAGCCAAGGATGCACTGGATGCGGGCGGCGTGAATGCGCAAGGCTTGAACGCCGCGATCAATGAGATCCGCAAGGGCCGCACCGCCGATAGCGCCTCTGCGGAGGACAGCTATGAGGCGTTGAAGAAGTACGCAACTGACCTGACCGAGGCGGCGCGTGCAGGCCGCATTGACCCTATTATTGGGCGGGACGAAGAAATCCGCCGCGCGATGCAGGTGCTGAGCCGCCGGACTAAAAACAACCCCGTTCTGATCGGTGAGCCCGGCGTTGGCAAAACCGCCATCGCCGAGGGTTTGGCGCTTCGGATCATCAACGGTGACGTACCGGAATCGCTGCGCAACAAGACGTTGATGGCGCTTGATATGGGCGCGCTGATTGCTGGTGCGAAATACCGTGGTGAGTTTGAGGAACGGCTCAAGGCTGTGCTGAACGAAGTGACCGCGGCTGCTGGCGAAATCATCCTGTTTATCGATGAAATGCACACGCTTGTCGGCGCGGGTAAATCCGACGGTGCGATGGATGCGGCGAACCTGATCAAACCTGCGTTGGCGCGGGGAGAGTTGCATTGTATCGGCGCCACCACCCTCGATGAGTATCGCAAATACGTCGAAAAAGACGCGGCGCTGGCCCGGCGTTTTCAAACGCTGATGGTCGAAGAGCCGACTGTGCCGGACACGATTTCGATCCTGCGCGGCATTAAGGAAAAGTATGAACTGCACCACGGCGTGCGGATTTCCGACAGCGCGCTGGTCGCCGCCGCGACGCTTTCCCAGCGCTATATCACGGACCGTTTTCTGCCCGATAAGGCGATCGACTTGGTGGATGAGGCCGCATCGCGGCTGCGGATGGAGGTCGACAGCAAGCCCGAGGAATTGGACGCGCTGGACCGTGACATCCTACAAAAGCAGATCGAGGTAGAGGCCCTGCGTCTTGAGGACGACACCGCTTCTCAAGATCGGTTGAAAAAGCTGGAGGCCGAGGTGGCGGACCTGCAACAGCAGTCCGCTGAGATGACCGCCCAGTGGCAGGCCGAGCGTGATAAACTCGAAAGCGCGCGTGGGTTGAAGGAGCAGTTGGATCGGGCTCGTGTCGATCTGGATGCGGCCAAGCGCGAAGGCAATTTGGCCCGTGCGGGAGAGCTGTCCTACGGCGTGATCCCGCAATTGGAAAAACAGCTGTCTGATGCCGAAAACCGTGAGGATGAGGTCCTTGTGGAGGAAGCCGTGCGCCCCGAGCAGATCGCTTCTGTGGTGGAGCGGTGGACCGGCGTGCCTGTGTCCAAGATGCTGGAGGGTGAGCGCGAAAAGCTGCTCCGGATGGAGGAAGAAATTGCCTCACGCGTGATTGGGCAGACCCAAGCGGTGACCGCCGTCGCCAATGCTGTGCGCCGTGCGCGTGCGGGTCTGAACGATGAAAACCGTCCCTTGGGCAGCTTTCTGTTCCTCGGCCCAACTGGTGTGGGCAAGACCGAGTTGACCAAGGCTTTGGCTGAGTTCCTGTTCGATGATGACAATGCGATGGTGCGCATTGATATGTCCGAATTCATGGAAAAACACGCGGTTTCGCGGCTGATCGGTGCGCCCCCGGGGTATGTTGGCTACGATGAGGGCGGTGTCCTGACAGAGGCCGTCCGGCGCAGGCCCTATCAGGTCGTGTTGTTCGATGAGGTCGAGAAAGCCCACCCAGATGTGTTCAACGTTCTGCTTCAGGTGTTGGATGATGGTGTGCTGACCGATGGGCAGGGTCGCACTGTCGACTTCAAACAAACGCTGATTATTCTGACCTCGAACTTGGGTGCACAGGCGCTAAGCCAGCTTCCCGACGGTGCCGACGCAGCGGAGGCCAAGCGCGATGTGATGGATGCGGTCCGCGGTCATTTCCGGCCTGAATTCCTGAACCGTCTGGACGAAACGATCATCTTTGATCGTTTGGCGCGTGCCGACATGAATGGCATCGTCGATATCCAACTAAATCGCCTGACCAAGCGGCTCGCGGGGCGCAACATCGTGCTCGAACTGGATGACGCGGCCAAGACATGGCTTGCGGATGAGGGTTACGACCCTGTGTTCGGCGCCCGGCCGCTAAAGCGCGTGATCCAGCGCAGCTTGCAGAACGAGCTGGCGGAGATGATCCTATCGGGTGATGTGGCCGACGGCGCGGTGGTGCCGGTCAGCGCCAGCAGTGATGGTCTGCTTGTGGGGGATCGGATCGCCCGAAGCGACCGCCAACCGCGCCAAGAGGCCGTTGTGCATTAATTGTGAAACGAGGCCCAGAACCGCTGGGCCTCGTTCATTTTATGGGGTGGCGATGTATCTGGAAGCAAGCGAGCAGCTGGACGTTTTGCATTCTATGCAGGAAGTCTTGTGGCAATTGCAGCGTGATGAAAAGAACCGCACTAACCTAAAATGGGCTACGATCGCCCCCAAAAAGCTAAAACTCGCGGGGCCGCATGACTTATTGGAGCGTGTGCGGGGATTGTCTAGCCGCATGGAATCTGCAGGTCCTAACATCCAAATCCCTGAATCGGAGGTGCTAAGCTTTCGGGAGCTATTCTCGGTCTGAAACCAGTTTATGCATTTCGAGCCCCAAAGCTGGCTCATTCAGGTGGACTGGCTTTTGACACACATTTCGACTGGTTCACGCTTGGCTGAGCGTGTCGCGACGGACGACTATTCATTGCGACACCTGTCCCAACAGCAACAGATTGAAGTTCGAAACATATGTCCAAAAGTTAAGGCAAGATGCTCGGAGCTGCAGGTTAAGCCCATGTGAAAAGGCCCCGGATCGCTCCGGGGCCTTCGTCTTGTGAGCTGTCTGAGGCAAGCAGACAGATAGCCTTACATGTCTGCGGGCAGGATCACCTTATCGATGACGTGGATGACACCGTTCGATGTCTCGATGTCAGCGGTGGTGACGTTCGCGTCGTTGATCATCACGCCATTGTCGAGGTCGATTGTGATCTCACCGCCCTGTACGGTGGCGGCTTTCATGTCGTCCACAAGATCGGTGGACATCACTGTGCCGGGCACGACGTGATAGGTCAGAACCGCGATCAGCTGCTCTTTGTTCTCGGGCAAGAGCAGGCTTTCGACCGTCCCTGCGGGCAGGGCGGCAAAGGCCTCATCGGTGGGGGCGAACACGGTGAACGGGCCTTCGGATTTCAATGTGTCCACTAGGTCGGCCGCGCTGACGGCGGCGACAAGTGTTTCAAAGGTACCTGCGCCGACGGCGGTATCGACGATGTCCTTTTTGCCCATGCTGCCAGCAAAGGCAGGCAGGGTCAGGGCGGTTGTGGCGGCGATGGCAAGTGCTGCAGTGCGAAGCATAGTTTAATTCCCTTTTGTTGTTTGGCCGCCGATGATCGGCAGGCTCGTGTGCAAAAAACACACAAGACAAATTGGGGCGAAAATATAGGTTTCAAGGGCGCACACTTGGCCGTAAGCGGCGATTTGCCGGTTTTGGGGTCACGTTCACGTGAGCCGGCGGGAGCAGAATTGAGTCCTTGTGAACCACATGGGCGCGTATCACTGTTCGATCAATGGCTTGGAGTTCGACATGATTTTTATGGAAACCGCCGCGTGGGCGTTGCAGATTTTGGCGCTGTTGTTTGTGTTGATTATCGGCGTGATGGTCGCTGCTGGGGTGGTTCTGTTCGTCATCGACCGGTCACAAACTTCTGATGCGATCCGACGCAATTACCCGATAATCGGTAGGTTTCGCCATATCTTCTCCGAACTGGGCGAATTCTTTCGCCAGTATTTCTTTGCGATGGATCGAGAGGAACTGCCCTTCAATCGCGCGCAGCGGGATTGGGTCAAACGGGCCAGTGAGGGCCAAAGCAACACGATTGCCTTTGGCTCGACCCGCAACATTTCGGCGCCGGGGACGCCCCTGTTCGTGAACAGCCCCTTTCCCCCGCTGGATGATCAATTCGCCAAGACCGAGCCGATGATGATCGGCCCCAATGCGCGTGTGCCCTATGTGGCCAAATCGATTTTTAACCTCAGTGGTATGTCCTATGGCGCGATCTCAAAACCTGCGGTTTTGGCCCTGTCCCGTGGCTGTGCTGAAGCGGGTATTTGGATGAATACCGGTGAGGGTGGCGTGTCGCCCTTTCACCTTCAGGGCGGGGCCGACCTTGTCTATCAGATCGGGACGGCCAAATACGGTGTCCGCGATCAGGACGGCAATCTGAGCGACGAAAAGCTGCGCGAAATCGCGGCACATCCGCAGATTGCGATGTTCGAGATCAAGCTCGCGCAGGGGGCTAAACCCGGCAAGGGCGGTATCCTGCCCGGTGAAAAGGTGACCGCCGAGATTGCGGCCATTCGGGGTCTTGCCGTCGGCCAAGACGGGATCTCTCCGAACCGTCACCGGGAGGTGAATTCATGGGCGGATTTGCTCGATCTTGTGGCGCGCGTGCGGGATGTTTCGGGCAAGCCTGTCGGGATCAAGGCTGTTGTCGCTGCCCGCGAACCGTTTGAGGAATTGTTCGCCGAGGTCCTGCGACGCGGTCCCGAAAGTGCGCCAGATTTCATCACCATCGACGGCGGCGAAGGCGGCACCGGCGCGGCACCCATGCCCTTGATGGACCTTGTGGGGATGTCCATCCGCGAAGCCCTACCGATGGTCAGCAACCTGCGCGATAGCGTCGGCCTGCATGACCGCATCCGGCTGGTGGCCAGTGGTAAGTTGGTCAACCCCGGTGACATCGCATGGGCCATGGCGGCGGGCGCGGACTTTGTGGTGTCTGCGCGCGGGTTCATGTTCGCCTTGGGCTGCATTCAGGCGCTAAAATGCAACAAAAACACCTGCCCCACAGGGATCACGACCCACGATCCGCGTTTTCAAAAGGGCCTCGTGGTGGGGGATAAATTCCGCAAAGTTGCGCGCTACGCCAAGGGCGTTGTCCATGAGGTGGAAATGATTGCCCACTCCGTCGGCGTATCCGAGCCGCGCCTGATGCGGCGGCGACATGTGCGAATTGTGCAACCCGACGGGACCTCAGTGCCGATGCATGAGCTGTTTCCCCGCGATCTCCCCTCAAAAAAGGTGCCGACAATCCCCATATAAGGTGGAGAGAGGAGACGAAAAATGGCGATTAAATATCATGAACACGCAACCCAGCCGGTGTTTGAAATCGAAGTGGCGGGCAAGATTACGCAGGCCGATATGGACAGTGTTCTGCCGCGCCTAGAGGCGTTCCTTCAGCGTCACGGCAAGGTCCGTATGGTTGAGGTGATCCCCACCTTCGAAGGCTTCGAGTTGAGCACCATCTGGGAGGGCATCAAGTTTGACGTCGCCCATATTCGTGACATTGACCGGGTGGCGGTGGTCACGGATGTTGGGTGGATCGGCGGGCTCACGCGGGCATTGTGCCGCGTGTCGCCCCTCGAAATCCGGGTGTTTGACATGGCAGACCTTGAAGCCGCCCGCGCATGGGTCGAAGCCCCCTAGATCATCGATTTGATCGCCGCCACGTGGTCGGCTTTGGCTTCGGGGATCAGCGCATGTGCCGCCTCTAGGGGGTTGGTTTCCAAACGGTCCACCAAGCCCCAGATCAAGGCCTCATCGGCGGTGATCTTTTGTCCTGCCACAAGGATCATCTTGGCTCGTGCCGGGCCGACCAATGTCGCAAGGCGGCGCGGATCGGAGGGTTGCGGCAAGAAGCCCAGTTTTGCCACGGGGTAGAAAAATTTGGCATGAGCGGGTGCAAGACGCACGTCGCAGGCCAAAACCATTCCAAACGCCCCGCCCGCCAGTGTCCCGTTCAGGGCGGCGATGGTCAAGCATGGCAGGCGCACAATCGCGCGAGACAATTCTTCCCATAGGGGCGACAGGGCGAGGCCTGCTTTGGCTTCCTCTAGGTCGGCTCCGGCCGAAAAGACTTTGTCGCCTCCCCCCGTCAGGATCAGGGCGCGCAGGTCGGCCTTGTCCGCCATTTTCACCACTTGGATCAAATCGGCCAGCATTTCGGACGTGAGCGAATTGGCTTTGTCGGGGCGGTTAATTGTGAGGGTCCAGATGTCCTCGCGTTGGTCGAGCTCAATCATGCGCCCAATCCAATCCGTGCGCGGATATCCGCATCCCGAAGTGAGATTTCTTCACCCGCAAACGCGTCCGCATCGGCAGAGCACATCCACATCAACGCGCGCGCAGGCCAGTCCGCCGGTATGTGATCCTCCCACTCTAGGGCGGCGACAGGGCCGACGCCGGAGGCCTTGATTTCATGCTGCATCTGCGTTGCGACCGTGCCAGGGGACAGGCCCATGATCCGCAGGCCCGGGTTTTCGCGGTGCGCGCAGCGGGTCAGCATGGCGGCCCCTGCTTTTGATGTGCAGTAGTGACTCCAACCCTCTAGCGCGTTGTGGGCCGCCCCCGATGAAATGGTGATGATCGTGCCGCCTTTGCGCATCTGCGGGATCGCCGCGCGCATGCCGTAAAACACCCCCTTAAGGTTGATATCGATCACTTGGCTCCACGCGTCGGGGTCGCTGTCGGCCAATGATGCGATCGGCTCAATCACACCTGCGTTGTTGATGACCACATCAAGACTGCCAAACTCACGCGCGGCGGCGGATATCGCGGCCTCTACTTCCCAATAGCGGGCCACATCACAGGGGATGGCTAGCGCGTTTGGACCAATTTCACCCGCAATTTCCGCAACTGCGTCACCGTTGCGCGCCAGCAGCGCGACTTGCGCCCCAGCAGCGGCCATCATCCGCGCGGTTGCCTCACCAATGCCTCGGGACGCACCGGTAATCACCACGCCCTTGCCCGTCATATCCATTCTGTCGCCCTCCCGGATGCGCCTTGACCCTGTGTCTCACACACGAAACAAAGAGCTTTGAATATACATTTCAGGAAGGGTACCGGATGTCAAAATGCATGAGCCTGATGGCAAGCACCGCATTTATCATGAGCGCGGGCGCGGCTGTGGCCGACCTGACGGCACCGGACCTTTGGGCCGAGTGGCAAGAGATGCAAGAAGCCCTTGGCACCACAATCACTGCCCAATCCGAAAGCTATGAGAGCGGTGTCCTGACCCTTACGAACGTGGCGACACAAGCCATCATTGATGAGGTCGAAAGCACCGGGCGCATCGCCCAGATTACCCTGCGGGAGCAGGGCGACGGCAGTGTGCGTATCGAATTGGCCCCGGTCTATGCGCTTGGCCTCACCGACACGTCGTTCGGTGAAAGCTCGGTCACCACGATGGAACTGCGCCACACCGGGCTTGATATCGTCGCCCGCGATGAGGACGGCGCGCGCACTTATGATTATGGCGCGCAGCAGCTCACTCTGGATGTGGGCGACGTAGTGGTCGATGGCGAAACCATGCCGTTTCAGGTCTCTATCACGGTGAATGACTTGGCCTCGCGCTATGTGATCGACATGGCAAGTGAGGTGCGGCCCTTTCAGTCGCAGGACACAATCGGAGCGATGCAAATCCGGTTCAGCATGTCAGACCCGACAGAGGGCACGTTCAACATGCAGAGCGATTTCACCAACCTCACAAGTGCGTTTTCCGGCACTTTGAATGCCGCGGATGGGGCTCTGCCACTTGGCCCCTTGGGTGTCGCCCTAAAGGGTGAACTGACCCACGGCGGCAGCAGCGTTCAGTTCGCTGCCGAAGCAACGGATGGTGATATCCAGATGGAGGCCCGCACCAGTGCCGGGACCCTCGCCATGGATATTGACCCAACCAAATTTGGCATCTTTAGCGATACAACCCAAACCGAGATGCGCGCGCTGATCGGGGGCTTTCCCCTCCCGATTGAGGCCAGTGTCGGACGCTCGACCTTTGGCATCGCGATGCCTCTTGCGCGCACCGATGACCCCGCGCCTGTGAACCTGACTTTGGGCCTGCGGGACGTTGTGCTGAGCGATGTGATCTGGGGCCTGTTTGACCCCCAAGGCATCATCCCGCGCGACCCCGCCACCATCGCCCTAGACCTCGAAGGTACCGCGACTGTCCTGTCGGACCTGGCAGACGTCACGAATGACTTTAAGGCGGTCCAAGGCCCCCCTGCCCAGGTCAATTCGCTCCGGCTAAATGATCTGGAGGTATCGCTGGGTGGCGCGCAACTCAGCGGGACGGGAGCCGCGACATTCGACAACTCAAGCGCCATTCCCGCGCCTGTGGGCCGGATCAATCTGTCGCTTAGCGGGGGCTTTGGGTTGCTGGATCAACTCGCGACATTAGGCGTGGTGCCACCCGAACAGGTGGGCATGGTGCGGATGATGTCTGGCATGTTCGCGACGCCCACAGGGCCTGATGAACTCGCGTCTGAGATCGAATTCCTCGAAGATGGCTCCATCCTCGTGAATGGCTTTCCGCTGCAATAACCCCGCATTCGTAAACGTTTTCAGGGGCAATCGGCTGGTTTTCGCGGATTTAGGGGGCGCCCTTTGACAGGGTAGCCTTTGGTGGCTTAGCATTTTTCAACGTTGACCGGACGTTGGGAGGCTTTGCCATGGACACGCTGTTTTGGGCGTCCTTTGGGGCGATGACGCTTTTGCTGCTTGCGCGGTTCGTCGTGCCAATCGTGGCGCCGGGGTCGATGGCCGCTCGACTTTTGACCGCGACGATCAAGTTCGGCGACGATGACGCCGACCCTGACCGCGAAAGACGCTAAGCCCCCAAAGACCATCGCGCGACACCGCACTGAGGGGCATTCCCTGTCGTGTGCGAAGGTTCTAAGCTGCGCGCATCACATCCACAGGAGCGAGCGATGCGCAGATATCCCCGAGATATGGTGGGCTACGGCCCCAAACCCCCAGAGGCCAATTGGCCCGGCGGTGCGCGGATCGCGGTGCAGATTGTCCTCAACTACGAAGAAGGTGGCGAAAACTGTATCCTCCACGATGATCCCGCGTCCGAGGCATTCTTATCCGAAATCGTGGGTGCTGCCGCATGGCCCGGGCAGCGGCATTGGAACATGGAATCGATCTATGAATACGGCGCGCGCGCAGGGTTTTGGCGACTGCACCGCTTGTTCACTCAGATGGACATTCCCCTAACCGTTTACGGCGTGGCCACCGCTTTGGCGCGCAATCCCGAACAGACCGCCGCGATGATCGACGCCGGCTGGGAGATGGCCAGCCACGGGCTCAAGTGGGTTGAACACAAGGACATGCCTGAGCCGCAAGAGCGCGAGAGCATCGCAGCCGCGGTCAAGCTGCACCGCGAGGTCACCGGCTGCCGCCCCGTTGGTTGGTACACTGGGCGGTGTTCTGAAAACACGGTGCGGTTGGTGGCCGAAGAGGGCGGCTTTGCTTATGTCTCTGACAGTTATGCCGATGATCTGCCCTATTGGGTTGAGGTCGGCGCGCGGGATCAATTGGTGATCCCCTACACGTTGGATGCCAACGATATGCGCTTTGCCACGCCCCAAGGGTTCAACGCGGGCGATCAATTCTACAGCTATCTCAAGGACAGTTTCGACGCGCTTTATGCAGAGGGTGGGCGGATGATGTCGATCGGTCTGCATTGCCGGCTGATCGGGCGGCCGGGCCGGGTACAGGCGCTACGGCGGTTCCTTGAATACGTCGCCGCCCATGAGGACGTCTGGTTTGCGCGCCGGATCGATATTGCGACCCATTGGGCCAAGACCCACCCACATGTGCGGCGCGCCCGGCCCAGCCAGATGGACCGTGATACATTCGTGGCGACCTACGGCGGGATTTTCGAACACTCTCCTTGGGTGGCCGAGCACGCGCACCTGTTGGAACTGGGCCCCGCCCATGACACCGCGATTGGCCTACACAACGCGCTATGCCGAGCGTTTCGTGCAGCGGACCCCGCACAGCAAATGGCGGTCCTGCGCGCGCACCCTGATTTGGCGGGTAAACTGGCGGCTGCCAAACGGCTCACTGCCGAAAGCACATCAGAGCAAGCAAGCGCAGGGTTGGACGCCCTGACCGATGCGGAGCGCGCGCAATTCACTCAGTGGAACGCGCAGTACGTCGAAAAGTACGGATTTCCCTTCATCATAGCGGTCCGGGATCATGACAAGCCAAGCATCATCGCGGCCTTTGAGGCACGGCTCAATTCAGATGCTGACACCGAATTTGCCACCGCCTGTTACAATGTGGAACGCATCGCGCTGTACCGTCTAAAGGACCTGCTGCCATGAGCTATGCGTTTCCCAAGGGCGGCATGATGGGCCAAGACGCGAACCCCGAGGGCACGGCGATCTTTACCGAAGCCTATGCCGTCCTACCCGCAGTTACGCACACGGATATCGTGACCTCGTTCCTGCCCCACTGGGAAGGGACGCGCGCTTGGATTCTCGCGCGGCCCTTGTCGGGTTTTGCCGAGACGTTTTCCCAATACGCGATCGAAATCCAGCCCGAAGGCGGCAGCATGACGCCCGAGGTGGATGTGCGCGCCGAAGCCGCCCTCTTCGTGGCTCACGGCACGCCCACGCTGACCCTTGGACGCGATACGTATACCCTGCGCGCGGGCAGCTTCGTTTTTATTCCGGCCAGTGCGGTCTGGACCCTTTGGAACCGGGCGGACGCGCCCTGCGGCATTCATTGGGTCCGCAAAAAGTACCAGGAACTGCCGGACATGCCCCCGCCCGAAGCCTTCGTCAGCCATGAAGATGATATTCCGTCTTCTGACATGCCGAACGCTGGCGGGCTGTGGTCAACCAAGCGGTTCTTTGATCCGTTCGATCTGCGCTATGACATGCACATCAACATCGTGACCTTCCAGCCCGGTGGTCGCATCCCTTTTGCCGAGACCCACGTGATGGAGCATGGTTTGTACGTATTGCAGGGCACGGCGGATTACCTGTTGAACAAGGATTGGGTCCCTGTGGGTGCCGGTGATTTCATGTGGCTGCGTGCGTTTTGTCCGCAGGCTTGCATCGCCACAGGGGATGAGCCGTTCCGCTATCTGCTCTACAAAGACGTCAATCGTCACGCGCCGTTGGAGGGTTTCTTATGAGCACACAAATCCTAACACCTCGCCCGCTACACCCCGCGGACTTTGCGCCCTATGGGGATGTGGTTGAGCTGGGCGGTGATCACGTCTTGATCAATGACGGGCGCTGCAAGCGGTTCAGTGACCTAAGCGCGCTTGTCGCCGAAGGGGGCCGCGTGGGGATCAGCCTTTTCCAATCAGAGGTACAAGCGCTGCCCTACAGCTGCACCCTCCTAGAGCGGCACCCCCATGGCAGTCAGTGCTTCGTCCCGATGGAAGGATGCACGACCCTGTACATCGTGGCTGAGGATGATGCGGGCACGCCGGTGCGCCCTAAGGCGTTTGTTGCCCACGGTCGCCAAGCGGTGAACATCGCGGCGAACACGTGGCACGGGGTTTTGACGCCGCTGTCGGGTGGGGGGCTTTACACGGTCATCGACCGTGTGGACGGCGGCCCAAACCTTGAGGAATATCCCTTAGGTATGGCCCTGACGGTTCTGCCCGGCGGCGGGGCCGAGTGATCAAAGCCCAAGGTGGCGGTTTGTGACCTCGGGCGTCAGCTCAGCGATTGTGCCGCCCCAAACGCGGGTCCCGCGATCAAGGATCACGGCCGTGTCGGCAATAGCGGACAGTTCCTTGAGGGATTTGTCGATCAGTAGAATACCAAGGCCCGTGTCCTGCTTAAGCCGCGCGATCACGTCCCAAATCGCCTGCCGGATGAGGGGGGCAAGCCCCTCGGTCGCCTCATCCAAGATCAACAGCCGGGGGTTAGTCATCAACGCGCGGCCAATGGCCAGCATCTGCTGTTCTCCGCCGGAAAGGGTCGCTGCACTTTGGTCCAGCCGATCACGCAAACCGGGGAATAGGTCCAGCACTGTTGCCTCGTGCCACGGACCAGGACGGGCCGCCGCAATTAGGTTTTCGCGCACACTAAGATTAGGGAAACACCGCCGCCCCTCGGGCACCAACCCGATGCCAGCTTGCGCGGCCTTGTGGGCCGGTAGGGCACGCAGGTTTTTGCCGTCAAATGTAATGGTGCCACCCGCCGGGATCATCCGGCAGATGGATTTGACGGTGGTAGATTTGCCCATCCCGTTGCGGCCCATCAGGGCCACGACTTCCCCCTGTGCGACCTCAAGTGAAACATCGAACAGGGCTTGGGTCGCACCGTAATGCGCGGTCAGGTTTTGGACGGACAAAAGGCTCACGCGTCCTCTCCCAGATAGGCGGCGCGCACATCTGGGTTGGCGCGGATTTCATCGCGCGTGCCCGTCGCGATCAGCTGGCCGTAAACCAAGACACTGATCCGATCCGCCAGCGCAAAGACCGCGTCCATGTCGTGTTCCACCATCAAAATCGGCGCCTCATCCCGCAAACCATCCAGAAAACGCGTCAGACGAGCGGACCCTTCTGCACCCAAGCCCGCCATGGGTTCATCCATCACAAAGGCCCGTGGTTTCAGGGTCAGGGCCACGGCCACCTCTAGCTGACGGCGTTGTCCGTGCGACAGGGCAGCGGTCTGCATATCGGCACTGTCTAGCAGGTCAACACGGTCCAGCGCGGCCTCAGCGGTGGCGCGCAAGTCGGCGTCACGCAGGGCGCTGCGAAACAGGGGCGCACGCCCGCCGCGCGCACCCAGCGCACCAAGCACGGCGTTTTGCAGAACCGTGTCCTCCATCGCCAGCGCGCTCACTTGAAATGTCCGGCCCAAGCCTGCGCGCGCGCGCTCCGCCACACCAAGGGCTGTCACGTCTTCGCCTAGCAAGTGCACGCTGCCCGCGTCAGGGTGCAACTTGCCTGCGATTTGCTGGATCAGGGTCGATTTGCCCGCGCCATTGGGGCCGATCAACGCATGGATTTCACCGGCCCGTAGGTCGAGTGAGATACCGCGACTTGCCTCAACCGCGCCGAAGCTTTTGGTAATTCCTCGTGTTTCCAAAACGGGGTTCATCGCTTTTCTCCCGCCACGAGGCCGATCAACCCACCACGCGCAAACAGCACAATCAGCAGGAGCAAGACGCCCAAACCGATCTGCCAAAACTCACTGATGCCGCCAAGGTGATGTTCGAGGAAAATGAACACCGCAGCCCCAACCACGGGCCCATAAAGCCGCGCCACACCGCCAATGAGCAGAAACACGATCAGCTCACCCGACAGTTGCCAGCTAAACATCGTGGGCGAAACAAAGCGGTTCAAATCCGCAAACAACGCCCCCGCAAGCCCGGTAATCGCGCCGGAGATCACGAACGCCAAAAGGCGCAGGCGAAAGGGCGATAGGCCCACGGTTTCCACGCGATCCGGGCTTTGGCGCGCCGCATTCAGCGCAAGGCCAAAGGGTGACGCCTTGAGCCGGGCATGCAGGAACAGCGCCAGAATCAGTGCGGTGAACGCGATGGCAAAGAACTGGATGGGGTCCAAGGTGTTCAGGCCGGGAAATCCGTTGCGCACATAGATCGAAAGCCCATCCTCGCCGCCGTATGCGGGCCAAGAGATCGCGAAATAATAGAACATCTGCCCAAAGGCGAGGGTTATCATAATGAAATAGACGCCCGAAGTGCGCAGCGTCAGCGCGCCAATCGCAAGAGCGGCCAGCCCCGATGACACCAGCGCTGTTAGCCAAATGATCGGCATCGACTTGGTGCCTTCTAGGCCCCAAATCATCGGCTGAAACGTTTGCGCATGATGGGCCAGAATGCCCATCGCGTAGCCGCCGACACCAAAGAACGCCGCATGGCCTAGGCTGACCAATCCGCCAATGCCCAGTGCGATGTTCAGACCAACACCCGCCAACGCAAGGATCGCGACCTTGGTGGCCAGCGTGATTGTAAACGGCTCATCCACCCACAGTGCCCACAATGGCACCGCCAACAGCCCGAGTGTGAGGGCCGCGTTTAACCAACGCTCAGGGATCATGCGCGTACTCCGAACAGGCCCGTTGGTCGCCAGATCAGGACCGCCGCCATCAAGATGTAGATCGCCATAGACGCCAAGGCTGAGCCGACTGTCGCCGCCGAGGATGCGGGCATGAACAGCGCGAACACACCGGGGAGGAGCAGCTTGCCCAACGTATCCGTCAGCCCCACCAACACCGCGCCCACCAGCGCCCCTTTGATCGAACCGATCCCGCCGATCACGATCACCACAAACGCGAGGATCAAGACCGGCTCACCCATGCCGACCTGTACCGATTGGATTGCCCCCACCAACGCGCCCGCTAGGCCCGCAAGTGCCGCCCCGAGGGCAAAGACGATTGTGTAAAGGCGTGAGATGTCGATGCCGAGGGCTGCGATCATTTCTCGGTCGCTTTCGCCGGCGCGGATTTGGATGCCCAGCCGGGTGCGGGTAATCAGTAGCCCAAGCCCAATCGCCACCGCGATGCCAACGCCGATCAGGAACAACCGATAGGTCGAATATTCGATCCCTCCGGGCAGGCTGATGGGGCCGGACAAAGCCGCTGGGATGTTGAGGTACAAAGGAAATGAGCCAAAGACCCAGCGCGTGCCTTCGGAGAAGATCAGGATCAATGCGAAAGTCGCAAGCACTTGGTCGAGGTGATCGCGCGCATAGAGCCGCCGGATTACGAGAACTTCAACCAAGGCGCCCGCTGCGGCTGCTGCCGCCAATGCGGCGCCTAGCGCCAGCACGAATGAACCTGTGGCCCCCGCCACGGCCGCTGCCGCGAATGCGCCCACCATGAACAGCGACCCATGGGCCAGATTGATCAACCCCATCACGCCAAACACAAGCGTCAGACCCGCTGCCATCAGAAACAGGGTCACGCCAAATTGCAGGCCGTTGAGGACCTGCTCGATCAGAAGAATAAGACTCATGGGAGAGCGAAATGGACCGGAGCGTGCCCCGGTCCAGTTAAATTACATCTTGCAGTCTGCGCCGTAGACATCGCTGTGGTCTGTCAGGGCGGTGCCGATGATGCGGTTGGTGAAAACGTCGCCTTCTTGGATCACCTCACGGACATAGATGTCCTGAATCGGGTGGTGGTTGTCGGCAAAGGCAAAATCCCCACGGGTCGAGGCGAAATCTGCCGCCTTGAGGGCTGCGCGGAACGCATCGGCGTCATTCACGTCGGCAGAGGCCATCGCGCTGAGCAACAGGTTGGCTGTGTCAAACCCCTGGGACGCATAGAGCGACGGCAGGCGGCCGTATTCCGCTTGGAAGCTTTCGACAAAGGCCGCGTTGGTCGCGTTGTCGATGTCCTTGTTCCACTGCGACGTGTTCACAACGCCCAATGCAGCGGCGCCTACGGCTTGCAGGATGCCTTGGTCAAAGCTGAATGCAGGGCCCACAACGGGCAGGTCTACGCCGCTATCGGCGTACTGCTTGAGGAACGAAATCCCCATGCCGCCGGGCAGGAAGAAGAACACGCTGTCTGCACCCGATGCACGGATTTGCGCTATCTCAGCGGCGTAATCGGTCTGGCCCAGCTTGGTAAAGACTTCACCGGCCAGCTCACCGCCGTATTGGCGTTTGTAGCCTGTCAGCGCGTCTTGGCCTGCGGGGTAGTTGGGCGCGAGGATGAAGCTGTTGGTGTAGCCAGCGGAGTTCGCATAGGCGCCAGCGGCTTCGTGCAGGTTGTCGTTCTGCCACGCGACGTTGAAATAGTTGGGGTGACAGCCACGACCCGCCAAGGCCGACGGGCCTGCGTTTGGCGACAGGTAGAATTTGCCTTGCGCGGTTGCCGCAGGCACCACAGCCATCGCGAGGTTGGACCAGATGATCCCTGTCATCACGTCCACTTTTTCGGACTGGATCATCTTGTCAGCCAGCTGCACAGCGATCTCAGGCTTGCGCTGGTCATCCTCGATGATGACTTCGATGTTGGTGTTGCCGGATTGGTTGATCGCCAGCATGAAACCATCGCGCACGTCGATGCCAAGGCCTGCGCCGCCGCCCGAAAGCGTTGTGATCATCCCGACTTTGACCGCGCCGTGGCCATCAGCCACCGCAGCCGTGCCAAAAGCAGCCACAGTGGCCGCGAGTGCAAGGTGTTTGAACATAGTAGTCCCCCTATTTGTCCCTTGGACGCCTGATCAAAAGGCTTTGAACGTAAGCGTCGTGAGCGTCCGCTCGATTCCATCGATGTCGAGCAGGTTATCGTTGATATATTTGCCCACATCCTCGCCTTCGGGGATGTAGAGTTTGAGCAGCAAATCATATTCACCGGAGGTGGAATACAGCTCCGAGTGGATTTCGCGCAGCGCGATGGCATCGGCCACGGTGTAGCCTGTGCCGGGGCGGCAGCGAATTTGGACAAATACGCAGTTCATTTGTGTCTCCCGTCGGCACATGTTCTCGTGCGCGCAGAAAAGCATGGCCGCGCGCGGAAGGGTAGAGGCATTTTACCCCCGTGGCACACGCGTGCCCCAGGTGCGTTCAAAAACTAGGGCGTCGCCCTCCCAGGCTTTGATCCACGAGGTAATAGCGAAATCGGGACCATCGCCGCGTTGATAGACCTCGCATTCGGTTCGCACCTGCCACGCTCCGCGCCCCTTGCTGCGGGCCCAATGGAACCGCGCGCTTGCGGCGCCGGGGTCATCCATGGGGATAGTAAAAGTTTCGTGGACGCAGAGCCCGGTTTCCAGGCCATGGGTTGTGTCGCGATAAACACCGTCGTCGCCAGTGATTTCGGTGGTGATGGTCCGGGCGCCGTGGTCGGTGATGATCCGCTTGGATTCGGCGCGCGGAGCGAGGGTTTCGGTCACAAGCGGTGGGGCCGAGCGTGGCGGGCCAAAGCCCGAACATTCCGCACCCGTGCGTAGCGGCACCTCTAGTGCGCCGCCGGTCACATGCAGGGTCACAGGCTTGGGGCTGGGAAAGGCAAAGGGGAAGTAGCTCGGCGCAATCGCGATCCGTAGGCGGTGTCCTTTGGGCAGGCGATAGGCGATCTGATCAAGGGGAACGTTGATCTCCATCGCCGCGCCGGGGGTCACATCCACTGGGGAATGATGACCACTGCGGTGGCGCAGGTTTAGCATCCCCATCGTAATGAGCGCGGATGTCCCGTCGGGTCGCAGGTCACACAGCCGCACGACCACCTGCGCATGGGTTTGATCCGCGCTTAGCGTCAGGCGCACGTTCGGCGCGCCGAGGATTTGCACCTCGTCCTCCAAGGGTGCGCTGTCGAAACATAGCGCGAGCGCGTCATCAGGGCGTTGATCCGCGGGCAGCTCACCGGGGCCAAAGCCAAAGGGAAAAAACTCACCCGCAGACAGGCCATGGGCGGCCTCGGTCCGGGCCAGTGCATCAACGGTGCCTGCGGTGTCCGCCAGCACGTCGCCGTTCAGGTGAAGTGAAAGCGTGGGCGCGTCCGCCACGCCCTCTTGGCCCACCCAATCGCCGGGGCGGGTCGTGAGGCTGACCTCGGGTTTGATCGATTCCATCATCCACGCGCGGTAGGGTGGGTCGTCCATCACGCCGGTCTCAGCGCCCTTTAACCAATGGTCGTACCAGCGCAGCATTTCATCAAGAAAACCGATTTGCGGACCGGGCACGCCGATGTGCGGGTATTTGTGGTTCCATGGGCCTACGATGGCGCGGCACGGGGCGGACAGATTTTCCAACAGTGCGGCCGGTGTGTTGCGATAGCCGTCGTGCCACCCGCCCACGGCCAAAACGGCGGCTTCGATCGCGCCCCAATCTTCACACACTGAGCCATGCTTCCAATAGTCATCGCGGTGGCTGTGCTGCGCCCAACGGGTCGCGAGGTCAGGGGTGGCCTCAAGCCGCTGTTGCCACATCTCGCGCCAAGCATCACCCACAAGGGCCGGGTCCGGCGGGACCGAAAACCACGACAGCGCCGTTGCCGCCCAGCCGGGGTTTTCGCCCAGCATAACGCCACCCTTATAGTGGATGTCATCGGCGTAGCGGTCGGTGGTTGAGCAGAGCGTGATGACCGCCTTTAGCGCCGGGGGGCGGCGCATCGCGACTTGCAGGCTGTTGAATCCGCCCCACGAAATACCCTGCATCCCGACCGTACCACTGCACCACTCCTGAGCAGCCAGCCATGCGATCACATCACATGCATCCGATAGCTCGGTTTCTGTGTATTCGTCGTGCATCACCCCTTCGCTTTCGCCATTGCCACGGGTGTCCACGCGGACGCAGGCATATCCGTGACCGGCCAGATAGGGGTGGCCCAGCGCGTCACGCACAGCCGTGCCATCGCGTTTCCGGTAGGGGATGTATTCCAGAATAACGGGCACTGGCCCCGCCCCCTCAGCCCGCCAAATACGCGCCGAAAGGCGGGTCCCATCGGGCAAGGGGATCAGCACGTGAGGGTCTTCTGAGACCGGAAAGGGAAACTCTGTCACCGTGTCCATGGATGCTTCGCTTTGCTGGGGTACGTCACAAAAATGGCGGCGAAGTTGCCCTCGCCGCCATGTGGTCTGGATATGGGCGCGTGGTTACGCGAACCACCAACGCTCGGCCACTTTGTTGCCGTCATTTTCCCAGTTGGCGGCGATGTTGCCATCATTCGCCAAGGATTTGGAGTGTGCGGCGATGAAGTTCGCCCACATGGCCACGATTGCGCCGCCATCGTCCTGCAACAGGCGCTGTGCCTCCCAGTAGAGGTCCTTGCGCTTGGTCTGGTCGGTCTCAGAGCGGGCCGAAACGACCACATCGTTGAAGCGATCTGCGCTTTCGGTGTCTTTCCACGCGGTATCGTTCCACTCTGTGTCGGAGGTGTAGGCCGCAGAATACATCCAGTCTTGGGTCGGACGACCGCCCCAGTAACAGGCGCACCAGCCTTTTTTGTTCCACACGTTCGACCAGTAGCCATCCGACGGCTCACGGATCAGTTCGATCTCAATCCCGGCTTCCGCGGCGGAGGCTGCGATCAACTGGCCGGCATCAACGGCACCTGCAAAGGCAGCGTCTGCAACGGACAGTTGGATCGGGCCGGAGTGGCCGGACTTTTCATAATGGAAGCGCGCGCGATCGGCATCAAACTCATGCACCGGCAGTTCGGTGTTGAGGAAGGGCATCGCCGAGGACACAGGCACGTCGTTACCGGCCGCACCGTGACCCAGCAGAACCTTGTCCACCAGTTCCTGACGCTTGATCGCCAGTTTCAACGCCATGCGCAGATCGTAGTTGTCAAACGGGCCCACATCGAGGCGCATCGGGAATGTGTAGTGCTGTGTCCCGGTGACTTCCATGAGGTTCAGCGTGGGCACACGAGCCATTAGGGCAACGGTTTTGGGGTCCATGCTGTCGGCGAAATCTACATCGCCGGACATGATCGCACTTTGACGCGCGGTCGTGTCGAGAACCGACAGGAATTCAACCTCATCAAAGTTGGCGCGGCCTTCTTTGAAGTAGTTGGGGTTGCGCTTGAATGCGGCGCGAACACCGGGCTCAAAGCTTTCGATCATGTAGCCGCCAGTGCCCTCAAGGCCCTGATTGTCGCCACCCTCGGGTTGGATCATCAGGTGATAGTCCGACACGATAAAGGGGAAGTCGGCGTTGCCGCTTTCAAGCTCAAACACGACCTGGTTGTCGCCGTCCTTGCGGATTTCTTTAACGGCAGTGATCAGACCCTTCGCGGCAGAGGTGCTGTCCTCGGCGCGGTGACGGTTGAACGTGGCGATTACGTCCTCTGGGGTCATGGTCTTGCCGTTGTGGAACTCAACGCCGCGGCGCAGGTTGAATACCCAAGTGGACGCGTTGTTCGAGGGCTCAAAGCTCTCAGCCAGTTCGCCGACCAGTTCACCGGTGTTCGAGACTTCGGTCAGGTAGTTGCCGCGTGCAAATTGCACGGCCTGCATGAACCCGTTTTCTGAGTTGGCGGGGTCCATCACATCGGTGGTGGAGCCGTAGCCAAACGCTTGGCGTAGCTTGCCGCCGGTTTTAGGAGTAGCGGCTTCGGCTTGGCCAGCCAGCGACAGCGCCGCGGGCAATGCCACACCGGCGGCCAGCGCCGACATCACAAAGGAACGGCGGTCAATCTGCTTTTCCGTGAGCAGCTTTGCGCGGTTCTTGAGGTAGATATCCTTTTGTTTCGTCACAGTTTTTTCTCCCTGCTGTCTGACGACGCGTCTCATACGTTATGCCGTGTGCCGGTCGCACACCGCCCGGAGACGTCTGCGCGCAATGGTACCAGAGGATTTCCAACTGTGAAGGGGCTTTCCCGGAAAATGTCGTAAATGTTAAGATGGTAGTCGCAGATAGGCTGTTTACAATTTCCCGTTGTACACCAATGATGTGGCATAAAGCTGCCACAGAGCGGCGTAAAAGGGGGACGCACCTAGTGCATCCAGTATTTAAAACGGTTCTCAAGCGGCTTGGCTTGGGCGTTGCGACGTTGTTTGTGGTCTCTGCAATCATCTTTTCCAGCATTTCCATGTTGCCGGGGGATTTTGGCGAGGCTGTTCTAGGGCAGGCCGCGACCGAAGAAACTGTGGCAGCGTTCCGCGATGAACTGGGGCTCGATGAGCCGGCAGTTGTACGATACTTCCAATGGGTTGGCGCGGTTGCGACCGGCGATTTGGGCACCAGCTTTTCGGGGCGGTCGTCCTCTGGCGTGGATCGGTCCCGGCCGGTTGTTGATCTGGTGGGGCCACGGTTGTGGAACACGTTGTTCCTAGCTGGCGTGACCGCGATGATTGCAGTGCCGCTTGCGTTGCTGCTGGGTTTGACGGCCGCGCTCTATCGCGGGTCGGTCTATGACCGTGCGGTGAACGTCACGACGCTTACGACGATTGCGACACCGGAATTCTTTGTGGCCTACATCCTGATCTTGGTGTTCGCGGCCATCAACCCATGGTTCCCGAGCCTTGCGAATGTGCAGGCCGACACCCCGCTGGCAGAGCGTTTGTACCGCGTGGCCCTGCCCGCGATGACCCTAACGCTGGTGATTGTGGCGCATATGATGCGAATGACGCGGGCGGCCATCATCAACCTGCTCGCCTCACCCTACATCGAGATGGCGCGCCTTAAGGGGGCCACCCCGCGTGAGATCATTTTGCGCCACGCGCTGCCGAACGCATGGGCGCCGATTGCAACAGTGATCGCGTTTAACCTTGCCTATCTGGTGGTGGGTGTCGTCGTGGTTGAGGTCGTGTTCGTGTATCCCGGCATCGGTCAGTTGATGGTCGACGCCGTGACCACGCGCGACATTCCGGTCGTGCAAGCCTGCGCGCTGATCTTTGCGGGCACGTATATTCTGCTTAATTTGATTGCTGACATCATCGGCATCATCACCAACCCGAGGCTTTTGCACCCCCGATGAGCGACGCCCCCGAAACATATTCCGCCAGTGCCGAAGTTGGTGCAGTGCGGGTTCGCCGGACACGCATGCAGCGGGCTTGGATTGTGCTGCGCAAAGCGCCGATTTCCGCGTGGTTTGGCCTGTTGGTCGTCACTTTCTATCTGTGTGTGGCCATCTTTGCGCCGCTTATCGCCCCCTATGGTGAGGCCGACAGTTCATTCGCGGCCTATGCTCCGTGGTCGGATGAGCACTGGTTTGGCACCGATCAGATTGGGCGCGATATTCTGACCCGCTTGATCTATGGCGCGCGTAATACCATCGGGATCGCGCTTGCGACGACGCTGCTGGCCTTTGCGATCGGTGGCTCGCTCGGCTTGATTGCGGCGATTAACCGGTCGTGGTTGGATCAATTGATTTCCCGCGCAGTGGATGTGTTGATGGCGATCCCGTCGCTGATCTTTGCGCTAATGTTGCTGTCGATCTTTGGATCAACTGTGTGGTCCCTGATCGTGATCATCGCGGTGTTGGATAGCACCCGTGTGTTCCGCCTAACTCGTGCGGTGGCGGTGAACGTTGTGGTGATGGATTATGTTGAGGCCGCGCGCCTGCGCGGTGAAGGACTCGCGTGGGTCATGCGTCGTGAGATCCTGCCCAACATCCTGCCCCCCATGGTCGCCGAATTCGGGCTACGGTTTTCGTTCGTATTCCTGACCATTGCGGCTCTGTCGTTCCTTGGTGTGGGCATCCAGCCGCCGACAGCAGATTGGGGCTCGATGGTGCGCGAAAACGCCTCGCTCATCCAGTTTGCACAGTTTGATTTGCGCGCCGCGTTCACCCCGCTTTTGCCCGCTGCGGCGATTGCACTTTTGACGGTTGCGGTGAACTTCATCGTGGACTGGTTCCTGCAACAAACCTCCGGGCTGCGCGATGACCTCTGATCTTCTTCTTGATATGCGCGACATCCGGATCGACGGGTTTTCGGACGAACGTTGGCACCCGATCATCAAGGGCGTGAACCTGCAACTCCGCCGGGGTGAGGTCATGGGCCTGATCGGTGAAAGTGGTGCGGGTAAATCCACGTTGGGCAAGGCCGCGATGGGGTACACCCAGCCGGGCTGCAAGCTGACAGGTGGCTCAATCCTGTTTGACGGCATGGACCTTGCCACGATGTCAGAGGCGCAAAAGCGTCCCCTGTGGGGCACGCGCATCGCCTATGTCGCGCAATCTGCGGCGGCCAGTTTCAACCCTGCGCACCGCTTGATTGAGCAAACGGTTGAGGCCACGAACCGCGCAGGCCTATCGCCCAACGGCAACCCCCGCGAAGACGCGGTTGAGTTGTATGATGCGCTGCAACTGCCCAACCCCAGCAGTATTGGCGCACGCTATCCGCACCAAGTCTCGGGCGGGCAATTGCAGCGTGTGATGACCGCGATGGCGATGTCCCCGCGCCCCGACTTGATCATCTTTGATGAGCCCACAACAGCACTGGACGTGACCACACAGGTCGAGGTCCTCGCCTCCATGCGCAAGATCGTCGAAGAGTTTAACACCGCCGCGATCTACATCACCCACGACCTCGCCGTCGTGGCCCAAATGGCCGACGTAATCAAAGTCCTGCGCTATGGCGAAGAGGTCGAAGAGGCCGAAACACGCAAAATGCTCACGGCACCCGAGATGCCATATACCAAGTCTCTGTGGTCCGTGCGCGGCTTGGAAAAGCCCGAGGAAACCAGCGACGATCTGATCCTAGAGGTCAAAGGCGTTGATGCGGCGTACGGCGTGGTGAAGGTCCTGCACGATGTGTCGATCACGATGCCCCGCGGCAAGACCGTCGCCGTCGTGGGCGAAAGCGGATCGGGCAAATCCACGACCGCCCGCGTTATTACCGGCCTGTTGCCCCAAAGCGGGGGTGAGGTGCTGTTCAACGGTGAGCCACTGCCACCACAGTTGAAAAACCGCAGCCGCGCGCAGCTGCAAAAAATCCAGATGATCTATCAAATGGCCGACACCGCCATGAACCCCAAACAAACCGTGGGTGAGATCATCGGCCGTCCGCTTGAGTTTTATCTGGGTCTTAAGGGCCGTGCCCGTGATGCGCGCGTGTCTGAATTGCTTCAGATGATTGAACTGGATGATAGCTTTTTCGACCGGCTGCCCTCAGAGCTGTCCGGCGGGCAAAAACAGCGGATTTGTATCGCCCGCGCATTGGCCGCAGAACCTGAGTTGATCATCTGCGATGAGGTCACCTCGGCGCTCGATCAGATTGTGCAGGAAGGTATCCTCAAACTGCTACTCCGCCTGCAAAAAGAGTTCAACTACAGCTACTTGTTCATCACCCACGATATCGCCACCGTAAAAGCGATCAGCGATGAGATCGTCGTGATGCTTGAAGGTAAGGTGGTCGAACAGGGCCTGAAAAGCGATGTATTAGAGCCACCCTATCCGGATTACACGCAACTATTGCTGTCGTCCGTGCCTGAGATGGACCCTGATTGGCTGACCAACTTACTGGATGCGCGCGCGGGCTAACGCGCGTCGCAGGGCAATGTATCAACAACGTGCATCGCGCGCGGTGCGCTGCGTGTGAAAGTATCAAAAAGAGGGAGTGTGGTGGCGGTACAGGGACTTGAACCCCGGACACGCGGATTATGATTCCGCTGCTCTAACCAACTGAGCTATACCGCCGTGACGCGCCAATTACGGGGCGGGCGCGGGGACGTCAAGACCCATTTGCGACCCAAACCACATAGGGGGCCAAAATGATCGACGCGATACGGGCCATCGTAGGGCCAAGCCACGTTCTGGAGGGGGCGGATTGCGCGGGTTACAGCCGGGATTGGACGGGGGTTTACCCATCTGAGCCGCTGTGCGTTGTACGCCCTGCCAATACCGCAGAGGTGGCCGCCGTGGTGCGTGCCGTGGCCGATGCAGGCGGCGCAATCGTGCCCGTCGGGGGCAACACGGGGCTTGTGGGCGGCACCCAAGCCCGGGGCGAGGTCATGTTGTCGCTAGAACGGATGTCGCGCATTCGCACGATCAAGCCAGACGCTCGCATCGCCGTGGTGGAGGCGGGTGTGGTTCTGCAATCCTTGCATGACGCGGCCGACGCCCATGACCTGATTTTCCCGCTGACCTTTGGGGCCAAGGGCTCTGCGCGGATCGGGGGGTGCCTTTCGACCAACGCGGGCGGGTCGAATGTGGTGCGCTATGGCTCGACCCGTGGGCTGTGCTTGGGGCTTGAGGTCGTTTTGGCCAGCGGTGAGGTGCTGGATATGATGACGGAGCTGCACAAGGATAACTCTGGCTACGATCTGCGCGACCTGTTCATTGGGGCCGAGGGTACGCTGGGCATCATTACGGCGGCGGTCGTCAAGCTGTTCCCCAAGCCGGTCGGCTACGCTACCGCGCTTTTGTCCGCGCCTGATCTGGGGGCCGCGCTGAAAATTCTGCGCGCTGTGCAGGCAGCGAGTGGCGGCGCGGTCGAGGCGTTTGAATACATGCCCCGCAATTTCATGCAGCGCTTGGCACAGCATCGGCCCGACCTGATTGTGCCGTTGCAGACGGGTGACTGCACGATCATGGTGGAATTGGGTGGCCCCGACATGGACGCACCACTGGCCGAAACGTTGGCCCGTCTGATGGAGGATGGCCTCGTTCTAGATGCGACGCTCGCGGCATCTGAGGCGCAGCGCAGCACGATCTGGGCGATCCGTGAAGCATCCGCCGAGATCAAGTTCACGCAGCTGCCGATCGTGGACACCGACGTTTGTGTGCCGCTCGAAAAAGTCGCCCTGTTTGAGGCTGAGGTTCAGGCCCGTTTGGCTGAGCTAGACGCGGAAGCAACCGATATCACCGTGGCGCATTTAGGTGATGGTAACTTTCATTATGCGGTGTACCCGACGCGCGATGATCCTGCGCATCTGGATGCGGTGCGGGCGATGATCGATGATGTGACCGTATCGTTGGGTGGCTCAATCTCGGCTGAGCACGGTGTGGGCCGGTCACAACTGGCGACACTGGCGCGGCATAAATCACCCATCGCGTTGGCTGTGATGCGGCAGATCAAGGGTGCGCTGGACCCGGGGAACATAATGAATCCTGGCAAGGTGGTGCCGTAGGCCCGCTCTAGGGCAGGCCTGCGGGGTTAATGCGGATTTTAGGTCGTTAACCAGCTAAAGAAGTCATCAGGGGCGCTGGCGCGCATCCGGGCCGCGACAGCGCGGCCAATCTCGGCCCCGTCCTCAATAGCGCCGCTTTCAGCGTCCACGATAATCTCAGATCCATCTGGCCGCAGGATCTCTCCACGGAAATCGACCGTCCCGCCATTTAGGACGGCAAGCCCTGCGATAGGGGTCTCACAGGATCCGTCGAGCGCGGCAAGATAGCTGCGTTCCACCGCAAGGCGCTGGCCTGTGGGGGTGTCATGGATGGCCTCTAGCAGGGCGGCCGCGCGGCTGTCGTTTGCGCGACGTTCAATGCCGATGGCGCCCTGCGCTACGGCGGGCAGCATGTCGTCCTCAGAGATGGCAGCTTTCGGGACTTCATCCATGCCCAGACGATTAAGCCCGGCCATCGCAAGGAAGGTCGCAACCGCGACGCCATCATTAAGTTTTTTCATGCGTGTCTGTACGTTACCGCGAAATTCAACCAGTTGAACGTCCGGGCGACGGTTGGCCAATTGCGCCCGGCGACGTAGGCTGGAGCAGCCGACAACAGCACCCTCTGGCAGGTCCGCAAGGCCTGAGTGGTGTGGCGACACAAACGCGTCCCGCACGTCCTCACGTGGGAGGTAGGTATCAAGCAACAAACCCTCGGGCTGAAGCACAGGCATGTCCTTCATCGAATGCACAGCGATGTCAATTTTACCTGACAGCATGTCCTCTTCGATTTCTCGGGTGAATAACCCCTTGCCCCCAATCTCCTTGAGCGGGCGATCGAGCACACGGTCACCCGTCGTTTGTATCACAACGATCTCAAAAGCCTCTTCCGGAAGGTCGAAAGCCTTGGATAATCGAGCTCGTGTTTCATATGCCTGCGCCAAAGCGAGGGGTGAGCCACGTGTGCCAATTTTCAGGGGTGAATTCGGGGTCGGGAGTGTGATATTCGACATAGGCGTTCTCTTACATGTGTCAACTTAGATTGACAATCGGTCTGCTTCTGCCAGTTTGACATGAGAAAGGGACGCTTTGTCCAGTGCATAGGAACGACCAAATGACTCAGACTAAGAAACTCCTTCGCAGCCTCAATGGCGAAACCCAGTCGGTTCCGCCGATTTGGATGATGCGCCAAGCGGGCCGCTATTTGCCAGAGTACCGCGCGACGCGGGCTGAGGCTGGGGATTTTCTGTCGCTTTGCTACAACTCTGAGTTGGCCGCTGAGGTGACGCTTCAGCCGATCCGGCGTTATGGTTTTGATGCCGCGATCTTGTTTGCGGACATCCTTTTGGTGCCCGAAGCGCTGGGCGCAGATCTTTGGTTTGTGACCGGTGAGGGGCCCCGTTTGTCGACGATCCAAGCGGATGCAGACTTTGATCGGATCAAGCCCGCGGATGCCATTCATGACCATCTTTCGCCGATCTATGAGACGGTGAAAATTCTGCGTCGTGAGTTGCCAGAGGAGACCACTTTGATTGGTTTCGCTGGCGCGCCATGGACCGTTGCGACCTACATGATTGCGGGTCAGGGCACGCCAGATCAGGCGCCTGCGCACAAGCTAATGATTGAAAACGTAACACTTTTTGACAAAATCATGGATCGCCTGACGGAAGCAACGATCACCTATTTGGATATGCAAATCCAAGCTGGTGCCGAGGTCGTTAAGATATTTGACAGCTGGGCCGGGAGCCTGAAGGGCGAAGCGTTTGAGAAATATGCCGTGGCGCCGACCAAGCGTATTATTGACGCGCTTAAGGCCAAGCATCCCAATACGCCGATCATTGCCTTTCCGCGTGAAGCAGGCGACGGCTATATCGGCTTTGCTGGAAAGACCGGCGCGGACTGTGTGGCGTTGGATAATTCGGTCACGCCAGAGTGGGGTGCGGCACACGTTCAGGTTGATGGCTGCGTGCAGGGCAACTTGGCGTCCCGTCACATGGTGACGGGTGGTCAGGACCTGATTGATGAGGTGCGTCACATTCGCGAGGCGTTCTCTAAGGGGCCGCATATCTTTAACCTTGGTCACGGGATTACACCGGATGCGGACCCTGAAAATGTCACGCTGATGATCGAAACATTGCGTGAGTCTGTGCCCGCATAAATTAACGTTTCAGAAATTGGTTTGCGCAAAGTGTGCGTAAACCAACGTTAATTTAGAGTTAAAAACGCCCCGCCCGGTTGCCGGTGTGGGGCGTTTTTGCCTGGTCTGGCGTTGGGTTCTGACAATTGCGGCTGAGTTTTGTACAAAACGTCGGTGGGCGTGGGCGGCTTCGGTTGCTGTAAAATGGGTGATCTGAATTTTTTGGCCGGCTTTTGTACAGATGGGAACCAGTCTTAACGTTGGCTTAACTGCTCTGACAGAGATCGGGGGTGTGACCGTGTTTTTGAAAGGATCGCTCATGCGCCCTGGTTTTGAAAATCTGCCCCCTTATTTGGCTTTGTCGGATGCCCGCGCGAAGTTGGGATTTTGGCTGGAGCGTGCGCGTCAGGAGGATGCGTGGTTGCCGATTATGAAGCATCGCCGGATCGTGGGGGCGTTGATTGGTCCGCGTGATTTAGAGGTTTTGGATTTGGCCAGTAACAGTTCCGCAACCTATTCCGAGTATATGAGGTGGGAGCGGCGCGCGCGGATTGAGCAAGTGAATGAGGCATTGGAGTTGAAGGCTCGGGCAAAGGTCCGGGAGGATGCGGCTTTGCGCGGTGAATAGGCCGGTTTTAGCGGCTTGAGTAACGGTGCAACCGTTGCTCAAGGGTGCCGCTGTGCAATTCGAACAGGTGGTTGTCGTGGTCGTAAAAGTAAATGGAGTGGCCTTCGCCGTCTACGCGGGGGCGGCCTTCTTTGATCTGTAGGCCGAGGGATTTGATGCGTTCGAGGCGGTCGTCATATTCATCCGGGCCCATTTTGAAGGCCACGTGGTTGTAGGTTTTTTCTTGCAGGGGTGCGCCTTGCATGACGGCGACCCAGAGGCCTCCGACTTTAAAAAATCGTTCTTGCGAGAGGGAGAATGTTTCTGCGCCGCTGTCATAGATCTTTTGCGCGTCGAGGACAGTTGTGAGCACGGTCTCCATTTTATCGAGATCGCGCACGATAAAGGTCAGGTGGCTCAGGCCTTCAATCATTTCTCAACCTTTGGCAGATACTTTGATTGGGAAGGTTAGCGGGCGTTGCGCAGGTACGCTAGGCTTTGGAAATGTGTCGGCACCAACCCGTCCTTTATGGATTGGATTGATGCCGGGATGTTAATGTGTGGTTAGGTCCATTTCGCCTCTGGCGGGAGGGACATGAGGACGGCGTCTGCGTTGTGGCCTGTTTCGAGCCCGAATTTGGTGCCGCGATCATAGACGAGGTTGTATTCGGCGTAGAGGCCACGGTGGATGAGTTGTTTTTCTTTGTCTGCTTCGGTCCAAGTCGCATCGCGGTTTTTCTCGGTCACGCCAGTGAAGGCAGGCAGGAACGCGCGGCCTACGTCTTGGGTAAATGCGAAGTCCTTGGCCCAATCGCCGGTGCATAGGTCGTCGTAGAAAATGCCGCCTACGCCGCGTGCGCGACCACGGTGGGGCACGTAGAAATACTCGTCCGCCCATTCCTTGAAGCGTGGGTAGTAGGTTGTGTCGTGTTTATCGCAATGGTCCTTGAGGACGTTGTGGAAAAAGGCTGTGTCCTCGGCGACTTCGATACAGGGGTTGAGGTCTGATCCGCCGCCGAACCACCAAGCATGTGGGGTCCAGAACATGCGGGTGTTCATGTGGACCGCTGGCGTGTGGGGGTTGCGCATATGGGCAACGAGGCTGATGCCGGACGCCCAAAAACGGGGGTCTTCGGCCATGCCGGGGATGTCTTTGCGTGCGGCCATTGCGGCGACGGCACGGGGGGCAAGGGTGCCGTGAACCGCCGACCAATTCACGCCGACTTTCTCAAAGAGGCGGCCGCCGCGCATCACGCTCATGATGCCGCCGCCGCCATCCTCGGCGCGTGTGGTTTCGGTGACCTCAAACCGACCCGGGGGCAGGTCCGCAAAGGGACCTGTGGTTTGGCTGTCTTCCAACGCCTCAAAGGCGGCCACGATTTGATCGCGCAGGGAGCGAAACCAGGTGGCGGCTTGGTCTTTGCGGGTGTCAAACATTTCGGTCATTCGAGTGTCTCCTTAGGTTGACACTAATTTATCATTGAAATCGCGGTCATGCCAGCGCTGTGGATACGGGTTGTTAGGAAAGGTGCGCTATCACTTTCGAGAGTTCGTGTTCCTTTTGAGAGGTTTAGTTTTTTCGGGAAAGGGCTGGTTTCTCTGGAAATTTTGCGCGGGGTGTGTTTTCCTAGGGGCAATAATTCCGGGAGGGCAAAGCCCCCCAAGACATAACGGCAGATCGGGCAGTGATTTGACGCAGATGATACAAAGGTTGGCTTTCGTGGCCGTCCTGTCGCTTTGCATTGTGCTCGGCGGCGGGAAGATGACGTTCGCGGCGCCCTATGCGGCTATGGTGATGGATGCGCGCACCGGCGAGGTGCTGCATTCGCGCAATGCGGATACGCGGCTGCATCCTGCGTCGCTTACCAAGATGATGACGCTGTATGTTGCGTTCGAGGCGATCCGTTTGGGCGAGATCTCCTTGGATACGAGTGTGCGGATTTCGCGGTTTGCGGCGTCTGAGCCGCCCTCAAAGCTGGGGCTGCGGTCGGGGCAGAAAATCAAGTTGCGCTATCTTATCCGCGCGGCAGCGGTGAAATCGGCCAACGATGCGGCAACGGCGATTGGTGAGGCGATTTCGGGGTCTGAGGCTGCGTTTGCCAAGCGCATGACGCGTACGGCGCGGGCGCTGGGCATGACGAATACGACCTTTCGGAACGCTCATGGTTTGACGCAATCGGGGCATTTGTCGACCGCGCGGGACATGACGGTGATGGGGCGGCGGCTGTTTTTTGATTATCCGCAGTATTACAACATCTTTTCTCGTAAATCGACGGACACAGGCATGGGAACTGTGCGCAACACGAACCGCCGTTTGTTGAGTAATTATCGTGGCGCGGATGGGATCAAGACGGGTTTCACGAACGCGGCGGGCTTTAATTTGGTCGCGAGTGCGGAGCGGGGCGAAGAGCGGATTAT
Organism: Thalassobacter sp. 16PALIMAR09; assembly: GCF_000765485.1. NCBI lineage: Bacteria > Pseudomonadati > Pseudomonadota > Alphaproteobacteria > Rhodobacterales > Roseobacteraceae > Thalassobacter > Thalassobacter sp. 16PALIMAR09. The sequence goes on from NZ_JHAK01000003.1 coordinate 199,759, forward strand.
CGCGACTGTGTTTGGTGGGCGTTCGACCGTAACGCGGAATGCGCGTGTGGCCGAGTTGTTGGATATGGGGTTTAAGCGCGCGCCGAGCCATGCGGCTGTGCGTAGGCCGCGCTTACCTGTTTACGATGTTAGTCCGACGGCTGGCATGACCGCTGTGGCGAAGTCGAGCCGGCCTGTTGCGCGGCCCGATCGTGGGACGCTCGGCGATGGTGTTTTGATTGCGATGAATAGCAGTAGCCCGAGCGGTGGAGCGGCTGTTCCAGCGCCACGGCCTGTTGATGGGGCGTTGATCGATAGCGCGGATATTCAGCGTGAGGTGGTGACCCGCGCAGCTCGGTCCTCTGGTGGGCGGGTGTTCGGTATCCAGTTGGAGCCTCAGTCGACGCGCTATGCGGCGGACAAGTTGCTGCTGCGCACGGCTTTGCAAGAGATTGATACCTTGGACACGGCTTTGCGGCAGGTCACGAAACAGCGGCAGGGGTATATGCCCAGCTTTGTCGGCCTCAGTCAGCGCGAGGCGCAGCGTGCGTGTAGCAGGCTTTTGTCTCGGCAGGTGCAGTGTGAGGTTAAGGACGGCTGATTCTTGATCAGCTTTTGTCCTGATGCTCGTTGGCTTCGTTGTTCGCGTTTTGGCTGTTGTTTCTTCATGCTAGGTGCTGCGCGTTTGTTTTGAGGCCCGGTTCTTTTGGGTGACTGCATTCTGTCTTCTTGATGCTGATCTATGGACTGCCTTTTTCGTGGAGAGGCGCCTAAAGATGGGCCCCTGCACTGAAATGGCTGGCCGGTTGGGGGCTGGCCCCCGTTTTCAAAGTCATGGTTGGGCTTGATTTCACGCGAGGAGGTTAACGGTTTCCTGGTGCTGCGTCTTGTATGATGTGCCAGAGGCCTTGAGTTGGCTGGCGTGAATTCCGGCGTTTGTGGAATGGCGGTTATACGCGGGTGCTGTTGGCCTAAGAGCGCGTGTGCGCAGCTGCGATGATCCGCGACCTTGGGGCGTTTGTTTTTAACAGGTGCCTCGGATAGAGGCGTTTTATGTCCGTTGAACGCACCACCAAATTTGCATCGTTGATAGTGATCGCCACAGGGATTCTGTGGGGGTTTTACTGGTTGCCTGTGCGCCAGATGGAGGCGCTGGGCTTGGCGGGGCCTTGGGGGACAGCGGTGATTGCAGCGGCGTCTGTTGCGGGTTTGACGCCCTTTGCCCTGCGGTACTGGCGCGCCGCGACCGGGCCGCATCGGATGACGCGCTGGGCCTTGGTTATGGGCGGTGGGGCGTTTGCGCTGTATTCGATTGGGTTTATCTATGGGCGCGTTGCACTTGTGATCCTGTTGTTTTTCCTCACCCCTGTGTGGAGCACGCTGATCGCGCGATACGTCATGGGCTGGCACACGCCGGTTCTGCGATACGTCGCGATTGGGTTGGGGTTGTGCGGCCTGAGCCTGATGCTCAGCGCGGGGGGCGGTGCGCCGGTGCCCAAGTCGCTGGGCGAATGGTTTGGGCTGATTTCGGGGGTGTGTTGGTCGGTGACGACGACGGTCCTGCGGGCCAAGCCTGCGCTGCCGCCGGTCTTGGCGGCGTGGTTCTTTTCGCTTGGAGCGCTGGCCACGGCGCTGTGTCTTGCGGTGGTGTTGGAGCCGATGCCGGATGCCGTGACGCCTGCGCAGATCGGGCTGGCGATTGGAACTGGATGGATCTGGTGGGGCGTTTCGATTGCGGGGCTGTTGTGGGCCACGGCACGATTGGACCCCGCGCGTGTTGGCATTTTGCTGATGGCCGAAGTGCTGATCGGGACGGCCGGTGCCGCGCTTTTGGCGGGTGAGGTTTTGACACCGTTAGAGGTGTTTGGCGGCGGTCTGGTTGTGGTGGCCGCTGTGCTAGAGGTTTGGCCACAACGGGCCAATGTGGCGAAAATCTGACGAAAGTAAGGGAATCCGTACTGGCCCGATGGAGTAATATGGTTAATGTTCTTTGTGTGTTCTAGATTAGTGAGTATTATTTTATCTCGTTACAAACCGGGCTTGGGGTGGTTTCTCTGGTCTCATTAAGGCTCCCGCCACCGTAGGATTTGGTCCCTGCTGATCCATGGCCATACCCGGTTAAATAAGAAAAGCGCCCCACCAGCATGGGGCGCTTTTTCTTTGGGGGTTGCCAAGGACTGCTCAGTGGTTTGATCCAAATGAAAAAGGCACCCGAAGGTGCCTTTTGCGATAGGATTTAGCGCGGCTTAGACGTGACGCTCAACCATCATCTGCTTGATCGACGCGATTGCCTTGGCGGGGTTCAAACCCTTGGGGCAGGTCTTGGAGCAGTTCATGATTGTGTGGCAGCGATACAGCTTGAAGGGGTCTTCGAGAGCATCCAAACGCTCACCCGTGGCCTCATCGCGCGAATCGATGATCCAGCGGTAGGCGTGCAGGAGGGCGGCTGGCCCGAGGTATTTGTCGCCGTTCCACCAGTAGCTGGGGCAGGATGTCGAGCACGACGCGCACATGACGCATTCGTACAGGCCATCGAGCTTTTTGCGGTCTTCGATGGACTGGCGCCATTCCTTGGCGGGGCGGTTGGTCTTGGTTTCCAGCCACGGCATGATGGAGGCGTGCTGCGCGTAGAAGTGGGTCAAATCGGGGATCAGATCCTTGACGACTTCCATGTGGGGCAGCGGATAGATTTTGACGTCGCCCTTCACCTCATCCATGCCGTAAATGCAGGCGAGTGTGTTGATGCCGTCGATGTTCATCGCGCAGGAGCCACAGATGCCTTCGCGGCAGGACCGGCGGAAGGTCAGTGTGGGGTCGATCTCATTTTTGATCTTGATGAGGCCGTCCAAAATCATCGGACCGCAGGTGTCCATATCGACGAAATAGGTGTCGAGTTGGGGGTTTTTGCCGTCTTCGGGGTTCCAGCGATAGATCTGAAACTTGCGGACGTTGGTGGCGCCTTCGGGCTTGGGCCATGTTTTGCCCACGGTGATCTTGGAGTTCTTAGGCAGGGTAAATTGTGCCATGGGTCGCTCTCCTTAGGTGTCGGGTGTCGTCGGTGCGAGGGGGGCAGTCGACCATGGCGCGGGGGCCACGGTCGATCCCGGTCCGTATGGGGTGTTGAGGCTCAATACACCCGCGCTTTTGGCGCGATTTTCTTGAGGTCAATGCCGCCTTCGTTGTGGCTGCTGAGGGGTTCGAGGTGAACGCCGCGGTAGTCCAGTTTGGCCGCGCCGTTTTTGCCTGTGAACCAGACGAGGCTGTGCTTGCGCCAGTTTTCGTCGTCCCGGTTTGGGTAATCCTCGTGAGCGTGGGCGCCACGGCTTTCTTTGCGGGCCTCGGCGGCTGTGATGGTGGCCACGGCATTGGGCATCAGGTTGGCCAATTCGAGGGTTTCCATCAGGTCCGAGTTCCACACCAGGCTGTTGTCGGTGACGGCGATGTCGTCCATTTTGGAGGCGACGTCGTCCATCTTGTCCTTGCCCTCAGCGAGTGTCTTGTCGGTGCGGAAAACGGCGGCGTCGGCCTGCATGGTTTTCTGCATCTCAAGGCGCAGTTCGGCGGTGCCGACCTGACCGCGGGCGTGACGCAGGCCGTCGAACCGGGCCAGAGCCATGTCCACGGAGCGCTGGTTCAGCTCGGGGTTAGGGGTTTTGGGATCGACGATTTGACCGGCGCGGATGGCAGCGGCGCGGCCAAAGACCACGAGGTCGATCAGTGAGTTAGAGCCCAGACGGTTGGCACCGTGGACCGAGGCGCAGCCCGCCTCACCCACAGCCATCAGGCCGGGGGCGACGTTGTCGGGCTTGTCCTTGGTGGGTGCGAGCACTTCGCCCCAGTAGTTTGTGGGCACGCCGCCCATGTTGTAGTGCACCGTGGGCAGAACCGGGATGGGTTCTTTGGTCAGATCCACGCCCGCAAAGATACGTGCCGATTCCGAGATGCCGGGCAGGCGTTCGGCCAGTGTTTCTGGGGGCAGGTGGTTGAGGTGCAGGTGGATGTGATCGCCTTCGGCGCCCACGCCGCGACCTTCGCGGATTTCCATCGTCATGCAGCGCGAGACCACATCGCGCGAGGCGAGGTCTTTGTAGGTCGGCGCGTAGCGTTCCATGAACCGCTCGCCTTCGGAGTTGGTCAGGTAGCCGCCTTCGCCGCGTGCGCCTTCGGTGATCAGGCAGCCGGAGCCGTAGATCCCGGTGGGGTGGAATTGCACGAACTCCATGTCCTGTAGCGCGAGGCCAGCGCGGGCGACCATGCCGCCGCCGTCACCTGTGCAGGTGTGGGCAGACGTGGCCGAGAAGTACGCGCGCCCGTAGCCGCCAGTGGCCAGAACGGTCATCTTGGCGTTGAACAGGTGCAGGGTGCCGTCATCGAGTTTCCAGCACAGAACGCCTTGGCACTGCCCGTCTTCGGACATGATCAGATCGATCGCGAAGTATTCGATGTAGAACTCAGCGTTGTTTTTCAGCGACTGACCATAGAGCGTGTGCAGGATGGCGTGACCGGTGCGGTCGGCTGCGGCACAGGTCCGCTGCACGGGGGGGCCTTCACCGTATTCGGTAGTGTGGCCGCCGAAGGGTCGCTGGTAGATTTTGCCTTCTTCGGTGCGCGAGAACGGCACGCCGTAGTGCTCTAGTTCATAGACCGCTTTGGGGGCTTCGCGCGCGAGGTATTCCATCGCGTCGGTATCGCCCAGCCAGTCGGAGCCTTTGACGGTGTCGTACATGTGCCACTGCCAGCTGTCGGGGCCCATATTGCCCAAGCTGGCTGCGATGCCGCCCTGTGCCGCCACAGTGTGGGAGCGTGTGGGGAACACTTTGGTCACGCAAGCGGTCCGCAGACCTTGCTCAGCCATGCCCAAAGTCGCGCGAAGACCAGCGCCACCAGCGCCGATCACCACGACGTCATATTCATGCGTCTCGTAGTCGTATGCAGCCATTTTCAAACTTCCCTGTTTTAGAGAGCCATGCGCGCAATGGCGAACAGGCCAACGGCGATGAGAATGTAGGAGAACCAGTTCAACCCAATGATCAGCAGCTTGCCGCGCGCGCCGTGGACATAGTCCTCAACGGCGACAACGGCTTCGCTGGTCACGTGGGAGATAGTGACGATGAGGCTGAGGGCCACAATAATCGCAGGAATAGGCTGGCTGAAGTAGGCCACGACCTCTGCGTATGTGCCGCCAAAGCCGGCCAAGAATGTCACCAAAAACACAGGCACAACCACGACGAGCGCCAGAGACGTCATCATCATGTGCCAGTGGTGGTGCGTGCCGTGACGGCCGGAGCCCAAGCCATCAGCGCGTTTTCGATCAGTCAAATAACGTTGCATGGGATGTTTCCTTGCTTGTGCGGCTCAGACGAGCGCGACGATCAGGGTGACCAGTGTCGAAAGGCCCAACATGCCGATCGCCAGTTTTTCGGATGTGGGCACGTCAACGCAGTAGCCGAAGTCCCACAGGAGGTGCCGCAGACGGCCCAGCATGTGGTACACAAAGGCCCAAACGCCGCCGAGCATGATCAGGCTGCCGAACCAGCTGCGCAGGAATCCGTCCATCGCCGCGAATGCGGTTTCAGAGGATGCGGCGGCCAAGAACCATGCCACGACCAAAGTCGAGAGGCCCAGCAATGCGATGCCGGTGATGCGCACCAAAATCGACGAGATCGAGGTCAATTGGGGGCGATAAACCTGGAGGTGCGGGGAGAGGGGTCGCTCTACCTTTTTGACGTCAGCCATGGGCACGTCCCTTTCTGGTTGTAATTTTGTCGGTCATTGTTGGCGTTTATGCATAAGAGTTTTTCGCCAAGAGTCACGTGGAACAAGCCGATATTCCCATCAAAGGGGCGCGCAAATCGACGCATCGGCCCATATGTGATCACGAATGGTTTTGGTGTGATCACGTATGGGCAGGCTGTTTAGTTGTGCATTTTGGCGATGTTGGGCCGCCCGGTGCAGGCCGCTGGTGTGAGTCGTGTGATTTGTGATCACACCGCGCGGCCCTACGCCCTGTCAAAGTGGCATCAGCGCCCAGTAGTCCAGATCAAGCAGAACGTTTGGATCGTATTTGCCGTCTTCGCCGCGCAGAACGAAGGGCGCGCCACCTTTGGTTGCAACCAGCCGCAGGCGAATCGCACCCACACCGGGGGCTGAGGTTTCGGCGATGTCCAAGACTTCGGACCATGCTTTGACCGTATCACCCGAGAAGCAGGGGTTTGCGTGTGCGCCTGCGTTTAGGCCGGCGATCATTTGCGCGTTCGCCAAGCCATTGAAAGACAAGGCGCGTGCCATCGAGATTACATGGCCGCCATAGATCAGGCGCTGTCCATCGGGGCGGAAGGTGGCGTCGAAATGCACCTTGGCCGTGTTTTGCCACAGGCGCGTGGCGATCATGTGCTCGGCCTCTTCGATGGTGACGCCATCAACGTGGTCGATCTGCTCTCCGATTGTGTAATCGGACAGGCGATGCGGCTCCCCCGCGAGGGTGAAGTTGTACTCCGCGAAGGTCAGCCCCTCTGGGATTACGAGGTCGCTGGCCGCGATGGATTTGGACAGTGTTGGCACCACGGTTTCGGGGGCCGGCGCGTCGATGTCGCGTTTGCGCACCATGACCCAGCGGACATAATCCATCACGGTTTCGTCCCGTTGGTTCAGCCCGCGTGTGCGGACATAAACCACCCCAGTTTTGCCATTGGAGTTTTGTTTAAGGCCAATGACTTCGGAGGTCGAGCGCAGCGTGTCGCCTGCGTAGACCGGCAGGTGCCAGCGCCCTTCGGCGTAGCCTAGGTTGGCGACGGCGTTCAGGGACACGTCCGGCACAGTTTTGCCGAAAATCACGTGGAACGCGGCAAGATCGTCAATCGGGCTGCCGGGCAGGCCGCTGGCCTGTGCGAACGCGTCTGAGGAATAGAGCGCGTGGCGGGCTGGATAGAGCGCGTGATAGAGCGCGCGCTCACCCCCGGACACCGTGCGTGGGACCGCGTGTTCGATGGTTTGGCCGAGCTGATAATCCTCAAAGAAGCGACCGGGATTGGTTTTGGCCATTATTGTTCTCCGAGTTTGATGTCGGGCGTGTAGGTGCCTTCGACGTCTTTTGTGACGGCTTGGCCGCAGCGCATGATGCCTTTGACGGGGTCAAAGGTTTGCGTGGGAGAGCCGTAGAGCGTCCAGCCTTTGTTTAGGGCATCGGTGACTTTGTGGCAGAAGGCGGACGTGTCGTCCTCGGACAAAAAGCGATAGAGTTGCATGAGTTAGCCTCCTACGGGCGAGACACCCGCCCAAACGTGAATTGCCATGACGATGGCCATCAGCACGAGGCCGATGATCAGCGCCTTGATGTCGCCTTTGACGGAGACGGCCTCGGGCCGCTCCCACTCAGTGGCGCGGTTGATAAGGATGACGCTGACGACGGCCCATGCGAGCAAGCCCCCAAACAGCAGGATCGACGCAACATCACCGTTCACCAGCAGGTGCGCGACGGCCCATGTTTTGAAGGCGGTCAGTTGGGGGTGGCGGATTTTGGCCGCCAGCGTGCCCTTGGCCGCGCCCACGCCGTAAAGGTAAAACGCCAGCAACATCAGCAGGTTGTTGATGTGTGTCATAAAGCTGGGCGGTTGCCAGACGGGGACAAAGTCGGCCGCTTTGTAGCCCAGCACCATCAACACGATGCTGCCGATGATCAGGACGGCGGCGATGCCTTTGCCTGCTGTGCCCATTTGACCGCGCAGGCCCGGAGCCACGCGTTTGAACAGGTGCGCGGCCCACCAAAGGGCGATGCCCGCGATCAAAAGTGCCATTGAGATTTACTCCGCTGCGGTTGCGATGGCGTTGGCCATGGCGAGGGTTTTGCGCGCGGTTTCCACGTGCAGATTCTCAACGATCTTACCGTCTACGACAGCGATGCCTAGGCCTTCGGCTTCGGCGGCCTCAAACGCGTCGATTTGGCGGCGGGCGAGGTCGATTTCTGCCTCAGACGGGGAAAAGGCGGTGTTACAGACGTCGACCTGCGCGGGGTGGATCAGCGTTTTGCCGTCCATGCCCATGTCGCGGCCTTGAGCACATTCGGCAGCAAGGCCTTCGGCGTCTTTGAACGCGTTATAGACGCCGTCGACGCACACAATGCCCGCCGCGCGCGCCGCGAGCAGGCACATTTGCAGCGAGGTGAGCAGGGGTTCACGGTCTGCACGGAAGCGGGTGTTGAGATCCTTGGCGAGATCGTTTGTGCCGAGGATAAAGCCGCCCATCCGAGGGGCTTGCGCGATTTCGAGGGCGTTGAGGATGCCGAGGGGGCTTTCCATCATGGCCCAGATTTTGGTGTCGGCGCAGGCGGGGTGGGCGTCCAACAGGGCGCTGAGGGCTTTGATATCCGCCGCGGAGTTCACTTTGGGCAGGAGGACCGCCTGTGGCCCGGTGGGCGCGATCACGGCGACATCGGCGTGGCCCCAATCGGTGTCGAGCGCGTTGATCCGCACGATCTGGGCGCGATCGCCGTAGCCGCCAGCGGTAAGCGCGGCGGCGAGGGTGTGGCGTGCGTTTTCCTTTTCATCAACGGCCACGGCATCCTCAAGATCGAAGATGATGGCGTCCACTGGAAGGGTCTTTGCCTTTTCCAATGCGCGCTCTTTTGAGCCGGGAATATAGAGAACGGAGCGGTAGGGGTGGGTCATGGTCAAATCCTTCTGCGCTGCGGCATGGTTTTGCACGGCTGGTAATATGACGCAAGTCGGAACGTGTATTTGGGACGTTTTGTTGCGCGAGGGCTGGCTTGGCGCCGGAAAAACACACGCTGGGCGAGAAAATGCGCGAGCTTAACTTTTTTCTAAGCAGTTTAGCTCAGGTTGGCTGCATCAGAAGGGTCGGCCTCGCTTGTTGGGGAAACGGCCACCAACACAGGGGAGAGTTTGGCGTAGGCCGGATTTGTCCCAGCGATCCCGGCGTTTGTCAGCTCTCCTTCACACACGAAGGTTAGGTAAGGTTAGTCCATGAAGACATCTATTTTTACAGCAGCTTTGATCGGGGTGACCGTGTGGTCCTCTTTGCCGGCGGCTGCCGAAGTTTGTGGAAAGCGTGACACGGTTTTGAGCCGTTTGTCGGAAAAGTTTGGTGAAACGCGTCGCAGTCTTGGATTGGGGGCGAATAACGGTGTGGTTGAGGTGTTTGCCTCGGATGATACCGGGTCTTGGACGATTACGGTGACGATGCCCGACGGGCGGATGTGTCTTGTGGCGTCTGGCCAGTCCTATGAGGACACGATTGACCCGCTTCAGGCATCTGACGACGCCTAGGCAAGTGCGTCATAGATCAGTTTGCTGCCCGTGCAGGTTAGCAAAACGTAAGTTACTGCAAAGAACAGACGCTCTGGGATGAGGCGGTGCGCCTTGACCCCGAGCCAAGTGCCCAGCAATGCAAAAGGTGCAAGATACACCCCTGCAAGCAGGGTTTCTGCCGTAAAGACACCGAGAAATGCGTAGGGCACGGCCTTGAGGATGTTAATGATCCAAAAGGTGATGACTGTTGTTGCTTGAAACGTGGTCTTGCTGAGGTTTTGTGAGAGTAGAAAGATTGCAGCGGGTGGGCCACCCGCGTGGCTGACAAAACTGGTGAAGCCTGCAATCACGCCAAATGCGGCGCCAAGTGCGGGGCGAAAAGGTTGGGGCGCGATGCGGATGAAACCGCGGGCGCGGGCCAATTGAAACGCGACAAAGCCGATAGAAATTGCCCCGATCAAGAGGCGCAGCATGTCCGGATCAGCGATTTGATAGAGCCAAATCGCGAGGGCCACGCCCGGAATTGCCCCGATACATAAGGCTGCGGCTGAGGGTGCGTGCCATTTTGCCCAATAGGGTTTGAGCGATGATATATCCACCAACATGAGCAACGGTAGTACAACGCCCAAGGCCACTGCTGGGTCCAGCGCGAGGGCGAGAATCGGTGCCGCAGCAAAGGCTGCACCGGAGCCAAAACCGCTCTTGGATATTGCGGCAAAGATGATCGCAGGGATCGCGAGGGCGAAAAATGTGAGGTCGAAGGTGATCATGCTGGCCGAATTGGATGGTTAACAAATTGTGCTTGAGACAGCGGGCTGTAGCGCGTGTCTATGCGCAATCTACCGTGCATCCCATCGGTTAAGCGAGGCTTTCTGCCGCGCTGGCACAGTCTTGCGCCGCGTTGGTTGAGTGGTTAGGCGTGCTCGGGTCATTAATATCCCACCGGAGAGACCTTCCATGGCCAGAGCTAAAATTGCCCTTATCGGCGCAGGCAACATCGGGGGCACGCTTGCCCACCTCGCTGCTATCAAGGAATTGGGCGACGTTGTCCTGTTCGACATTGCGGATGGTCTGCCCCAGGGCAAGGCGCTGGATATTGCCGAATCCGGTCCCTCCGAAGGCTTTGATGCCGACATGAAGGGCACCTCGGATTACGCGGATATCGCAGGCGCCGACGTGTGCATCGTGACCGCTGGTGTTGCGCGCAAACCCGGCATGAGCCGTGATGACCTTTTGGGCATCAACCTCAAGGTCATGAAATCCGTTGGCGAAGGCATTGCTGCCCACGCGCCCGACGCCTTCGTGATCTGCATTACCAACCCGCTGGATGCGATGGTTTGGGCGTTGCGCGAATTCAGCGGTCTGCCCCACCACAAGGTCTGCGGCATGGCTGGCGTTCTGGACAGCGCGCGTTTCCGTCACTTCCTTGCTGAGGAATTTAATGTGTCCATGCGCGACGTGACAGCCTTTGTTTTGGGCGGCCACGGCGACACAATGGTGCCATCGGTGCGCTATTCGACCGTTGGCGGCATCCCGCTGCCCGATCTGGTGGAAATGGGTTGGACCACGCAAGAGAAACTGGACGCCATGGTGCAGCGCACCCGTGACGGCGGTGCCGAAATCGTTGGTCTGCTGAAAACCGGTTCTGCGTTCTACGCGCCCGCGACCTCGGCGATTGAAATGGCTGAAGCCTATTTGAACGATCAAAAACGCGTTCTGCCCTGTGCCGCCTATTGTGACGGCGATCTGGGCGTAAAGGGTATGTACGTTGGTGTGCCCACAGTGATCGGCGCCGGTGGTGTTGAGCGGATCGTGAACATCAAGCTCAACAAAGAAGAGCAAGAGATGTTCGACGTGTCCGTGAACGCGGTTAAAGGTCTGGTCGACGCATGTAAGGCGATTGACGACAGCCTGCTCTAAGCGACTCACCTACGAGTTGAGCATTGGGTGTTCCTTCGGGAGCACCCTTTTTTGTTGCGCTTTGCGAAATTGCATACTGCTGTATGCCGAATTTGTGATCACACTTTTTTACGGTGTGATCACAAATGTGGGTTTTTTAGGGGAAATACCACTGCTGCGGCGTTATGGCGTTTTGCAGGGTTAATTGGCTGTGTCAGACCAAGCGTCAACAACAAGCAATATGGGACAGTTTCATGAACATCCATGAATACCAGGCGAAGGCCCTTCTTCGCTCCTACGGCGCTCCGGTCTCGGACGGACGCGTGGTTTTGAAGGCAGAAGACGCCAAAACCGCTGCGGGCGAAATGGACGGACCCCTGTGGGTTGTAAAAGCACAAATCCACGCTGGTGGCCGCGGCAAAGGTTCCTTCAAGGAAGCTGACGCTGGCGAAAAGGGCGGTGTGCGCCTTGCCAAATCGGTGGAAGAAGCTGCGGACGAAGCGAAGAAAATGCTCGGCCGGACGCTGGTCACGCACCAAACCGGCCCCGCTGGTAAGGTTGTGAACCGTATCTACATCGAGGACGGTTCCGGGATTGAGACCGAACTCTACCTTGCTCTGTTGGTGGATCGTCAGACATCGCGCGTCAGCTTTGTGTGTTCGACCGAAGGCGGTATGGACATCGAAGAAGTGGCGGAAAGCACGCCCGAAAAAATCCTCAGCTTCTCTGTTGATCCGGCCACGGGTTATCAAGGCTTCCACGGTCGCCGTATCGCGTTTGCGCTTGGGCTGACCGGCGCGCAGGTAAAACAATGTGTGAAGTTGATGGGCCAGTTGTACCAGTGCTTTGTCGAAAAAGACATGGAGATGCTGGAGATCAACCCGCTGATCGTGACCGACAAGGGCGACCTGAAGTGTCTGGACGCGAAGATGGGTTTTGACGGCAACGCGGTCTACCGCCACGCTGACATCGCCGCTCTGCGCGACGAAACCGAAGAGGACCCCAAGGAATTGGCGGCCTCCAAGTTCGACCTGAACTACATCGCTCTGGACGGTGAAATCGGGTGCATGGTGAACGGTGCGGGTCTTGCGATGGCCACGATGGACATCATCAAGCTGTACGGCGCTGAGCCTGCAAACTTCCTTGACGTGGGCGGCGGTGCCACCACTGAGAAAGTGACCGAAGCGTTCAAGATCATCACATCGGACCCCAACGTTAAGGGTATCCTTGTGAACATCTTTGGCGGCATCATGCGCTGTGACGTGATCGCTGAGGGCGTTGTGACGGCTGTCAAAGAGGTCGGTCTTCAAGTGCCCCTCGTTGTGCGCCTTGAGGGCACGAACGTGGAGCAAGGCAAGGAGATCATCAACACCTCCGGCCTGAACGTGATCGCTGCAGACAACCTGAAAGACGGTGCGCAGAAAATCGTCAAAGCGGTGAAGGGATAAGACCGATGGCAGTTCTCGTAAACGAAAATACCAAAGTCATTTGTCAGGGTTTCACTGGCTCGCAGGGGACATTCCACTCTGAGCAGGCGATTGCCTATGGCACGAAAATGGTGGGTGGCGTGACGCCGGGCAAGGGCGGTCAGACGCACCTTGACCTGCCTGTGTTCAACTCGGTCCATGAGGCTAAGCACGTCACCGAAGCCAACGCGACCGTGATCTACGTGCCGCCCCCCTTTGCGGCGGACAGTATCCTTGAGGCGATTGACGCTGAGATGGAACTGATTGTCTGCATCACCGAGGGCATCCCGGTTCTGGACATGATGCGCGTGCAGCGCGCCCTTGAGGGCACTTCCTCGCGTCTGATCGGGCCAAACTGCCCCGGCGTGATCACGCCTGACGCTTGCAAAATCGGCATCATGCCCGGTCACATTCACCGCCGCGGGTCGGTTGGTGTTGTGTCCCGTTCGGGCACGCTGACCTATGAAGCGGTCAAGCAGACATCCGATCTGGGCCTTGGCCAGTCTTCGGCTGTTGGCATCGGCGGCGACCCCATCAAAGGCACCGAGCACATCGACGTGCTGGACATGTTCCTTGACGATGATGAGACGCATTCGATCATCATGATCGGTGAAATCGGGGGCTCCGCTGAAGAAGAAGCCGCTGAATTCCTTGCCGAGCAGCGCAAGAAAGGCCGTTGGAAACCAACCGCTGGTTTCATTGCTGGCCGCACGGCGCCTCCGGGCCGTCGCATGGGTCACGCTGGCGCGATTGTTGCCGGTGGCAAAGGCGACGCCGAAAGCAAGATCGAAGCGATGAAGTCTGCTGGCATCGTTGTGGCTGAAAGCCCTGCAACGCTGGGTGAAGCCGTTCAGGAAGCGATTGCCGCTGGTTAATCGCCGCCTGGAGAACGGGGAGGAACAACATGGGACTGGAAAGGCTGATACGCGCGACTGTGTTGTGTGTTGTGCTTTCCTCTCCTGCCGTGGCGCAGGGGCTGGAACCCTGTGCCGAACCGTTCGAAGAGGCTGAAAAATTCTACGGCGCGCTGGAAGCTCAGGGCTGGAGCGCGCCGCAGACCGATATGGTTGAGCGCCTGATGTGGATCAACGCCGTCGCCTACTTGGGCGGCGACATGGGCGGCGCGACCCTGCGCGCGGTGCTAGACGCACAGCGCATGGCCGCGGCCAACTACGGACGGCTTAAGGCGCTGCCCACATCCCAGACGCGGGTGTTGGTCAATGGCGCAGCCGTGATGTTGGCCAGCTGGCAACGCCCCGCAGATACGATCACCTCTGTGCAATGCCGTGTGGCGATGGATGACCCGTCCGCCCGCGCACCACAGACAGGATTTGGCGCCCACACCGACGTCCGTGTGGACGCCGATAATCCGGGCCTGTCCGAATACCGCTTTCACTACAACCAAGCCGCCATTCGCGCGGAATTGCCCGATGCGACGCCGCCCGATGTGGTGGTGAATATCCGGCATGAGTTTTTCGTGGAGGGGGTGCAATGAGCAGTCAGCCCTCCCTCCATCCTGAGTTTACAGCTTACGGTCCCAACCCAAATGAGGTGTCCCAATGACCGAACACTCCTCCAACGACCAGTTCCACGCCTCTAGCTTTATGCAGGGCCACAACGCGGAATATCTGGAACAGATGTACGCGCGGTACGCCAACGATCCGGCGGCAGTGGACGAATCGTGGCAAGCGTTTTTCCGGGCGATGGGGGACGACGAGGTCTCTGTTAAGCGCGAAGCAGAGGGCCCAAGCTGGGCGCGGGCCGACTGGCCACCGCAGCCCACCGACGATTGGACTGCCGCACTGACCGGTGAATGGGCCCCGGCACCTGAGGTCAAAGGTGCTGGTGACAAGATCAAGGCCAAGGCCGCCGCGACCGGTGTTGAGGTCTCGGACGAGCAGATCAAACGTGCTGTGCTGGACTCGATCCGCGCGCTGATGATCATCCGTGCCTATCGTATTCGGGGTCACCTTGTGGCTGACCTTGACCCTCTGGGGATGCGGGACCAGACCCCCCACCCAGAGCTGGATCCCAAGTCCTATGGCTTTACCGAAGCTGACATGGACCGCCCGATTTTCATCGACCAAGTGCTGGGGCTACAAGTCGCCACCATGCGAGAGATCATGGCGATCGTGAAGCGGACCTATTGCGGGACTTTTGCACTGCAATACATGCACATCTCGAACCCCGAAGAGGCCGGCTGGCTGAAGGAGCGGATCGAGGGTTTGGGCAAAGAGATCGCGTTCACCCGCGAAGGCCGGAAGGCGATCCTCAATAAAATGGTTGAGGCCGAAGGTTTCGAGAAATTCCTCCATGTGAAGTACATGGGCACCAAGCGGTTTGGTCTGGATGGTGGCGAAAGCCTCATCCCTGCGATGGAGCAGATCATCAAGCGCGGCGGCAACCTCGGGCTGAAGGAAATCGTCATCGGGATGCCCCACCGGGGCCGTTTGTCGGTGCTCGCCAATGTGATGGCCAAACCCTACCGCGCGATTTTCAACGAATTTCAGGGCGGATCGTTCAAGCCAGAGGACGTGGATGGTTCGGGCGATGTGAAATACCACCTTGGCGCGTCGAGCGACCGGGAATTTGACGGCCACCCTGTCCACCTGTCGCTGACGGCGAACCCCTCGCACCTAGAGGCGGTGAACCCTGTCGTTTTGGGCAAAGTCCGCGCCAAGCAGGACCAGTTGGGCGACACGGAACGCACGGCGGTGATGCCGATCCTGTTGCACGGTGACGCGGCGTTTGCCGGTCAGGGTGTTGTGGCCGAGTGTTTTGCCCTGTCGGGTCTGCGCGGGCACAAAACCGGCGGCACGATGCATATCGTTGTGAACAACCAGATCGGCTTTACAACGGCGCCGCACTTCTCGCGCTCCAGCCCGTATCCCACGGATAACGCGCTGGTGGTTGAGGCCCCAATTTTCCACGTGAATGGTGACGACCCCGAGGCCGTGGTGCACGCCGCCAAGGTCGCCACTGAGTTCCGTCAAAAGTTCGGCAAAGACGTCGTGATCGACATCTTCTGCTACCGTCGGTTTGGTCACAACGAGGGCGATGAGCCCATGTTCACCAACCCGTTGATGTACAAGCGGATCAAGAAGCACAAAACGACCCTGACGCTGTATACCGAGCGTCTGGTTAAGGATGGCTTGATCCCCGAGGGTGAGATCGAGGACATGAAGGCCGCGTTCCAAGCGCACCTCAACGAAGAGTTCGAGATCGGCAAAGACTATAAGCCCAACAAGGCCGATTGGCTGGACGGGCGTTGGTCGCATCTGGATCGCAACAAAGAGGACTATGTCCGCGGCGACACAGCGATCAAGCCTGAGACGTTGGCCGAGGTTGGCAACGCTTTGGCCCGCGCGCCTGAGGGTTATCCGCTGCACAAAACGGTTCAGCGGCTGCTGGAAGGCAAGGCCAAGATGGTCGAAACCGGTGAGGGTTTTGATTGGGCCACTGCCGAGGCATTGGCGTTTGGCTCGCTCCTGACGGAGGGCTACAAGGTCCGCCTGTCGGGGCAGGACAGTACGCGTGGCACGTTCTCGCAGCGGCATTCGGGTCTGGTGAACCAAGAAACCGAAGAGCGGTTTTACCCTCTCAACAACATCCGTGAGGGACAGGCGCAGTACGAAGTGATCGACAGTGCGCTGTCGGAATACGCGGTGTTGGGCTTTGAATATGGCTACTCGCTGGCCGAGCCAAACGCGTTGACCATGTGGGAAGCCCAGTTCGGTGATTTCGCCAACGGCGCGCAAATCATGTTCGATCAGTTCGTGTCTTCGGGTGAATCGAAGTGGCTGCGGATGTCGGGTCTGGTGTGCTTGTTGCCACACGGGTTTGAGGGGCAGGGCCCCGAGCACTCGTCCGCGCGGCTTGAACGGTTCCTGACCATGTGTGGGCAGGACAACTGGATCGTTGCGAACTGTACGACCCCGTCGAACTATTTCCACATTCTGCGCCGTCAGCTGCACCGTGATTTCCGTAAGCCGCTGGTTTTGATGACGCCCAAGTCGCTGCTTCGCCACAAGCTATGTGTGTCTGACGCGGAGGACTTTACCACTGGCTCCAGCTTCCACCGGGTGCTGTGGGATGACGCGCAGAAGGGTCACTCCGATACCAAGCTGAAGCCAGACGCCAAGATCAAGCGCGTCGTGATCTGCTCGGGCAAAGTGTACTACGACCTGCTGGAGGCGCGTGACGCGGCCGGTTTGGACGACGTGTATCTCCTGCGCGTTGAGCAGTATTACCCCTTCCCTGCGATGGCCCTCATGAAAGAGCTGGAGCGGTTCAAGGGCGCCGATATGGTCTGGTGCCAAGAAGAGCCCAAGAACCAAGGCGCTTGGAGCTTTATTGAGCCAAACATCGAATGGGTTCTGAGCCGCATCAAGGCCAAGCAAACACGTCCGACCTATGTGGGCCGGACATCCTCGGCCTCGCCCGCGACGGGTCTTGCCAGCCAACACAAAGCACAACAAACAGCGCTCGTGAACGAAGCGCTTGATATCAAAGGATAATAGAAGATGTCCACTGAAGTTCGAGTGCCCACACTGGGCGAAAGCGTTACCGAGGCCACCGTGGCCACATGGTTCAAAAAGCCAGGCGACGCGGTCGCGGTGGATGAGATGTTGTGCGAGTTGGAGACCGACAAGGTGACGGTTGAAGTGCCTGCCCCCGCTGCGGGCACCATGGCCGAGATCGTGGCCGCCGAGGGTGAAACCGTTGGCGTGGACGCGCTGTTGGCGACCATTTCCGCCGGTGGCGAAGCGACCGCTGCACCGGTTGCGGCGGCCCCGGCCCCTGCTGCCGCTGATACGGGTGCCACCACGGATGTGATGGTGCCTACGCTGGGCGAAAGCGTGACCGAGGCTACTGTCTCAACTTGGTTCAAAAAGGTCGGCGACACTGTTGCCCAAGACGAAATGCTCTGTGAGCTGGAAACTGACAAGGTTTCCGTCGAGGTTCCTGCGCCTGCCGCTGGCGTGCTGTCCGAAATCCTCGCGCCCGAAGGGGCAACTGTGGATGCGACTGCCAAGTTGGCTGTGATTGGCGGCTCGGCTGGTGCGGCGGCTGCTGCCCCTGCGGCGGCACCCGCTGCTGCGCCTGCGGCCTCCGGTGCCAAGGACGTAGAGGACGCACCATCGGCTAAGAAAATCATGGCGGAAAAGGGCATTGACCCTGCGTCGGTTCAGGGCTCTGGCCGTGATGGTCGCGTGATGAAAGAGGACGTGATGGCGGCTGTTGCCAGTGCCGCTGCGGCCCCTGCTGCGGCTGCGGCCCCCGCCGCCCCTCGCGCGCCCGTACCCGCTGATGATGCAGCCCGCGAAGAACGGGTCAAGATGACCCGCCTGCGCCAAACCATCGCCAAGCGCCTGAAAGACAGCCAAAACACGGCCGCCATGCTGACGACATACAATGAGGTCGACATGTCGGCGTCGATGGCGTTGCGCAAGGAATACAAGGACCTGTTTGAGAAGAAACATGGCGCGCGTCTGGGCTTTATGTCGTTCTTCACCAAGGCGTGCTGTCACGCCCTAAAAGAAGTCCCCGAAGTAAACGCTGAGATCGACGGCACCGACATCGTGTACAAAAAGTTTGTGCACATGGGTATCGCTGCGGGCACACCTACGGGCCTTGTGGTGCCAGTGATCCGCGACGCCGACCAGATGTCCTTCGCCGAAATCGAAAAAGCCATCGCAGAAAAGGGCAAACGCGCCCGTGACGGCAAACTGTCTATGGCGGAAATGCAGGGCGGGACCTTCACGATCTCGAACGGCGGCGTCTACGGTTCGCTCATGTCCTCGCCGATCCTGAACCCGCCACAGTCGGGCATCCTCGGCATGCACAAAATCCAAGACCGCCCCGTGGTGGTTGATGGTCAAATTGTCATCCGTCCGATGATGTATCTCGCTTTGTCTTACGATCACCGGATCGTCGACGGCAAAGGCGCTGTGACCTTCCTCGTGCGGGTCAAAGAAGCTCTCGAAGATCCGCGCCGCTTGCTGATGGATCTCTAAAAAACACGCGGCAGCGCCTGATCGGCAAATACTTCGGTCAGGCGCTGCCCCACACAAGGGGATCATTCAAATGCCAGCGAAAACAGGACGAACGACCCCGCGCCGGACTTGGCCTCTCGCATCCAAAACGGCCGATGGATCTCATCCCAGAGGATGCTCATGACCCCCGAACTTACCGCCCTCACCCTCGCGGCACTTCTCCAAGTGGTGCAATTCGTCCTGATGGCCGTCCCTGCCAACCTTGAGTTGGGCCTGGGCAAAACGGCCTCCGCGCGGGATCGCGCGCGCCTCGGCGGCTCGCTTGAGGATCAACTCTCCGACAAAACCGCCCGCCTCTATCGGGCCCTCAACAATCACTTCGAAGGGCTGATCCTGTTCGGCATCGCCTGCACGGTGCTGACCCTCTCGGATGAGGCGACACCCTACACCGCCCTGCTGGCCTACACATACCTTGCGGCCCGCGTTCTCTACATCCCAGCTTACTACTTTGGATGGCGCCCCTGGCGCTCGGCCATCTGGTTCGTGGGCTTTCTTGCAACCACAGCGATGCTTCTTGCGGCTATCGCCTAATTCTTTGGTTCTCAAATATCCCGGGGGTCCGGGGGCTGGCCCCCGGCGACCGACAGAAAGGAAAACATCATGGCAAACTACGACGTTATCATCATCGGCTCCGGTCCTGGCGGATATGTCGGCGCAATCCGCTGCGCGCAACTGGGCCTGAAAACGGCCTGTGTTGAGGGGCGCGACACCCTCGGCGGTACCTGCCTGAACGTGGGCTGCATCCCGTCCAAGGCGCTGCTGCACGCCTCGCATCAGCTTCACGAGGCAGAGCATAACTTTGCCAAGATGGGTCTGACGGGTGCTGCGCCTAAGGTCGATTGGAAACAGATGTTGGCCTATAAGGATGACGTCATTGCCCAAAATACCAAAGGCATCGAATTCCTGTTCAAAAAGAACAAGGTCGATTGGATCAAAGGCTGGGCCTCCATCCCCAAGGCGGGTGAGGTCAAAGTCGGCGACGAAATCCACACCGCCAAGCACATCGTCATCGCCAGCGGCTCAGAGCCGGCCACCATTCCGGGCGCAGAAGTGACCATTGATGAAAAAGTGGTCGTAACCTCCACCGGCGCGCTTGAGCTGAACAAAATCCCCAAGACCATGACCGTCGTAGGCGGTGGTGTGATCGGCCTGGAGCTGGGCTCCGTTTATGCGCGCCTAGGCACTGAGGTAACCGTGGTGGAATTCATGGACGGCATCACACCGGGCATGGACCTTGAGGTTGCCAAGCAGTTCCAGCGCATCCTTGCCAAGCAGGGCCTCAAGTTCATCATGGGCGCGGCTGTGTCCAAGGTCGCTGCAACCAAGACCAAAGCCAAGGTCACCTATAAGCTGCGCAAAGACGACAGTGAGCATACGCTGGATACCGAGGTTGTGTTGGTCTCTACCGGGCGCAAACCGTTCACCGAAGGGCTGGGCCTTGATGCTTTGGGCATTGAGATGACCCCTCGCGGCCAGATCGCCCAGTCGAGCTACCGCACGAACATCCCCGGCATCTATGCCATCGGTGATGCCATTGAGGGTCCGATGCTGGCTCACAAGGCTGAGGACGAAGGTATGGCCGTCGCTGAGATGATCGCGGGCCAACAGCCCCACGTGAACTATGGTGTCATCCCCGGCGTGATCTATACCCACCCCGAAGTTGCCAATGTCGGCCAAACCGAAGAGCAACTGAAAGAAGCGGGCGTGGCCTATAAGATCGGGAAATTCTCGTTCATGGGCAACGGGCGTGCAAAGGCGAACTTCGCGGCCGATGGGTTTGTGAAGCTGTTGGCCGATGCCAAGACGGACCGCATTTTGGGCGCGCATGTCATTGGCCCAATGGCCGGTGACTTGATCCACGAAGTTTGTGTTGCCATGGAATTCGGTGCCGCTGCCGAGGATCTGGCCCGGACTTGCCACGCGCACCCGACATATTCGGAAGCAATGCGTGAAGCGGCTTTGGCCTGTGGTGACGGCGCGATCCACGCCTAATCGGCGTTGATAACCACTTGGGTTCGGCGCGGTTGCGCGCCGGACCAATCCTTTCCTGAATTCTGGGCTAAGTCGCCAACAGCTTTAGCCCTTGGGTCACGTCGGCGCGCACCGCGAGCCGTAGCCCGGGTTCATCTCCTGCGTTTAGTGCCGCGAGGATCAGGCGGTGGTGGCGGGGCGCCTCGGTCCGGTGCAGTCGCCCATAAAGCGCGCGCATCGTTGGCCCCATTTGCAACCAAACCGTTTCCGCCATTGCGAGCATCGCAGGTGCCTGCGCGCGTAAATACAGCGTGCGGTGGAATTCGAGGTTGGTGCGAATGTACCCCACTGCGTCCTTTTTCGCGATTTTCTCCGCGATAGAGCGGTTGATGATTTCCATCCGCTCGATCAGTGCTGAGTGGGCGCGGGGCAGGGCGCGCGCGGCCAGTTCCGGTTCCAGTAGGGACCTGAGTGCAGCCAGTTCTTCGATTCGTTCACTGCTTAATTCTGGCGTGCTGACCCGCCCGGATGAAGATAGCGACAGCGCCCCTTCCGCGATCAAGCGACGCAGTGCCTCGCGCACAGGGGTCATTGAGACACCGTATTCTTTGCCGATGCCGCGCAGGGTCAGCGGCTCACCGGGGATGAGTTCGCCGTGCATGACACGGGTCCGCAGCGCGCGGTACAGCTTGTCGTGGGCGGCAGAGGTTCCGCTGGATTTGGAGTCGATTAACATGGCGGGACGGTGCGCCTAGTCCGGGGTCGCGTCAAGGACACTAAAGTCCCATGCGTGCAATCCGGCCCCATGCGCCTTGAGCCACGCGCGGTGCGGTTGGTAGCGCGGCAAGAGGTCCTCGACCTGTGCCCAGAAGCGGGCGGAGTGGTCCATGTGGGCCAAATGCGCGACCTCATGGGCGGCGACGTAATCCAGCACCTCCCACGGGGCCATTACCAGCCGCCATGAAAACATCAAATCCCCCCGCGATGTGCAGGATCCCCAGCGTGAACGCGTGTCGCGAAAGGTGATTTTGCCGTGATTGCGGCCCAAAGCGGTCGCGTAGCGCTCACAAGCTTCGGTGAGGTGGGTCTGGGCCAACGTGCGCAAAAGCGTCTTGATCCGTGGGCCAACTTTGGCGGTGTCATTGGGGACCAGCACCGCATCGGGCAACAAGCGGGCCACGCGTGTTTGGCCCGCGACGATGGGCAGAACCTCACCCAAGATGGGCAATGTGCCACCGATGACGGGGTGCTGCACGCTGGGTGCGGCGGAGACATGTTGTCTGATCCAGGCGGCCTGAGCGTTGGCGAAGGCGTGCGCCTCCCGCAGGGTGGCGCGGCGCGGCAGGGTCAGCGTGACGCGCCCATTGGTGCGCCCGACCCGCAGCGAAAGCCGTGTCGCGCGGGGCGAACGGCGCAGATGCACTTCAACGGGAGGGATACCCTCAAGAATGATCGATTCCACAGGTCAATGCCCCCATCGTTCCGCACTGCCACGGGAAAGGCTTTGACACCCTTGTTCAGCTATGGCAAGGCACCCCAATTCATCTTAGCGTCCAAGACCTGAAGGAACTGACATGCCCAAAGAAGAATGGGGTGTAAAGCGCGTTTGCCCGACTACTGGCAAACGCTTCTACGACCTGAACAAGCGCCCGATCGTTAGCCCTTACACCGGCGAAGCCGTTAACATCGACACCGGGACCAAGACCCGCGTGCTGGCTGCGGACAAGGATGATGCGGATGCGGTCAAGGCCAAAGAGGCCGAAGACGATCTGCTGCTGGACGACGACGACACCGATCTCGAGGACGATGTGTCCATCGAAGACGATGCCGACGTACTGGACGATGACGACGAAGAGGACACTGTGTCTCTTGACGAAATTGCCGATGTCAGCAACGAAGGCGACGACGAGTAATCTCGTTGTGAAAAAGTGCGGCGCGGGAGAGATTTTCCGCTTGCGCCGCAGCCCGCGTCTTTCTATCTAGACGCACGGTTTGGGGCCTTAGCTCAGCTGGGAGAGCGCCTGCATGGCATGCAGGAGGTCAGCGGTTCGATCCCGCTAGGCTCCACCAAACCCTCCCTATGAATTATATTTCGCTGACTGTTGCGCTGAGGCTGGCCCATCGGTTCGTACTGCCGAATCGCTGCGCGTGATTGCGCGGGTTACTTGCCAAACACCCGGTAATACAGCCAATCGGGTAGGAACTGAGACCCCCGGAACAGCCACGAAAACACGCGCGGAAAGCTCTTTTTGAAATCGCTCGTGCACATGTGGTCAAGCATTTCTTGGGCGGCTTCCTCCGGCGTCATCAGGAATGGCATCGAAAAGTCATTCTTGTCCGTAAGTCGGGTTTTGATGAAGCCAGGATTCGCGATTTGGACATCGATGCCAGTGTTGCGCAGATCGGCATACATGCCCTCTGCCAGCCACATATTGCCCGCCTTGGATGCGCCGTAACCCGTGGCACCGGGTAATCCGCGAAAGCCTGAAAGCGAACCTGTGATGACGATATGGCCTGCGTCCCGTTCTATCATCTGGCCGATGACCGCGCCGACCGCCCGGGCAGAGCCGGTAAAGTTGATGTCGCACATCGCCTCTACCTGTTCCGCGTTCCAGTCTTGGGCCGACTGCGGCCAGTAAACGCCCGCTAAATACACCATGCCGTCGATGTGCCCGATTTCGGCGGCTGTGCCCTCAACGCTTTCTAAAACACCTACATCGACCGTTAATGCGCGGGCCTTGCCCGGCATTTCTGCGACCAGCGCGTCCAGCTTTTCCTGACTACGCGCTGAGACGATCACCTCGGCCCCCGCCGCGCTCAGTTTGAGGGCGAGCGCGCGGCCCAATCCTTCTGATGCGCCGATCAGCCAGTAGCGTTTTCCTTTAAATTCTCTCATCCGACTTTCCGCATGGTGGCAACAAGCTCGGCCACTTTCACTCCAAACTTTCGGAACTGCGAGCGGTTCATCACCGTGCCGTTCTCCATCAGATACATCCAATCCGTCACGTCCAGCACATGGCCGCCAGCGTCGTCAGGCAGTTTGATGCGGTACGATAGTTTGACGGCAGAGCCTTCCTGAGTGCCCTCACCTTCGCCGATGATGTCGGGGGCGGTGGCTTTGATCTGGCCGTCGTTGCCGATTTTGAGAGACCAGATCCGATCCTGCGTGCTGCCGCTATCGTAGCGAAAATGCTCGGTCATAGAGCCGGTGTTGCCGTCCCACGTGGCGTTCATATCGGCCACAAACCGGGACGAAACGCGCCCAGTGGGGCCATAAATGATGCCCTCGCACTGAATCGGGCCGTCTAGGTGTTGGCGGATGTCGAATTGAGGTGTCTGCTCGGCGTAGTCGCTGGGGCGCTGAGCGGGAAAGGCCGCATATCGGAACCGTGCCCAGACAAGGCTGAGCGTTAGGACCACGCCAAGGCCAACAAGAAGCAGCGATTCCATCCGTTATGTCTCCGTCAGTCGGGTCACGCTGAGCAGGGCCAGCGCGAACAGTTTGAGGATGCAGGGCAGGCCCGCATAGAGCAGTGTCAGGGTCATCAGGGCGTCCGGCGTGTTGGTCATGCCAGCCTGAAATCCGTTAACCTCTAGGATTGGAAGTAGTGTGATCGCAGCAATTGCGAGCGTGAACTTGGACACAAACGACCAAAGGCCAAAGCCGTTGCCTGCGTTTGGGGCGATTTTCGCCATGTGGCGCGCGAATATCGCGGGTAAAAGCGTGAGGTCCGCACCCAAGGTCGCGCCGGAGGCCACGCAGATCACCGCGAACAGTGCGGTGTCGCCCGCCCCTAGCGTGAGGGCAAAGGCAAAGGTCGCAATCGCGAGCACCATCCCCGCAAGGAGCATTGGCTTGGGGCCGTAGCGCTCCGCGAGGCGGCCCCACATGGGGGCTGACAGTGCCGCGGCGAGAAAGAACAAGAGCAGCAAAGGCCCTTCCATGCCGGGGGCATCAAGGCGGCTTTCGACGAAGAACAAGAACAGGGTTGAGGTCACGGCGACAGGGGCCGCGTTAAGGAGTGCAATCAGTAGGAGCCGTCGCGCGGTGGCATCGCGTAGGATGTCGCCCATGGGGGTGCTGGGTGCTGTTGCCTCGGACCGCCATTCATTCCGCATCAGCCAAAGGGCCAACAGCGTGAGACCCGCGAAGAGGCCCGCATATGCCATAAAGGGCGCGCCACTAAACGCCAGAGCCACAGGCGCCACGGAGGCCACGCAGACACCGATCAACGCACCCGTTTCGCGCCATGTCGCAAGGCGAACGTGGCCGTCGCCCATCACATTCGCCTTTAGAACGCCCTGGGCGTAGAACGAGATCGTCAGCAGTGAGAACCCCGAAAACAACCCTGCGAGCGTGAGGGCAAACCACCATATTGCGTCGATGGGGGGCGTCACGGCGAATAGCCCCCACATCGAGATTGCCATCACGATACCGCCCAGTGCCACCAGTGCCGGGCGGTACTTTCGACCAGCCTCAGAGAGCCAGCCAAAAAACGGGTCTTGGATCACGTCGATCAGGCGCAGGAAAAACAGGACCGTGGCCAGCGCGCCCAGCGATACGCCGTAGCTGTCCACGTAGAACTTGGGCGCGTGGATATAGATGGGCAAGCCGGCCGCCGACAACACGGCGGCAAACACCGCGTAGCGGGGCAAGCCAAGCGCGCGGGCGGATGTCACCGCGACACCTCCTCCGGGGGAGGGGTGGGGCGTGTGCGAAACCGCGCGCCCTTCCACCACAGCTTGAGCGCCTGCCAATGGATCAGGGCCATCACCCGTCGCGCGCCAAGGGGGCGACGTAGGGCGGCAAATGCCAAACCCTTGGAGGTCAGCTGCTGACGCTTGCCGCAGAGCGTCGCGATCAGCCCGCCTTTGCCGCCTGAATAGTCGATCCAGATGCCGATGCGTTCATCGGTGATGTTAAAGCGGAAGGTGTAATCGCCTTCGATTTTTTGGAAGGGCGAGACGTAGAATATCTTGGTCGCGTGCATCTCTGTCTCGGCTGTGATCGGAGACAGGTTGTCGGTGTGGCACAGGTACGAATGGCGGTCACCGTAGGTGTTGCTGACCTCTGCGATGACCACGCGCAGCTCGTTTTCGACGTCGTAGCAAAGCCAGAACGAAACAGGGTTGAACACATACCCAAACATGCGCGGTTGGGTCAGAAGCAGGGTTTTGCCCCGCTGGAATTGCAAGCCATAGGCTTGCAGCACCTGATTGACCCAACTCAGCCCGCGCCCTTCGCCGCGCTGGCCGCCGTGATCGGCGTCGTAGACCGCCGCAAGGTTGCGACGGTTACGCGAAAACAGCGCGGGCAGGGGGCCTTCGTCCTCTAGGTCTAGCAGGACGTAGTCGATTGAATACTTGAACGCATTCTCGACCGCGCCTTTGCGCCCGTGCCAGGTGTGCCCCGGAATATGTTCCAGGACGCGGGTCATTCGGCAGCCATGGCCACGCTGGTTGCGTCCAGCGCCTGCACGACGTCATAGGCCGAGGCGTAGCCGTCTTCATGGAAACCGTTGCGCATCCACGCGCCGCAGAACCATGTGTTAGCGGTGCCGTTTGTAGCCTTGATCCGCTCTACGGCGGCAGTCATCGCGAGGTCGTAGATCGGGTGGGCGAAATCAACTTCATCGTAGATCAATTCTTCCCGGATGGGGGCCTGTGAATTGAGCGTAACGAGCAACAGGTCATCGTGGGGGATGGGTTGAAGCGAGTTCATCCAGTAGGTCAGGTCGATCTTGTCGCCCTCTTTGTCCGCAGCCTCGGTGTAGACCCAGCTGGCCCAACAGGATTTCCGCTTGGGCATCGTATTGGGGTCAGCGTGTAGCGTGGCGCGGTTGGGCTGGTAGCGTACCGCGCTGAGGTTGTCGCGTTCGGTCGGCGTGGCATCGGACAGCATCGCGAGGGTCTGGTCGGAGTGGGTGGCAAAGATCACCTCATCATAGACCTTCCATTCATCACCCTTGGCTTTGATCTCGACCCCGCCGCCGGGGATACGTTTGACCGCATTCACAGGCGTGGATTTGCGGATCGCCACAGCGCGGGATTTTAGCGCGTGTTCCAAACGGCGCACATATTCAATCGAGCCGCCATCCACGGTGTACCACTGGTGCTGGCCTGTGGTGGACATAAGCGCATGGTTTTTGAAGAACTTGACCAAAGCCTGCGCAGGGAAGTCCATGACGTTTTGTGTCGGCGTGGACCAGATCGCGCCGGACATCGGGGCCAAATACCAATCCCGAAAGCCTTGGCTGAGCCGCAGTTGATCGCACAGCTCATTGAGCGTGATGTCGGGGTCTTTTGCGACGTGATCGGCGTTGTTGTTGAATTTGAAAATATCCGCGACCATGCGCAGGAACTTGGGTGAGACGATGTTGCTGCGCGTTGCAAACAGCGAATCGAGCGATTGCAGCCCGTATTCCATCGCGCCACCGCCAAAGGATGCGCCAAAGGACATGTTTGATTTGGCAACAGGCACATCCAGTTCCGCAAACAGGCGCGTCAGGTGGGGGTAGTTGGCGTAGTTGTAGACGATAAAGCCTGTGTCCACGGCTTGGTCGCCGCGTTTGCCAGCCATCACGGTGCGTGCATGCCCGCCGATGCGCCCCTCTGCTTCGTAAAGCGTGACGGAGTGTGTTTGGCTAAGGTGATAGGCCGCAGCCATCCCTGATATCCCGCCGCCCACGATAGCGATCCGTTTGGGTGCAAAGGTGTCAACTTCAAATGGCACTGGTCGTCCTCTCACTGTCTAGTTCCGTTTACATGTACGTCATGGGTTCGGAATTGGTTCAGTTTTTTTTGCTATTTTTGAATTTTTCTTATGAAGAGTGATCCGGTTGAGTGCCACTCGCGTAATAAGATTATGTTGATTGCTGTGACACAAAGTCGGATGATGTGGCCTGAGCCTGCGGAACTCCCCGCTGGTCGGGACCGAAAGCACGCGCCGACCGTGACACATGCAAAGACAGACGAAGCGCACTGGGTTGCGCGGTTGGTAGCTGTTGGCACCAACAGGGATCAGGCGGCTTTTGCCGAGCTGTTTCGTCACTATGCCCCGCGTGTGAAGGCGTTTTTGATCAAATCAGGTGCTGATCATGCAATGGCAGAAGAGTGCATGCAGGACGTGATGGCGACCCTGTGGCGCAAGTCGCATTTGTATGATCCGGGGCGTGCATCTGTGGCCACGTGGATTTTCACGATCGCGCGGAACCGACGCATCGATATGATTCGAAAGTCGCGCCGACCCGAGCCAGAAGAGCTGCCTTGGGGCCCTGAGGCGGCTCCGGAGCAAGCGGATGTTCTCGCATTACAACAAGACAGCGCGCGGCTCGCCGAGGCGTTGAAACAACTTCCCGAAAAACAGCGCTATTTGGTAGAGCGCGCGTTTTTTGGTGACATGACACATAGCGAAATCGCCGCAGAGACAGGTTTGCCCCTTGGCACAATCAAGTCGCGGATTAGATTGGCGATTGAAAGATTGCGCCATTCGATGGGCGCGGAGGCATAGAACGACATGATCACACATCATATTCCTGATGATTTGCTAATGGGGTACGCGGCTGGCGGATTGTCAGAAGCGTTTGACCTTGTTGTGGCGTCGCATGTCTCGCTCAACGATGATGCCCGTGCGCGTCTGTCCAGTTTCGAAGCGCTTGGCGGCGCGGTCCTTGAGGGGGCCGAGACTGCTGAGTTGGCGGATGACAGCTTTGAGGCGACGATGGCACGGATCATGGGCACTGCCCCTGCGGACACCGTACGCGAAGAGGCGAAGGCACCTGCGCGCCACGCGACCTTCCCCAAGTGCCTGCGCGACTATGTGGGTGGTGACACCGATGCCGTGCAGTGGCGACCCGTGGGTATGGGCGTCAAACAGGCGGTGCTGCCGACTGGGGATGGTGAGGCGACCGCGCGTTTGCTGTATATCCCAGCGGGTCAGGCAATGCCCGACCACGGGCACAACGGGGTTGAGGTTACACTGGTTCTGCAAGGCGCGTTTATCGACGAAGATGGTCGGTTTGCACGCGGCGACATTGAAGTCGCGACCCAAGAGACGGAGCATACGCCCGTTGCCGACATCGGTGAGGATTGTATTTGTCTTGTGGTGACCGATGCGCCTTTGCGCTTTAACGGCCTTTTGCCCAAAATCGCTCAGAAAATCCTGCGCATTTAACCCCTCATGACGTTTGAGCTATGGGCCGCGTTCGCGGTGTTCTGGGCGCTGTTCGTCACGACGCCTGGGCCCAATGCGGTGAACTGTATTACCGTTGGCATGCACGTCGGGCTGCCGCGCGCGTTCATCACCGTTGGCGCAATCATGCTGCAAGCATTGCTGTTCATGTGGGCTGCCGCCCTTGGATTGGCGGCGTTGATCGTGGCGACCCCCAATCTGTTCTTTGCACTGCAAATTGCAGGTGCCGCGTTGCTGGTTTGGATCGGGCTGCGCGCATTCCGGATGGCCGGACGCCCGCCTGTGGTATCGGACCAACGGGGCGGCTTGTTTTGGCGCGCGTTTTGGATTGCGACGATTAATGCCAAATCCTTGGCAGGCTACATCGCGGCGTTTAGCCAGTTTTTGGACCCAGCGCGCCCTGTCATGGGACAGATGGCTTTCATTATGCCAACCGCACTTAGCCTCACGGCGCTGAGTTACGCAGGCTTCACAACACTTGGGGCGATGTTGGGCCGGGCTGCGCTGGGCGCGGTGTTTCACACGGCATTTCGACGGGTCATGGCCGTGTGTTTCATCGGCTACGGGCTTGCGTTGTTCGCGCTGGCGATCATGGGATGAGCCGCTTTGCCCCCACCCTGCGGGAGCATCGGTTTCGCGTGGCCGTGTCACTGGCTGCCTTCGCGTTTATCGGGTTCGTGATGTTTGGGGACGGTGTGCCCGACTGGCGTTGGCTCGAACTTGCGGTCTATGCTGGGATGTTTTTCGCGTGGCTCGGCGGATCGTCGGCCTATGCGCTTTGGCGCGCAGGCCAGTAGACACCATGCCCCATGCGCGGTAGGGCGACGCCATGAGCAGCGAATACAACCCGCCCACAGACCCCATTCCCGTCATCTATCATGACGATGACATCCTTTTGGTGGATAAGCCCGAAGGGCTTTTGTCCGTGCCCGGTCGGGGTGAGCATTTGGCCGATTGCCTGTTGTCGCGGCTACAGGACATGTTCCCTGAGGTGCTTTTGTGTCACCGGCTGGACCGGGATACATCGGGGATTATGATCTTTGCGCTGACCAAGCTCGCGCAACGCAAACTGGGTCGCGCGTTTGAGACAAAGCGCGTCAAGAAGCGCTATATTGCTCGCGTCTGGGGTGAGGTCGCGGAGCCGAAGGGCACCATTGATCTGCCTTTGATCGTTGATTGGCCGAACCGTCCCTTGCAGCACGTGAACCACGAAACAGGGAAACCTGCGGTCACCGATTGGGAGCGGATGGAGGTCGTGGACGGCACCACCCGCATGAAGCTGATGCCGCGCACTGGCCGTAGCCACCAGCTGCGCGTGCACATGCTGGCGCTAGGTCACCCCATTTTGGGCGATCCGTTCTATGCGGACGGGCCTGCGCTCGCGTTTCCGCGCATGATGCTCCATGCTGAGGGGCTCAAGCTGGAACATCCGATCACGGGCAAGATGGAGCGTTTTGAGGCGCCTTGCCCGTACTAGGCAGCTTTGCCTTTGGCGGCTTGATCAGGGCGCAAAAAGACCGGCTCTAGCGGGGTAGATTGCGCGGGCTGATATGCGTAGCCCCCGGCCGTGAACGCCGCAAGGTCGGCGGGGTCAGTGATGCGGGTTTCAACCAGGAACCGGGCAAGCGCGCCGCGTGCCTGTTTGGCATAAAAACTGATGACCTTGGCACCGCCCGGTTTGTCCTCAAGGAACTTTGGGGTGATCACGGCGGGCTTCAGCGCCCTGGTATCAACAGCGCCAAAATACTCCTGCGAGGCGCAGTTCAGAAGATGTGTGGCCCCGGTTTCGGCCGCTTGTGCGTTCAGCGCATCAGCCAGTTTTGTGCCCCAATATGCGTATAGCGTTTTGCCGTTGGGGTTAGCCAACCGGCTCCCCATTTCGAGCCGGTAGGGGCGCGCTTCATCCAGCGGACGCAGCAACCCGTAGAGCCCAGACAAGATGCGCAAATGATCTTGGGCGTGGCGCAAGGCGTCCTCAGAGAGGGTGGTCGCGTCGAGCCCGGTGTATGTGTCCCCATCGAACATCAGCGCGGCAGGCGCCGTGTCCTGTGCCGCGAAATCCGCAAACCGGTCTGCGTTCAGCTTTGCAAGGTTTTCACTGATGTGCATCAGCTTTTGCAGCTGTGGCACCGACAGATCGCGCGCGATCTGGGTTAATTCAGCGACCTCTTGGGGGAACTGCGGTTGCGTCAGCGGCAGCGTGGTCGTGCGGCTGGTGTCTAGCTTCTTTGCGGGCGACAGCACTGTGAGCATGGGGATCTCCTCTCTGGTGTCTTATAGATAAGGGCTGAGGGGCTGAGGTCTAGCGCGATTGCAAAACTTCGAGAAACGCTGCGCCAAAGCGTTCTGCGTGACGGTCGCCCAAAATGCGGGCAATCTGGCTCGCGTCGGCGGGCGCGGTGGCGACTTTGGCCAGCATTGAGGACGAGCATGAAAGCGGTTTTTGCGTACCGTCGTCGCCGCGCATCAGGTCGGCTTGTACGCTCAGCAGCGCGTCATAGACATCGCCCTCGGAGCGCCCAGCCAATTTGCGCCGCGCGGGGTGGACACTGGCAGTATGCTCGCCCGTTATTACCTCTAGGAAATGACTTCCATATTTTTCGAGCTTTTTGGCCCCAACCCCCCCGATGCGCGCCATCGCGTCTAGGCTCATTGGGCGGGTTTCGGCCATCTCGATCAGGGTGCGGTCGTTAAAGATCATGTAGGCAGGCAGGCTTTCGGCGTCCGCAAGGGCGCGGCGCTTGGCCTTAAGCGCCGAAAGCAAGGGCGCGTCCTCTTCACTGACCAAGGCTTTGACGGCGGGGCGACGGTCTGCGGTCTTGAGGGTGTCGCGGCGTAGAGTGATGTTGGCCTCACCCCGCAGAATAGGACGAGCGGCTTGGGTCATGCGGAACGCGCCGTGGCGTTCAGGATCGGGGCGGATCAGGTCTTGGCCCATCATTTGCCGAAAGATCGCCTGCCAGATGGGCTTTGAATGTTCTCGCCCGACGCCAAAGGTTGGCAGAGCGTCATGGCCACGTTGGCAGATGCGGTCCGTGGCGTTGCCCAGCAGAATGTCGATCAGGTGGCCCGCGCCAAACCGTTCGTCCGTGCGCAATATCGCCGACAGGGCCTTGCGCACTGAGGTTGTGGCATCAAACAGGTCGGGGGGTGTTTCGCACAGATCACAGTTCCCGCAGGTGACTTCGGTTTCGCCAAAGTAGGCGAGGAGGCTTTTGCGACGACATTCGTGGGCCTCCGCCAGCCCCAAAAGCGCGTTGAGCCGCGCATGATCTGCGAATTTCATTTCAGGCGGGGCGAGACCCTCATCAATCTGTTGGCGACGAAAGCGAATATCGTCGCTGCCGTACAATGTCAGGGTATCGGCGGGCGCGCCATCACGACCGGCGCGGCCGATTTCTTGGTAATAGGCTTCGACAGATTTGGGCAGGTCCGCATGCGCAACCCAACGGATATCGGGTTTGTCGATGCCCATCCCGAACGCGATGGTCGCCACGACGATCAGCCCATCTTCGGCCTGAAAACGGCGCTCAACGATGCGGCGATCGTCGGCTTCCATACCGCCGTGATAATGACAGGCGGAATGCCCGGCTTCGCGCAGCGCCCTTGCAAGGCTTTCGGTCTTGTTGCGGGTGCCGCAATAGACAATGCCCGACTGCCCTTTGCGGGCGGCGGCAAAGCCAAGGATCTGGTTCCGGGGGCTGTCTTTGGCGGCAAAGGCCAGCGTCAGGTTGGGGCGGTCAAAGCCGTGCAGAAACGTCTCGGGCGGGGTGCCGTCGAACAAGCGGGTTACGATTTCTTCCCGGGTCTCTGCATCTGCGGTCGCGGTAAAAGCGGCCAAAGGCACGTCGAGTGTTTTGCGCAATTCGCCGATGCGCAGGTAGTCGGGGCGGAAATCGTGGCCCCATTGACTGACGCAGTGGGCTTCATCCACGGCGATAAGGTTGCAGCCCGCGCGTTTGAGCATCCGCTCTGTGCCTGAGGATGCCAACCGTTCCGGCGCGATATAGAGCAGTTTGAGCGTCCCGGCCTCAATCGCGTTCCAGACGGCGTCAGTTTCTTCCTCGGTGTTGCCAGAGGTCAGGGCGCCCGCGACAACGCCCGCCTCCTGCAAGGCGCGCACTTGATCGCGCATCAATGCAATCAGGGGCGAAATGACGACGGTGATCCCCTCTCGGCAGAGGGCAGGCAGTTGGAAACACAGACTTTTGCCACCGCCCGTTGGCATGATCGCGAGCGTATTTTTGCCGCCAAGAACGGCTTCTACGATGTCCTCCTGCCCCGGGCGAAAGGCAGAGAATCCAAAAACGGACGCAAGAAGCTCGGTCGGGCTTGGCGTTGTGTGGGGCATGGGCCTCAGGATCAGAAGATGTGCTCGATTTTCTATGAATCTTTCACATTAACAGCCCGTGAACAAGGCTTGCGCCGCGACAGTTTGCGCGACTTTTTGATGTGTTTTTCTTAAGTTTACTCTTTCGCGGGGGGCGTACGGCGCTTAAGTCCATGTGCACCTTTAACAAAAGGGGATCAGTTATGACCCTGCTTAAATCTGCCTTCATCGGAGCCCTCCTGCTCAGCACTTCGGGCGCGTTCGCCCAAGAGGTGACGCTGCGGTTCCAACACTTCGTCTCGCCTGCGTCTGCGAACCCCAAACACTTTATGCAGCCTTGGGCTGACAAGGTTGAGGCGGATTCCGGCGGGCGTATCAAGGTTGAATTGTACCCCTTCATGCAGTTGGGCGGTGGTGCCGCTGAGATGTATGACCTGATCGCGGATGGCGCGGTGGATGGTGGTTGGGTGATCCCCGGATACCAACCGGGCCGTTTCCCCGAGGCCGAGGCGCTTGAGCTGCCGTTTATGGTCACGAAATCCGGCGAAGAGGCGTCTATGGCCGCGTGGGATTTCACCCAAGAGCACCTGATGGATGATTTTGCGGATGTGCATCTGCTTGCGGCGCACATGCATGGGCCCGGGATCGTTCACAAAACGGGCCCCGGTATTCAAGCGGTGTCAGATTTTGAAGGTCTCAACCTGCGTGGCCCTTCGCGGGCTGCGACGCTGTTTTTGGATAAACTAGGCGCGAACCCAATCGGCATGCCTGTCCCAGCCTTTCCCGAGGCGCTGTCCAAAGGTGTTTTGGACGGCGGTGTGATCACCTATGAAATGTCGCCCTCGCTCAAGCTGGACGAGTTGACCGATAGTCACACAGACGTTGCAGGTGAAAAGTCGCTTTATAATCTGTTCTTTATTTGGGCGATGAACAAAGACAGCTATGCCGCGTTGCCAGATGACCTGAAGGCCGTGATCGATGCCAATTCGGGGGCGATGGCCTCTGCTTGGGCTGGTCGTGCCCATGATACGGGCGATAAAGAGGGCCGTCAGGTCCTAGTTGATGCGGGCAATGAGCTTGCCGAAATCTCTGCCGAAACCACGGCCCAGATGGTGGCACTAGGCGATGAGGTCATTGCTGAGTGGATCGCTGATGTCACGGCCAAGGGTCTTGATGGTGCTGGTTTGGTCGCATCGGCGCGGGCCAAGGTTGCCGCGAACCGTTTGCCGGTCAACTAGTCGGTTTTCTGCACAAAGGTGATCAGCGTTTCGCCGTAGCGGCGCTGGTCAACCTGCTCAAAGCCCCCGGGAACCTCGGGGGCTTTTGCGTCTTCCCAGACCAACATCGCGCCGGGGGCGATCCAGTCGTTCAGGGCTGTGACCGCAGCCTCACCCAATGATTTGCCATAGGGCGGATCAAGGAACACGAGGTCAAAGGGCGCGCCGGGGCAGGGGCCTGCCTTGCGTGCATCGCGGGGGATGACCTGTGCGTCTGCGCCCAGCATCTGGATGTTTTCGCGCAGGATGGCCTGCGACTTGCGCCCGTTTTCGATGAAAACTGCCGCGTCTGCGCCGCGCGACAGGGCCTCTAGGCCCAAGGCCCCGGTCCCAGCGAAAATGTCCAACACGCGGGCATCGGTGCACAGATCGCCGTGGGTGCCGTTTTGCAAAAGGTTGAATAGGCTTTCGCGGGTGCGGTCAGTCGTTGGGCGCAGGTGGGCGGCTGTGTCGCCCTTGCCCACGCTCGCCAGCCGCCGTCCGCGCCAGTTTCCGCCAATGATCCTCACGCCATGAGCGCCTTTGCATCGACGCTTGCATCCGCAACCAGAGCAGGATCGGGAGAGCGGCCAGCCTCAATCATGCGTTTGCCGACCATATAGCCGCGCGGATCGTTCATGGCATCCACGGCCAGCAACGTGTCGCCCGCGTAGTACCAATGCGACCGCGCGGTGACGCCGTCGCGCACGATGACACGGTCGTATCCGGTGTTGAGGCCTGCAATCTGTAACTTGATGTCGTATTGGTCGGACCAGAACCATGGTTTGGCCACGTACTCGACACCTGCGCCCAGTATGTTGCGGGCGACGATCTCGGCCTGATCAATGGCATTTGGGACGCTTTCGAGCCGGATACGGTGGCCGCGATAAGGGAATGAAGCGCAGTCGCCAGCAGCCCAAACGTCCGGCGCGCTGGTGCGGCCTTGGGCATCGGTCGCGATCCCGTTGTCGAGTGTCAGGCCCGCGGCCTCAGCCAATGCGGTGCCGGGTGCGATGCCTACGCCGACGATGACCATATCGCATGCCAACTCAGCCCCATCGCTGAGCCGGGCGCCGGTGACGTGGCCCTCACCGATCAGGCCATCAAGTCCCACGCCTTCGCGGATATCGACACCGTGCGCGGTATGGAGTGCGCGAAAATAGTCCGAGGTTTCGGGAGCGGCGACGCGTTGTAAAATCCGATCCGCCATCTCAACCAGTGTGACCTGCATGCCCTTTTTGGCGCAAACAGCGGCGGCCTCTAGCCCGATGTAGCCTCCACCCACGACCAAGACGCGCCCGCCTTCGGTCACATGGGGGGCCATCGCGTCAACGTCCGCCAGATCGCGTACGGTATAGACGCCGCCAAGCGCGCCACCGGCCGACGCAGGCAGCTTGCGCGGAACGGACCCTGTCGTGAGGGCAAGTTGATCGTAGCTCAGCAGCTCATCGCCTATGGCAATGGTTTTGGCGGATGTGTCGATCGCCGTGACCTGTGTGCCGAGCCGTAGGGCAATGTTGTTTTCATCATAAAAGCTCTGGGGGCGCAGGAATAAACGCTCTAGCGTCATGTCGCCCAGCAGATACGCCTTGGACAGTGGGGGGCGTTGATACGGCGGGACCGCTTCGGCACCGATCAGGGTGATGTCGCCCTCGAACCCTTCGCTGCGCAGTTTCGCCACCAAGGAGGCGCCTGCCTGCCCTGCGCCAATGACCGCAATATGCGTCATAATATGCCCTTTCACTGGCCGTGTTCCGGCCGACACCCTATATCGCTGATTACTGGAAACACAATCAGGGACGGGGATCTCTTTTATGACCATTTCAACCGGCGATGCATTGCCTGACGGCACCCTTATCAAATTGGGCGAGCAAGGCCCCGAGGCCGTTTCGGTCGCAGACCTGACCAAGGGCAAGCGCGTGGTGATCTTTGCCGTGCCCGGCGCGTTCACCCCGACCTGTTCTTCGGCGCACGTCCCGAGCTTTGTGCGCACCAAAGCGGGCTTCGCTGAAAAGGGAATCGATACGATTGTATGCGTTTCTGTGAATGACCCGTTCGTGATGAAGGCGTGGGGCGAGGCGACAGGCGCAAACGCGGCTGGCATCCACATGCTGGGCGATACGGATGGGGCGTTTACGGCGGCCCTTGGCCTGAACTTTGATGCACCACCCGCTGGTCTGCATGGGCGTTCCAGACGCTATGCAATGGTTGTGGACGACGGCAAAGTATCGGTCTTGCACATCGAAGAAGGCCCCGGTGTTTGCGAAGTCACCGCCGGTGAAAGCCTGCTGGCCGCCATCTAAGGCGCGCAGATTTGAGTGGGGCGGCGCAGGTGCGTGGCCCCATTCGCCTAAAGCGCGTCGAGTTTCGCCGCGAGGATGACGTCCAACTCGGACACGCCATCCACGTCATGGGTCGTCAGGACCACATGTACCGTTTTGTAGACGTTGGACCACTCAGGGTGGTGGTTCATGCCCTCCGCGATGATCGCGGCCTTGGTCATCCAGCCAAACGCCTCAACGAAATCCTTGAAAACGAATTGTTTCATGATGGCGTCTCGGCCATCCACTGCGGCCCAACCGGTGCGGGCGACGGCGTCTTGTAGGGGGATTTTGCTCATTGTTGCTCTTCCATAATGGTTTTCTTGAATGGGCCGTAAGAGGTCAGGATTTCGATATCCTCTGAGACGGCGGCGGCCTCAGCCTCTAGGTAGTTTGCAATAGCATCGCGCAGTCCGGGGTCCCGGATCCAGTGCAGCGAATGGGTCGGCACGGGCATGTATCCGCGCGCAAGTTTGTGGTCACCCTGCGCACCGGCTTCAACCCGTTGAAGCCCATTGTTGATCGCGAATTCAATGGCTTGGTAATAACATAGTTCAAAATGGAGGCAGGCGTGATGCTCGGTGCAGCCCCAATAGCGGCCATAGAGCGTTTTGCGACCAATCATGTTGAGCGCGCCTGCCACGTATTGCCCATCGCGCTCCGCGAGCACCAAAAGAATATCGTCGCGCAACGTTTCTTGGGCGGCGTCAAAGAATGCGCGTGTCAGGTAGGGTGTGCCCCATTTGCGCGCCCCGGTGTCTTGGTAAAACACCCAAAAGGCATCCCAGTGCTCCGGCTGGATTTGATCCCCGGTGAGGGCGACGATCCGCCCGCCAAAGGCCTGTGCTTGCGCGCGTTCCTTGCGAATGGCCTTGCGTTTGCGGGCAGCCAAAGCGGTAAGGAAATCGTCGAAATCGGCGTACCCTTGGTTAAGCCAATGGTACTGCTGTGAGGTCCGTTCCAGCAGGCCCATGTCATGGCCAGCGGCGCGCTCTGCCTCCGTGCAAAAGGTGATATGCAGGCTGCTGAGATTGTTTTGATCCGCAATCTGCACCGCCCCTTGGGTGAGGGCGGCCATGCCCGCCTCTTCAAAGCCCGGTTTCACCAAAAACCGACGCCCTGTGGCGGGGGTGAAGGGCACGGCCATCTGTAGCTTGGGGTAGTACCGGCCGCCCGCCCGTTCATAGGCTTGGGCCCAGTTGTGATCAAAGATGTATTCGCCCTGGCTATGGCCTTTTGCGTATAGTGGCGCGGTGGCAATCAATTCGCCGTCAGCGCGCGCCGTCAAATACTGTGGCTGCCACCCAGTGCCTGTGCCAACGGAACGGCTGTCCTCTAGGGCGCTGAGAAAGCGGTGCGTTGTGAACGGATCATTCGGGCGTTCACCGTCTGATGCCTCTGGGGCGGCACAGGCATCCCACTCGGTGGCGTCAATCTCGCGAAGCGATGCCAAAATACTGATTTCTATAGAGGTCTCAGACATATCACCTTTCCGCGCTACCCCACGAGAGGTGGGGCAGCAGGCGTGGGTTTCAAGCGGGAGAATAGCCCTCAAAGGTGATTTGATCGGCGATCTTCCGCGCCTCGGCCTCTTGGGTAGCGCTGCGGACGGTCCAGCACAGGATCGGGACGCCCTGAGATTTCAGCGCGTGGACGGGCGGCATGTCCAGTGCTTCGACCTCATGGCTGATGAAGCTTGCGCCAACTGTGCCAAAATCGGGGATTTCAGCCAACCTGTTGCGGATGTCTGACGTGAGTTCTGGCCAATCATCGGTGCTGTAGGCGGATGTCACAAGGCCCCGAGGGACGTTTGGAACCGCGGCGCCAAAAGCCTGCACCGAGTGGGGGTTGAAGGACATCACCGCAACGTCGCCGGTGTAATCCGAAAGGCACGCGCCCACGGCTTGTTCCAATGGGCCGACGTTCGGACCCATGAGGCCGTCTTGATCCTTGATCTCAATCAGAAGCGGAACTTTGCCGTCTACAAGGTCCAGTACATGCCGCAGTGTCGGGATCGTACCGCCCCCCGCGCTAAGGGAGATGGCGCCTAGTTCAGCGGCTGTGCGCGCAACGATAGGGCCTGTGTGGCCGGTAAGGCGCGCCAGATCATAGTCGTGAAACACCATTGCGACGCCATCCTCGCTGGGCTGAACGTCGATCTCAATCCCCAACCCAGCCGCGATAGCAGCTTGGATCGCGCCGATTGAGTTCTCGGCCCCTGCGGGACCGTGAAGCGCGCGATGTGTGATGGGCCGGCGTAAAAAGCTGCGAGGAAGGGCTGTCATTTGATGACGAAGATGCCTTCGATCTCAACCGCGACACCGAAGGGAAGTGCGGGTGAGGACACGGCTGCGCGTGCGTGTTTGCCTGCATCTCCAAGTGCTTCGGCAAAGAAGTTAGAGGCCCCGTTGATGACCTTGGGCTGATCGCCAAAATCATCAGTCGAATTTACGAAGCCACCGATTTTCACAACGCGAACAAGGCGTTCTAGATCGCCGCCGCACGCAGCTTTGACTTGCGCCAAAAGATTGATCGCGCACAGACGGGCGGCTTTTTCGCCGTCTTCAATGCTCATATCTGCGCCGAGTTTACCGCAGACCAAACCGTCCGGCCCCATGGGCAATTGGCCGGACACGTAGACCATATCGCCGTGGACCACATAGGGCACGTAGTTGGCGGCAGGCGCAGGGGCATCGGGGAGTGTGACGCCCATTTCGGCGAGTTTGGCGGTGTAGGACATGGGGTTCTCTCTTGCTGTTTCCGGGCCACTCGGTTGTCGCGAGTGGCGTCTCGGAAACTGTCTAGGAAAGGATGGGCGAGGTAAAGGATCAGAGTGCGATCTAGCTGTTCGTTCGTATCCTTTGGACGGCTTGTTTCAATGCCGGGCACTGCACAAATGCCAGTTTGCGCGGCAAGCGGTCAAAAGGCAGTGCAGCCATGTCACAACATGGTGTGTTTCCTGTCAGTTTTCGCAAGGGGAGTGGCCATATTCAGGCGTCCCCTATATTAGCTCTGTGCGCAGCTTCAATTTCGCAGGGATATATTTTCTAAATGATACGTGTTTTCGCCCCAAAGATCCGATTGCTTTGTGCGCTTGTTGGCGTGGCTCTTTTGGGGGCCTGCGCGACGCCTGACGTTGGTTCACAAATTGATGACCCATATGAGGTCACGAACCGTGCTGTGCATGCCGAAAACCTGTTGTTGGATCAGCAGCTTGTTCGCCCCGTTTCCAACGCCTACGGGACATCGGTGCCGGGACCAATGCAAAAGGGCATCGCCAATGTTGCCAGCAATTTAAGCACCCCGAGCGATGTGTTGAATAACCTCTTGCAAGTCCGGCTTGGTCAGGCTGCTCAGAATACGTCCCGGTTTTTAGTGAACTCGACGGTTGGTGTTTTTGGCTTGTTTGACGTGGCAAGCGCCATGGGAATTCCCGCGGCACCCACTGATTTTGGTGAGACGCTTTATTACTGGCGCGTCCCAGAGGGTAGCTATGCCGTGCTGCCCGTTGTGGGGCCGTCAACATCGCGCCATGCAGCTGGGCGTTTGGTCGATTTGGCACTTAACCCAATTCGGAGTGCAGTGCCCGCCCCCGAAAGTACCGTTGGAACAGTGTTTGGTGTCGCGGACGCCTTTGGCACGCGGTACCGCAACGCAGAGTTGATTGATTCCGTTTTATACGAAAGCGCTGACAGTTACGCTCAAGCGCGGCTTCTTTATTTGCAAAACCGTCGCTTCCAATTGCGTGGCAGCGAGGTGGACGATGATTACTTTGACCCCTACGAGGATCCTTATGCAGATTTCGACTGACACCTCACTGACCCGCCGATCCCTTCTTGCGCTGTCAGGAGCCGCAGTTGTCGCGGCCACGGGTCCTGCATTCGCCCTTACCACGCCCGAGGCCAAAGTACTGGTTGGGCGTCTGGTGGGCGAAATTAATGGGATCATTGCTTCAAATAAATCCGAAGCCGCAATGATCCGTGATTTTGACGGGGTTCTGAACCGCTACGCCGATATGCCGATTATTGCCCGGTCCATTTTGGGTGTGCCGTGGCGGGGCGCAAGTGCAGCGGAGCGCCGGGATTTCACGCGCGCGCTTCAGGGATATCTCGCTCGCAAGTACGGTAAACAGTTTCGCCGTTTTTCCGGGGGTGAGATTGAGGTGCTAAGCGCGCGGCCCGTGCGGAGCTTCTTTGAGGTGCGTTCGATGGCGCAACTTCCTGGGGAAGCCCCTTTCGAAGTTGTTTTCTTGGTGTCCAACGGCTCGGGCCGTGATTTGTTCTTCAATATGATTATTGAGGGGATCAACCTGCGCACCACTGAAAACACAGAGATCAACGCGTTGTTGGATCGGAACGGGGGCAGTGTTGCACGCCTCACGCAAGCGCTTGGTCAGCTTGGTTAAGCGTTTGCTGGGGCTGAGCGCAGCCCTGATAGTCTAGAATAATCATTGAAACATCATCCTCAAAATCGCTATTTTGAGTGAAGTTTCGCAGGTCTTGTTCCAGTTGGTGCAATAGTTTTTGAGTCGGCGTCATGGCGTGCGCCCGAAGCAACGATGCAAGGCCATCCTCGCCCAACATATTGCCTTCGGGGTTCGTGCATTCGGTGCAGCCGTCTGAAAATAGCACGAGCCGATCACCGGGGTTAAGCTGCGCTGCTGATTTCTCAAAACTTAGGCCACGTATTAAACCGACTGGCGGGCCACCATCGCCGATGGTTATGACCTGCCCGTCCAGCGTTGATACAAGGGGGTGCGGATGACCCGCTTGGCAAAAGTCCAACGCGCCGGTTTCTAGATCTAGATAGGCGAGGATACAGGTGAAATAGATGTCTGTGTCCAGGTCATCGAGCATCAGATTGTTCAGCCGAGCTACGACTTGTTCGGGGGCATCAGCGGCCATACTGCCGTCCGTTTGCCGTGAGAATGCAATGTTACGGTGTTGTTCAGTGGCAGAAAACAGTGCCGACAACCGACCGGTCATCAATGCAGACGCGACCCCGTGCCCCGAGACATCAATCGAATAAATCCCCAGTTTGGTGTGCGATACGGGAAATGAGCCGACCAAGTCACCCCCAACATGCCCGCATGTCAAAAGCTTTGATGCGATCCCAACTGCACCTAGATCACGGTATTCCGGCGGCATGAGCGACATTTGCAGTTTGCGAGCCTCAACGAGGTCTTGCTCCATCGCGCAATGAATCGTTCGCAATTCTGACAACGTCGCTTCAACTACGCGGGTCTTCTCGCGCAGCTCTTCTTGCATGTCTAAAATACGCTCTCCGGCGCGGATACGAGATCGCAATTCGTGCCAATTGATGGGGCGGGTGACAAAATCAT
This sequence comes from Thalassobacter sp. 16PALIMAR09, assembly GCF_000765485.1. Lineage (NCBI taxonomy): Bacteria > Pseudomonadati > Pseudomonadota > Alphaproteobacteria > Rhodobacterales > Roseobacteraceae > Thalassobacter > Thalassobacter sp. 16PALIMAR09. The sequence goes on from NZ_JHAK01000003.1 coordinate 241,832, forward strand.
CCGCGCCGGCATCCAACCCACGCGCTTTTTCTGAACGGTCGGACTTGGAGGTAATCAAAATGAAGTAACTATATGGCCGTTCCATTGCGCGCAAAGCGGCGCAGAATTCAGGACCATCCATCCCCGGCATACCCCAGTCGCTGACGATCAGCCTGATTTCGGGGTCACCTAAATGGTCAAGCGCCTCCTCGGCCGTTCCGGCTCCAATGACACGATAACCCGCGCGTTTGAGAGTTGCGGACATCAGATGTCTCTGGGCCCGGCTGTCGTCCACGACGAGGACCTTGGCACCTTTGTGGATTTCTGCCAGCAGCATTGGGGTCAAAGAAGCCATAAAGTGTCCAGTGACGTGGTTTGGCACCCTTGGTAGCCCTAGAAAGCTAACGACCCGTAAAGACTAAAATTCGATGTATATTTTTCGGCACCATTAGAGATTTTTTCATTGAGAGACGTTATTTTATGCTCAAAGCGGCGGACCAAAAGATTGGATTTCCTATGATCGATTGGGATCGGGTGACAGAACTACGAGATGAGATTGGGGCTGAGGATCTGGCAACAGTTATTGAGATGTTTCTCGAAGAGGTGGCCGAAAAACTGCAAGAGGTCATGGACGGGACCTCCAAAGCCGCTTTGAGCGAGGATATGCATTTCCTTCGAAGTTCAGCGTTGAACATCGGCTTTGTTAAGCTGGCTGAAATGTGCGCAGGCGTTGAGGAAAAGGCAGGCGTTGGCCATTTGAATGCGGATATTGCGGCGATATCGGCGTGTTACGAAGCCTCGGCCAAAGAGCTGCGCGAACATGAAGGTATTAGGGCTGCGTGAGCCTAGATTAAGAACTCCGACAAAACCGTGTCGTTGGTGATATCGCGATGCTCAAATCCCAAGGCATCCATGCGTTCTGACAGGCGTGCAAAATCTTCGGGCGCGGCGGCTTCGATGCCAATCAGGACGGAGCCAAAGTTTCGCGCGGATTTCTTGAGGTATTCAAACCGCGAAATGTCATCACTTGGGCCCAAAATTCCGAGAAAATCCTTCAGTGCTCCGGGGCGCTGCGGCATCCGAAGGACAAAGTACTTTTTGCGGCCCTCGTGGCGCATGGCGCGCTCTTTGACCTCGGGCAGGCGCTCAAAGTCAAAGTTTCCACCGGATGTGACGCAGACGATCGTTTTTCCCGCAATTTGGGGGGCCAGTTCGTCCAAAACATCAAGCGATAGGGCGCCCGCAGGTTCTAGGACCATGCCTTCGACGTTCAGCATTTCGCTGATGGTCACACAAATCCGGTTCTCGGGCGCGCGCAGAACGTGGTCAGAGGGGACATCGCGCAACACGTCGAACGTTCGTGCGCCGATCTGCGCGACTGCGGCACCATCTACAAATGTGTCCACCCGCGGCAATGCGACGGGGTGGCCTGCCTGCAATGCGGCGGTCAAACTGGCCCCGCCCTCTGGTTCTACATAAATGAGCGTGGTTTGGGGTGCTTGTTCTGTCATGTAGGCAGTGACACCAGCCGACAAGCCACCGCCCCCAACGGGCAGGATTACCATGTCCGGCGCGGTGTCTAGGTCGGCCAAAATCTCAACCGCGACAGAGGCTTGGCCTTCAATCACGTCCGCATCGTCGAATGGCGACAAAAAATGCGCCCCGGTTTCTGTGCAATAGGCTTGTGCGGCGGCCAGCGTGTCGTCGAAAAAGTCACCCACATGGCGAATGGTGACGTGCTTTCCACCAAAGGCACGGGTTTTGTCGATCTTTTGGCCCGGTGTGGTGACGGGCATAAAAATCGTGCCTTCAACGCCCATCTCACGACACATATAAGCTACGCCTTGCGCATGGTTTCCCGCTGAGGCGCAGGCAAAGTGGGACTGGCCCGTCTGTTTGCGCATCGCATTGAAGGCGCCCCGAATTTTGTAGCTGCGCACCGGGCTGAGGTCTTCGCGCTTGAGCCAGATATCCGCGCCGTATTTGTTCGACAGGTAAGCGTTTCTTTGAAGGGGTGTTGGGTCAAAAACACTGCGCAGGGCGCGGGTTGTGGCCTCAGCTTTGGATGAGAAATCGGTCAAAAGGCCCTCGGGATTGCGTCGGTGGTACGTTATCCACAGTGCTAGGGGGGGCGAGGCCGTGCGTCAACGTCGCCTTGCCCCTGTCCCGGAATCGCGATAGGCCCCGCGCTGGAACAAAACCACATGAGGAGAGCGCTATGTCCGCGCCGAAGAAAGTCGTCCTTGCCTACTCTGGCGGTCTGGATACGTCGATTATTCTCAAGTGGTTGCAGACGGAGTACGGATGCGAAGTGGTGACCTTCACCGCTGATCTGGGCCAAGGCGAAGAGCTGGAGCCTGCACGCGCCAAGGCCGAGCTGATGGGCGCAAGCTCAATCTACATCGAAGATCTGCGTGAAGAATTCGTTCGTGATTTCGTTTTCCCGATGTTCCGGGCAAATGCTTTGTACGAAGGCCTGTATCTGTTGGGCACGTCCATCGCGCGTCCGTTGATCTCCAAGCGGTTGGTTGAGATTGCTGCCGCTGAGGGCGCTGATGCGGTGTCGCACGGCGCGACGGGCAAGGGCAACGATCAGGTCCGGTTTGAACTGGCGGCCTACGCGTTAAACCCAGATATTAAAGTGATCGCACCTTGGCGTGAGTGGGACCTGTCCTCGCGCACCAAGCTGATTGATTTCGCTGAGAAGAACCAAATTCCGATCGCCAAGGACAAACGCGGCGAAGCCCCGTTCTCGGTGGATGCGAACCTTTTGCACACCTCGTCCGAGGGCAAGGTGCTGGAAGACCCCGCAGGCGAAGCGCCCGAGTACGTTTACCAGCGCACTGTTTCGCCAGAGCAGGCGCCTGATACGCCGGAATTCGTTGAGATCGCGTTTGAAAAAGGCGACGCGGTTGCGATCAACGGGGTCGCAATGTCCCCTGCGACTGTCCTGACCAAGCTGAACGAATTGGGTGGCAAGCACGGAATTGGCCGTCTTGATCTGGTTGAGAACCGCTTTGTCGGCATGAAGTCGCGCGGCATCTACGAAACGCCCGGTGGTACGATCCTGCTGGAAGCGCACCGGGGTATTGAGCAAATCACGCTTGATAGCGGCGCAGGCCATCTCAAAGACAGCATCATGCCGCGCTACGCTGAGCTGATCTACAACGGCTTCTGGTACTCGCCAGAGCGTGAGATGTTGCAGGCGTTGATTGATAAATCCCAAGAGCACGTGACCGGAACGGTTAAGCTGAAGCTCTATAAGGGCAGCGCTATGACTGTGGCGCGTTGGTCGGATCACTCGCTGTATTCCGAGGCGCACGTGACGTTTGAAGAAGACGCAGGCGCCTATGATCAGGCGGATGCTGCGGGCTTTATCCACCTCAATGCGCTGCGTCTAAAGCTGGTCGCGAACCGCAACAAACGCGTTAAGGGCTAGTGATTTAAGGCGCGGTAACGGTAACCGCCCGCGCCTTCATAGCCTCATAAAACGGCAGGGCCGCGTCTAGGATGGCGCGGTGCTGCGCTGCGACGATGGGCAGGGGCCCTTCGGCTTCGGCAAACCCAGTTGATCGGTGCACAGCGCCGTACCAATGCGCCGCCCAAACGCCATCAAATGGCTTAGGCCCAACTGGCCATTTCAACATCGCATCATCCCACGGCAGGCCGATTTCGGCGCAAAGCGCCTGTAGCGCGGCGCGGGGATTGGCCCGAATCGTTTCGCTGTCGATTACTGGCCCCTCTAGCCTGTCATAGACGGTGGTTTGCTGAGCAAATCCGATGTCCTCTAGCGTAAGGCTATCACGCTTGGCAGCGTAGCTTGCGATGACACGGGCAGGGTGGCGAATGAGGTGGATATTCACGGCCTGCTCGGCCCAGTTCATATCAAACCCCGGTAGCATATGGTGCGGCATGTGCTTCATATACCAATGCGCGCGGCCCAGTGGCACTGCGCCAGCGCAGGCCTGTGCGATGGCGCTTGGGTCGGTCTCGTGGCTGTGTTGGATATCAGCTGTCATGGGGTGGTCCGCGCCAGTGTGCGCAAGGTAGGGCGCATAGAACGGCTCATCCCATGCCGCACAATCGGTGCGACTGCCAAAAGCATATAGCATAGCGGTAGACAGGTTCCGGGGGCCGGACCAAGCAGCAATTTTCATGGAGTGAGAGCCTTTTTGATCTGTGTGGCGGCGGCGTCCGCCCAGAGCTGGTAATAGGGCGCGCCGGGGTGCAGCCCGTCGGCGGCCAACATTTTGGGGTCGGGCGGGGCGTCGTGGGGCAGATAATCTGTGCCCATTTCGGCGCAAAGATCCTGCAATGCGATGTCAAATTCCGCAGCACGCGTACCCATGATTGAGCGAAGCGGCTCGGGCACCGTCGGAAAGCTAAGCACAGGCGGCAAAGCCGTGCAGAGGATTATGCCTGCAGAATGTCGCGTGCGCAGCGTCTCGATGATGGTGCGATAGTTGTTCCGATAGGTGTTCTTGGCCACACCGTTTTTTGCATCATTAATGCCGACCGCGATGAGGACGACATCGAAGGGCTCGGCGTGTAACGCCTGCAACCGCTTCAGCGTCGAGGCGGTCGTCGCCCCACAACGCGCCGCGAGCCGCCAATAGACGGTGCGGTCTTGTGCGAGGCTTCGCGGCAGATGGCCTGCCAACGCGTCGTCTTGGGTCGCGACGCCCACGCCCGCTGCGGCACTATCGCCAAGGATCAATAGGCGTAGGTCCGGGCCGTGACCCAAGGTGCCCTCGCGCCGGCCGGTAGGCTCTTGCAGTCGTGGGCGCGTCGCATAAAGCCACGCACCTTGCAGCAGGGCGAGTGCGGATTTCATGCGCCCACGAGGTCTTTGTACAGCCCCCGCAGGCGCGTGGTGACAGGACCCATTTCGCCGCTGCCGATCGTGCGGCCGTCAATCTCACTGACGGGAGTTTGCGCGCCAAACGTGCCCGTTAGGAATGCCTCATCTGCGCCGTAGGTATCGACCAACGAAAAGTTCCGCTCATAACAGGGAATATCGTTGGCGTGGCACAGGTCGATCACCTTTTGGCGTGTGATCCCGTTCATGCAGTAATCCCCTGTCGAGGTCCAAACGGCCCCCTTGCGGACGATGAAAAAGTTGCAAGCGTTGGTGGTGTTCACAAACCCATGCACGTCGAGCATTAGGGCTTCATCCGCGCCTGCTTTTTCGGCGGCGATGCAGGCAAGGATACAGTTCAGCTTGGAATGCGAGTTCAGTTTAGGGTCCTGCGTCATGGGCAACCCGCGCAGATGCGGCACTGTTGCAAGCCGGATAGGCCGGGGCAGCTTGGGCTTGGAATGCTCCATGATGATGACCATCGTCGGCCCTTTGGTCGACAGGCGGGGGTGTTGAAACGGCAGGCGTTTGACACCGCGTGTCACCATCAGACGCGCATGTGCATCAGTGTGCATGTCGTTTGCGGTGCGGGTTTCCTCAAGAGCTGCGATGACCTGTGCTGGCGTCATCCCGATATCGAGGTCGATGGCCTTGGCAGCCTCAAACAAGCGGCCGATATGTTCCTCAAGAAAGGTCCAGCGCCCGTTATAAAGCCGCAGCCCCTCCCAGACGCCGTCGCCCAGCATAAAACCCGAATCGTAGACCGAAACGGTGGCCTCGGCGCGGTGCGTTAGGGCGCCATTCACCCAGATCAGGATGTCCGCGTTGCGCCGGTCTTCCTCGGCTTCGTGTGTCGATACGTTGTCTGTCATTTTTGGCCCTCCGACCGGCACCATATCAGGCAAAAACGCGCCGCCAAGACTTCACGGACGTGTGATGTCACACAGGCGTGAGTTGCCTGAAGGGCGGTCTTTTGGGCATAGTAGCGCTCTGACGTAGGAGGCATGCCAAATGACACAGACCGGGTGGCAAAACGCCAAGATCGCGCTGCTGGTGGCGGCGCTCCTTTTGGGTGCGAAATTGGATCGTGATGGGGCGCATCACGCCTGCGCGGATTGCACCCCAGAGACTGTCGTCCCCGCCTTACATGAAGGCCCCAGCATTGTTGCGCAGGATCGTTTCAAGGGCAAAGATGCCTAAGATCGCAACCAGCGGCGCAAGGTCCAGCCCGTTCATTTGCGGCAGAAAGCTACGGATGCGGCCATAAACGGGCTCAAGCAAACGGTTGAGGCCATCCCAAATGGACGCAACAAGAGGTTGGCGCAGGTTCAGAACCTGAAAAGTGATGAGCCACGACATGATGATGTGGATGATGATGATCATCTTGGCCACACCGATCAGCATCAACAAAATCTCAAACAGCGATTGCATGGGCGGTTCCTTTTTTCACTTACTTCGTAGGTAAGGCGCGGGCATCGGCGGCGCAAGCAGTTGGCTGCTGATAGGTGTGACGTTTGGGCAGTGTTGACGTTTGAGCATCTGTGCTGCGTTTTGTGCGGATGTATCCTGTCGTCCGTATGATCAAAGAATTCTGGGTCCACCGCAACGCGCCTGCGCTGCCGACCTTTGGCACCCACATCTCACACCACATCTGTTGGCCGTGGGATATTGATCTGTGGATCGAGCTGAACAACGGCCGCACTTTGACGCTGTATGACTTGGGGCGGCTGGTGATGGCGCGCCGCATTGGGTTGCTTGCAGTGGCCAAGCAAAAGGGCTGGGGCATTTCGGTGGCCGGTGCAGTTGTACGCTACCGCAAGAGGGTCCGGATGTTTGATCGGGTTGAGATGCGATCCCGTTCGTTGGGGTTTGACCATCGGTTTACGTATGTCGAACAAAGCATGTGGCGGGGCGATATGTGTTGCTCCCATATTGTGCTCCGCATGGCGGTGACGGATGCGGCGGGTATTGTGGCGCCCGCGCGTGTTGTAGACGCTTTGGGCGGTGATATCCCCAATCCGCCTTTGCCCGAATGGGTTCAGACGTGGATCAAGGCAGAGGATTTGCGTCCCTGGCCGCCGGAAATGTAGGCCCTTCACGCGCTTTTGCTTGCCTTTGTGTGGCCCCGGCTGTTTCGTGCTGGAAAATAGGTGGGGCAGCATGAGCGATAGCGGACTGAAAAAGCGCGTCTTTGGGTGGATGATGTTCGACTGGGCAAGTCAGCCCTACAACACCCTGCTTCTTACCTTTATCTTCGGGCCCTATTTCGCGTCAGCGGTGATGGATGACCCTGTTCAGGCGCAATCCATGTGGGGATTTGCGATAGGGGCCTCGGGTTTTGTGATCGCGGTTTTGGCGCCGATCTTGGGGGCATTTGCCGACACATCGGGACGCAAAATGCCGTGGATATGGCTGTTTTCTGGGCTGTATGTGCTGGGTTCTGCGGCGTTGTGGTTGGCGGTGCCGGGCATGGATGATGTGACGTTTATCCTGTTGCTCTTTTGCCTCGGCCTGATCGGGATGGAGTTCGCGACGATCTTCACCAACGCAATGCTGCCCACGCTCGGGGATAGGGCCGAGATCGGTAAAATTTCCGGTTCGGGCTGGGCGATGGGCTATGCGGGCGGGGTTGTCGCGCTTGTCTTGATGTTGCTTTTCTTGGCCGAGAACGAGGCAGGGGTGACGCTGTTGGGCACAGCACCTGCCTTTGGTCTCGATGCCGCAGCCCGTGAGGGCACGCGATTTGTCGGGCCATTTACTGCGCTTTGGTACGTGGTGTTCATGATCCCGTTTTTCATGTTCGTCCGAGAAGTGCGCCCCCTGACAAATGCTGCCGTTGTCCCAGTCAGTGCCGCGTTGAGCGGGTTGTGGGGCACGCTGCGCCGCCTGCCTGACCGGCGCAGCTTTGCCAGCTACTTGCTGTCATCGATGTTCTACCGAGACGCCTTGGCGGGCATGTATACATTCGGCGGAATATTCGCAGGCGGCGTGTTGGGCTGGTCCGTGATCGACATCGGTGTATTCGGGATTTTGGCGGCGACGACGGGGGCGATATTTGCCTGGATCGGGGGCCGCGCCGACAGTCGCTTTGGCCCTAAGCCGGTGATCTTGGTGTGTATCGTCACGCTGCTGATTGTTTCGATTTGCATTGTGGGCACCTCGCGGGAGGCCATTTTTGGCATCTCGCTGGCTGAAGGCAGCACATTGCCGGATAAATTCTTCTATGTGCTGGGTGCAACTATTGGGGCGGCAGGGGGCTGCTTGCAGGCCGCGTCGCGGACGATGCTGGTCCGCCAAGCTGATCCCGAACGTATGACCGAAGCTTTTGGCCTGTATGCCTTGGCAGGCAAAGCGACGGCGTTTTTGGCACCTATTCTGATTGGCGTGGTGACGCTGTTCAGCGAAAGCCAGCGCATTGGCGTCGCACCTGTGATAGGGTTGTTCGTGCTAGGGTTGGTGTTGATGTCGTGGGTGAAACCGGACGGAGAGTTTGAATGATCCGCACGTTTGTTTTTGCGGTTTTGGCAGGTGTTACGATGGCCGCCCCTGTAGCGGCTGAGCCTCTGGCCAAGGCGCAGTTCGGCGCCATGGATGTCGGTTCTGATCAGCGTGCCGCGCCCATCGGCAGCTATGCCAAAGGCTGTGCGGCGGGCTTGGTGCAACTGCCCGAAACAGGGCCCACGTGGCAGGCAATGCGCCTGAGCCGCAACCGCAACTGGGCCACGCCCGATACCGTTGATTTTGTCCAAGACCTTAGCCGTGAGGCGCAGCGCAATGGCTGGGCGGGCATCTATGTCGGCGATCTGAGCCAACCGCGGGGTGGGCCGATGCTGACCGGGCATCGCAGCCATCAAACCGGGCTCGACGCTGATATTTGGCTATACCCAGCGACGCGGATGGACCTAAGTCGCCGCGCGCGTGAGGACTTGAGTGCCATTTCCATGCGCCGCGCCAATGGGGCTTATGTGAATGACCGCTGGACCAAGGCTCATCATGAATTGGTCAAGGCGGCTGCCAAAGATCGGCGCGTGGCGCGGATCTTTATCTTTCCCGGCGCGAAAGTGCAGATGTGCAATGATGAGGCCGGCAGCAAGGCATGGCTGCGCAAGGTTCGGCCTTGGTGGGGGCATCACTACCATATGCATGTGCGGCTAAAGTGTCCGCGCGGGGCGGCGGCGTGTAGAGATCAAGCGCCACCCCCGCCGGGCAACGGCTGCGCGGATGCGGAAAAGTGGGTTCAGGATATAGTGAACCCGCCGCCGCCTGATCCAAACGCCAAGCCCGCTCCGCCCCGCCGCGAATTGATGATGGCGGATCTTCCGGCGCAATGTGCACAAGTCTTGGCCGCGCCAGGTCGCCCCTGAGGTGCGGAGAACAAAACTAGATCATATTTGAAATGTTAGGGCCTCCTTAAGCACCACTGACGCATACCTGCCGCAGACCGAAAGAGATTCTGCAGCAGAAAGGCGCAGCCATGACCATTTCTTCCTCGCTCAATGCAGGTGTTGCTGGCTTGAATGTTAACGCAAGCCGGTTGGCAACTATTTCCGACAATATCGCGAACTCTGGCACATACGGGTACAAACGCGCCGTTGCCGATTTTTCATCAATGGTGATCGACCAGACCCGTGGCAGTTATTCTGCTGGTGGTGTGCGTGTGACCACCTTTAGAATGGTGGATGAACAGGGCACGCTTGTGAACTCTGACAATCCGACTGACCTTGCGATTGCAGGTCGTGGCATGTTGCCAGTGACGACACTGACGGCTGTCGATAGTGAAAGTGGCTCATTTCCGCTTCGCTTAACGACGACGGGTTCGTTTCGACCCGATAGTTCGGGTATTCTGCGCACGGATACGGGCCTTGTGTTGATGGGTTGGCCCGCCCAACCTGATGGAACCATCCCAGATTTCGCGCGGACCACAGCCGAGGGGCTGGAACCTGTACGCGTGAACCTTAACCAGTTTGCGGGCGATCCGACGACCAAGGTTAACCTTGCGCTGAACCTGCCCGCCACGGCGACGCAGGCGGGTGAAAGTGGGGATACACTTGATTTTCCGGTTGAGTATTTCGACAATCTAGGGACGTCCCAAAACCTTAGCCTTGAGATGACCCCAACTGTTCCGGCCAGTGGGGCGGCGTCCAATGAATGGCGCATCGTGATCAAGGATCAGGCGCAGAACGCGGCCACGGTTGGTGATTTTACCGTGACCTTTGATAGTTCTCAGTCCGGTGGTGGTGCGATTTCCGGTGTGATCGATAACTCGCTGACGGGCCCTGCGGCTGGTGGCACGGGCGATTATGACCCAGCTACGGGCGAAATTGCGGTCAACGTCGCGGGCGGCGGTACCATGCAGCTCGATATCGGTCGCTACAATGACACCAGCGGCATGACGCAGCTGTCTGATGTCTTCGCGCCCGTGTCCGTCAATAAAAACGGCAGCCCAGTCGGTAACCTGAGTTCTGTCGAAGTCGACGCGAACGGTTATCTGCAAGCGATCTATGACATCGGCTTTACTAAAACGATCTATCAGATCCCTGTGGCCGATGTGCCCAACATGAATGGTCTGATTTCACAAAATAACCAGACGTTCGAAGTCTCACCCGAATCTGGATCGTTGTTTCTGTGGGATGCGGGTGAGGGCCCAACCGGTGATATGGCCGGCTTTACCCGAGAGGAAAGCGCCACTGATGTGGCCGCCGAACTCACGCAGTTGATCCAGACCCAAAGAGCCTATTCGTCGAACGCGAAGGTCATCCAGACGGTTGATGAGATGTTGCAAGAAACGACCAACATCAAACGGTAATAATCTGAACCTCATATAGGGAGGCGCAGAATGAGCCTTTCCTCTTCTCTATCCACAGCGATTTCGGGACTAAATGTGACGGCCAGACGTGCCGAGATCGTGTCCTCGAATATCGCGAATGCCTCAACCCCCGGTTATGCTGTGCGCAGTCTTGAAGTGACGAGCCAGCAAAACGGAGGGGGCGTGCGCGCGGTCAGTGTGACACGTAATACTGATCCTATCCTGCTCGCACAACGCAGGTCGTCTGATGCAGAATATCAGGCGGCGTCTGCACGGGCGGATTTCCATCGGGGCCTGGCTGGTGCAATTGGCCAGCCTCAGGATCTAAACAGTCTTGGGGCCTCTGTGGTGCGGTTTGAAACCGCGTTGGTTGATGCCGCGTCACGCCCTGAAAGCCCGGCAGCATTGACGGAAATCGTCAATGAGGGGCAAAGGCTGGCGACAAAGATCAACACGGTCTCCGCTCAGATAGGTGAGGCACGGCAAAACGCCGATACTCAAATTGGCCTGACAGTTACGCGGTTGAACGCCGCGTTTGAGCAAGTGGCTGATATCAATAAAGAGATCATCCAAATGACGGGGCAAGGTCGGGAAACGGCCTCGCTTCAGGATCAACGCCAACAGGTCATTGATCAAATCGCGCAAGAGATCCCGCTCACGGAGGTTGACCGTGGGCGGGGTCAGCTTGCGCTTTATACCGCAGGTGGTCTGGCGCTTCTGGATGGCAGTAACGTGGCGGAGTTTGGCTTTTCTCCGCGTGCGATGATCACTCCAGACCTTAGTGCGGGTGCCGGGACACTTTCACAACTTACAGTTAACGGTCGCGATGTGGACGCACTTGCGGATCGCAGCTTGGTTGGCGGCGGTCGCTTGGCTGCTCTGTTCGAAGTGCGTGATGAAATTGCGCCCGCCGCTCAGGGGCAGATCGATGCCGTTGCGCGTGATTTCATCGAGCGGTTCCAATCTGCATCCGTCGACCCAACATTGGCCACGGGCGACGCTGGGCTATTTACCGACAGTGGCGGAAACTTCGATCCACTTCTCGAATTGGGACTTGCGGCTCGCATCGCTTTCACGCCTTTGGCCGATCCGGCCCAGGGCGGTGATATCTCTCTCTTGCGTGATGGTTTGGGGGCCGCCGTTCAGGGGCCCATGGGTGACGCAACCCAACTGCAACGTTTGGCAAACGCCCTCACCGAAGGACGCGCCACGGTGTCGGGTGGGTTTACGGGCGCATCACGCTCGGCAGCGGTTCTGACATCAGACCTCTTGTCGATGACCAGTGTCGAATTGGCAGACCAAGAAACCCGCGAAAGCTTTGCCGCCAGCCTTAATCAGACCCTACGCACCGAAGAACTTAGAAACGGTGTCGATACAGATACTGAGATGCAGCAACTGCTGGTGATTGAGCAGGCATATGCCGCTAACGCCCGGATTATCGAGACCATTAGTGAAATGCTCGACACATTGACGAGGTTATGACCATGGCGCTTACGTCTATTGGCGACATGTCTCAGACGCTCTTTTTAAGACGTCAAAATGTTGAGACAAAACAACAGATCACGACGCTCTCGGCAGAGCTGTCGACAGGATTGAAAGCGGACGTGCCCAAGGCTGTCGGCAACGATTTTTCCCTTCTGTCGGGGCTAGAGCGCGGCATCTCCCTCGCGCAGACCTATGTGCGCGCCGCGAACGAAGCGCGTGTCACGACCGAGACTATGCAAGGCAGTCTTGACCTATTTCAACAAGAGGTAGAGGGGCTCTCGAGCAGCCTTCTGGCTGTTTCGGCCTCGGGCCTTCAGTCTAATGCAGGCACGATGGCAACGACCGGACGGAATACGCTCGATGCGATGGTGTCGGCGCTGAATACATCTGTGGCTGGGCGTTTCCTCTTTGCGGGACAAGCCACAGATACCGCGCCTGTGATCGATGCGGATCAGATGCTCAATGCGATCCGCCCATTGGCCCAGGCGCAGACAACCGCGCAGGACGTGATCAATGTGGTGGATGCGTGGTTCGCTGATGGCGCGGATTTTACCACGACGGCCTACAATGGAACCGCCGCACCATCCGCTGGGTTCCTTGTGGGTGATAGGGATATGATCGCTCTGAACATCACAGCAGATCGGCCCGAAATTCGTGATGCGCTGGCCGCCGCCGTTAAGGTGGCCTTGCTGAATGACCTGAGTCTGCCAAACGGTCCCGCAGATGCGGAAATGGTGATGAAAAATGCAACCGATGAGCTTCTGGAAGGTGCGACGCAGATTACCTACCTGCGCGGAGAACTCGGCCAAACCGAAGAGGCGATCGAAATTGCCGAAACGCGAGCCAACGCCCAGTTGTCAGCCCTGCAAATAAGTCGATCGGATCTTTTATCAGCCGACCCGTTTGAGACGGCCACTGCGCTTGAAGACGCCACAACCCGCCTTGAAAGCCTTTACACAATTACCGCGCGTCTCTCGCGCCTCAGCTTGACGGATTTCCTGAGATGACACGCATTTTCTTAGCCCTCACGATGTTAATTTGCTTTGCCGGAGCCGCTTTGGCGAATTCAATTCGGATCAAGGATTTGGTTGAGTTTGACGGCGTTCGGGGCAACGATTTAGTGGGCTACGGGTTGGTGGTTGGCCTTAACGGGACGGGTGATGGCCTGCGGAACGCGCCCTTCACCGAGGAAATCATGTCCGGCATTCTCGAACGGCTGGGCGTCAACGTCACCGGAGAGCAGTTTCGCCCCAAGAATGTCGCGGCGGTTATCGTAACCGCAAGCCTGCCTGCGTTTGCGCGCTCTGGGGGGCGCGTCGATGTGACGGTCTCTGCCATTGGTGATGCCAAAAGCCTATTGGGCGGTACACTAGTGATGACGCCGCTAACGGCAGCAGACGGTGAAATCTATGCGGTCTCCCAAGGTACGATCATTGCAGGTGGCGTTTCAGCCACCGGTGAAGCGGGCAGCGTTGTACAGGGTGTGCCCACGGCGGGTGTTATCCCCGCTGGTGCCCGGGTAGAGCGAGAGGTTGATTTCGATTTCAGTCAGATGAGCCAGTTGCGTCTCGCGCTACGGTCGCCGGATTTCACGACGGCTGCGCGGATCGAGGCCGCCATTAACAGTGAGTTTAACCGCCCTGTGGCGCAAATGCTGGATGCCGGGACTGTTCTGTTGGACATTGATGCAACACAGTTGGCCTCTCCGGCCCATGCTCTCAGCGTTGTTGAAAATGTCCGCGTCGCACCTGAGCAAAGGGCACGCGTGATTGTCGATCAGGCCTCCGGAACAATCGTGATGGGCCGTGATGTTCGGATCAGTCAAGTCGCGGTTAGCCAAGGTAACTTAACACTCAGGATACAAGAGACGCCCACAGTGGTGCAGCCAAACCCTTTTTCTGAGGGCGAGACAATGGTTGTACCGCGCACGCAAGTCGCCATCGGAGAGGACGAGGGGCCGGGCTTGGCGCTGGTCGAAGGGGGCGTGAACCTATCTGAGGTGATCTCGGGCTTGAACGCTCTGGGGGTATCACCGCGCGACATGATCGACATCCTTAAGTCGATTAAGGCCGCCGGTGCCCTGCATGCTGAATTCATCGTGCGATAAGGTTGTTTTCTAGGTGCTAAAGTTAAAAAAGTGTCCCGGCATGGCAACAATTATGTCATGCGGAGCAACTGCACCTTGTTGCCTCTACTTCGGCACTCTACATGAAATTTTATGAAAAAATGGGTGCCCTTCCTAAAGTCCGATCCCGTGGTCGCTGTAGTCCGCCTGCAAGGAATTATTGCATCCGGTGCGCGTGGCGGGCTCAACCATGCGGGCCTCGCGCCTATGCTTGCTCGTGCTTTTCGTAAAGGCAAACCCAAAGCCGTTGCTTTGATCATTAACTCACCGGGCGGATCGCCTGTCCAGAGCGCACTGATCGGCGCGCATATTCGACGTCTTGCAACGAAACACAAACTACCGGTTCACGCTTTTGTCGAGGACGTCGCGGCGTCGGGCGGATACTGGCTTGCATGTGCGGCAGACGATATCACGATTGATGACAGCTCGGTCGTGGGGAGCATCGGGGTGATCTCATCGTCCTTTGGTTTCCATGAATTGATGACGCGCCAAGGGATTGAACGGCGCGTGCACACTGCCGGCAAAGATAAATCCATGCTGGACCCGTTTCGCCCTGAACGTGCCGAAGATATTGAGCGGCTTAAATCCCTGCAGGCGCAAATCCATCAAAGCTTCATTGACCACGTCATAGCACGCCGCGGCGACAAGTTGAGTTCGGACAAAGACCTCTTTACCGGAGAAATCTGGGTCGGCCAAAAGGCCGTTGATGTCGGATTGGTCGATGGGATCGGCCACTTAGAGGACAAGATGCAGTCAACCTACGGTGAAAAAGTGAAGTTTGCGCATTACGGTCAGCGTCGTTCACTTGCGCAGCGCCTCGGATTGGCGAGCCTTGATGCTGTTGTCGGGGCTGTTGAGGATCGCGCGCTTTGGGCGCGGTATGGGCTCTGAACTGTGCTTGTAAAAATCGTCACTTTCTTTCTGGTTGGCATGGTCGTTTTGGCCATGTTCGGGCGTTTGCGCGTGCCCGGTATCGGTAAAATTTCCCCAAAGGTGCTGGGACGCGGGCGTTGTAAATCCTGCGGTGCACCTTTGGTCGGCAAAACACCCTGTCCCTGCGACACCCGGGGCAAGAAGGGATGAACGCGTGACGGTCGAGTTTTTGACGGCGGGGTTAGGCCTCGTCATTTTATTGATCGCGGGCGATACGCTGGTCAAAGGCGCAGTAAACCTAAGCTTGCGGCTTGGTTTGCCCGCATTGATTGTTAGCCTGACCGTGGTCGCCTTCGGGACATCAGCACCGGAGCTTCTCATCGCTATCGATTCCGTGCTTGAGGATGTGCCGGGGCTCGCGCTGGGCAATGTTGTGGGCTCAAACACGGCTAACGTTTTGATGGTGCTGGGCGTGCCTGCGATATTGGCAACGATGCACACGTCTATGTGCAATTCCCGGCGTGACTACCTGATCATGATTGCCTCAACGGTTTTGTTCATCGGGTTGTGTTTCACAGGGGCACTGACGTGGATACACGGGCTAATCTTACTAGCGGCGCTGTTCATTATTCTTGGCCGATCCTTTCGCGAGGCGATGGCACACCGCGCTGCGGGGAAAGAGGCTGAGGAAGAAGAAGTGGAAGGCGCGGATGCTAACCTTCCCGGCTGGCGCATTGCTGTCTATTTGGTGCTTGGGCTGATCGGTCTGCCGGTTGGCGCGGACCTTTTGGTCAAAAGCTCTGTCACAATCGCAGAAGCCTACAACGTTAGCGATACTGTTATTGGCCTGACGCTTGTGGCGATTGGCACCTCTTTGCCGGAGCTTGCGACAACCGTCATGGCGGCGCTGCGCCGTCACGCGGACGTAGCACTTGGGAATGTGATCGGCTCCAACATGTTCAACTTGCTCGCGATCACAGGCATCGCAACGCTTGTCGGGCCAATTCCTGTTCCGCCCGAGTTCTTGCGGTTCGACCTATGGGTGATGTTGGCTGCATCGTTGATCATGATCCCGTTCGTCTTCATGCGTCAGGATATTACGCGGATCTGGGGCATTGGCCTGACTGCGATCTACGGCGTTTATCTCGTCTTCGTTCTGATCTAGGAGGCCCGCTATGATCGGAAATGCAGCCCTTGTGACAGGTGCCGCGTCGCCTTTGGGTGCGGCAATGGCCTTGGCTCTTGCGGATCTAGGTTTTAATCTCGCGCTTCAGGACGTTGCGTCCACTGTGAACTTGGCTGAGCAGGTCCGCTCGAAGGGTCGTAAGGCCGTCGCAATGGAAGCCGATATGCAGGATGCTGCGCAGCTTGATGCCCTCGTATCGGACGCAAGTGAGGGATTGGGTGGTCCCTTGACCTGCCTGATCAACAGTACCGCGCCTTTGTCGCCTGATGCGCTCGTGACTCTATCCCGCGCAGAATGGGACCAAAGCATGGATGCGGCTCTTTGGGCACCTCTGCGGCTTGCGCAGCGTTTTGCACAACAGGCGCCCAAAGGCATGCGTGCACAGAATGGTGAGCCATTTGCGCAGAATCTCATCCTGAACATCATCGATCAAAGGGTCAGCGATTGTGCGCCAGACTTCATGACCCATTCGATTGCTGCGGCGGGGCTGAAGGCGTTTACCAAAACGGCGGCTCTGGATTTGGCACCTGATATTCGTGTGAATGCGATCGGTCTTGGTCCGCAACGGCCCGGACAGTACCAGTTCGCGGCCCATGCCTCAGATCAGCGATTTACTGGGGAAGGCTTTGCGAATTTTAGCGAGGTTGCGACGGCCGTGCGCTATTTTTCACAGGCACCTGCGGTGACCGGCCAGCTGATGTCTGTTCGTGTCGAGTGAAACCTTAAAAGTGGCCTGCAAAGCAGCCTAAATGCTTAATATTTGCCGAAAATCATTCTTCCGCAGCAGTCTTGTCCACCGGGCCGATAGCCAAGTAAGAAATGTGAATGAAGTGTGAAGCGCCTTTGGATATGGTTAAATTCATAAGATAATAACTTATGATTTCAAATACTTAAAGGCGCGCCTAATTTTTAAGCAATGTAACGGAACAGTGAAAAACCTGCATGTTTTCAGACCTATGTTTTTTTTGCCCCCAAGGTTTTCCACAATTTCAGTGGATAGGTTATGACTTGCAGGAGGGGCAGCAACATTGCAGCCAAAAGGGAATCGCGTGGTGAGTGAAGTCGAGGCAATCACAGGGCACAGCTACATTGCCGAGCAGGTCAAAATGCTGGACGGCAGCCCCGGTGTGTACCGGATGTTGGACGCAGAATCTCGGGTGTTGTACGTCGGCAAGGCGCGCAACCTAAAGCGGCGCGTTGCCAATTATGCCAAGTCCTCGGGCCACTCACCTCGGATTGCGCGGATGATCCGCGAAACCACGTCGATGATGTTTCTGACGACGCGGACCGAAACTGAGGCGCTGTTGCTTGAGCAAAACCTGATCAAACAACTCAAGCCGCGCTACAACGTTCTGCTGCGGGACGACAAAAGCTTTCCGAACATTCTGGTCAGTCAGTCGCACGACTTTGCCCAGATCAAAAAGCATCGGGGCAAAAAGACTGAGAAGGGCGCCTATTTCGGACCTTTCGCCAGTGCGGGCGCAGTAAACCGTACGCTTAACCAGCTGCAAAAAGTGTTCTTGCTGCGCAACTGTACCAATGCCCAGTTTGAGGGACGATCTCGTCCGTGTCTGTTGTATCAGATCAAGCGGTGTTCGGGCCCCTGTGTCGGATTGATTTCCAAGGCGGAATACGCCCAGTCGGTAGAGGACGCGACGCGGTTTTTGTCGGGGCATTCGACCGAAATTCAGGAAACACTCGCCGCTCAAATGCAGGCTGCCAGCGATGACATGGAGTTTGAGCGCGCAGCAGCTTTGCGGGACCGGATCAAGGCGCTCACGAACGTGCAATCGGTACAGGGCATTAACCCGCGCGGGGTCTCTGAGGCGGACATCATCGGTCTGCACATGGAGGGGGGGCAGGCCTGCGTTCAGGTGTTCTTTATTCGCGCCAATCAAAACTGGGGTAATCAGGACTTCTACCCTCGGGTCGGTGCGGATGTTTCCCCAGCCGAGGTTATGCAGGCGTTTTTGGGGCAGTTCTACGCAACCAAAGACCCCGCACGTCAACTGATCCTGTCGCATGGGATTGAGGACGAAGACCTCATGACCGAAGCGCTTGCGGAAAAGCTGGGCCGCAAGGTTGAGATCCTTGTGCCCCAGCGCGGAGAAAAGCTGGAACTTGTTTCGGGCGCCACACGTAACGCGCGCGAAAGCTTGGTGCGTAAAATGAGTGAGGCCGCGACGCAGGATAAGCTGCTGAAAGGCTTGGCGGAGGCGTTCGGGCTGAAGTCCCCTCCGCAGCGAATTGAAGTGTACGATAACTCACACATTCAGGGCACCAACGCCGTAGGCGGGATGATTGTGAGCGGCACAGAAGGTTTCATTAAATCTCAGTACCGCAAGTTTAACATCAAGGGGGATGATCTGACTCCGGGTGATGACTTCGGTATGATGAAAGAAGTGCTAACCCGTCGGTTTAAGCGCCTACTGAAGGAAGATCCCGACCGTCAAAGCGAAGCATGGCCGGACCTTTTGCTTATTGACGGCGGCGCGGGGCAGATCAGTGCCGTGGCAGAGATTATGGGCGAATTGGGAATCTCGGATGTGCCCTTTATCGGGGTCGCCAAAGGTGTCGATCGGGATGCCGGCAAGGAAGAATTCTATCGCCCCGGTTCATCGCCTTTTGCGCTGCGGCACAATGATCCCGTGCTGTATTTCGTGCAACGTTTGCGCGACGAAGCCCACCGTTTCGCGATCGGAACGCACCGGGCGAAGCGCGCCAAATCGGTCATGGCCAACCCCTTGGATGAGGTGCCCGGCGTAGGCCCAGGCCGCAAAAAGGCACTTCTTGCGCACTTTGGCAGCGCAAAGGCTGTGGCGCGTGCAGGCCTTGCCGATCTAAAGGCGGTTGATGGGATTTCGGGTGCCTTGGCAGAAACCATCCATGACTTCTTCCATGATCGTGGCTGACACGCTAAAGGTGTGCGCATGACATTGAATATCCCCAATATCCTGACGCTCTTGCGTCTTCTTGCGGCGCCGGGTGTGGCGGTGATGTTCCTGTATTTCAAT
The DNA here is from genome assembly GCF_000765485.1 of Thalassobacter sp. 16PALIMAR09. Classification (NCBI taxonomy): domain Bacteria; kingdom Pseudomonadati; phylum Pseudomonadota; class Alphaproteobacteria; order Rhodobacterales; family Roseobacteraceae; genus Thalassobacter; species Thalassobacter sp. 16PALIMAR09. Next base: position 261,158 of record NZ_JHAK01000003.1, read on the forward strand.
CGGCCGTGGGCGGATTGGTTCGCGCTGATCCTGTTTATCACGGCTGCTGTGACGGACTGGGCAGATGGCTACTTGGCCCGCAAATGGCAGCAAGAAAGCAAGTTTGGCGCGATGCTGGACCCCATAGCTGACAAGGCTATGGTCGTGATCGCGTTGTGCGTCATTACGGGTTTTTCCGGGATGAACCCGTGGATTTTGCTCCCTGCGACGCTGATCCTCTTTCGGGAGGTTTTTGTGTCCGGCTTGCGGGAGTTTTTGGGCGACACGGCTGGCACGCTCAAGGTTACGAACTTGGCCAAGTGGAAAACCACCGCCCAGATGGTAGCGCTTGCGGTTTTATTTGCGACCGGGGTGTTTCAGCACAACGTGTTGGAACGCACGGTTGGCATGGACCCCGCGATGGTTCAGGCCATTTTTGCCGGGGAGATCAGCGATGAATTGGGGCTGATTTGGAATGCCCAAGCCGCCAGCGTGACGTGGTACGCAGGCACGGTTCTGCTGTGGGTCGCTGCGGCGTTAACCGCGATCACAGGGTTTGACTACTTTCGTAAAGCATTGCCATTTTTGAGGGACGCATGAAAATCGAAGTGCTCTATTTCGCATGGCTCCGGGAGCGGATTGGCCTGCCCCGGGAAACGGTCGAAACCGAAGCCGCGACCGTGGCTGATCTAGTGGCGGAGCTGTCTGCGCGCGAAGATCGCTATGCCGTGGCGTTTTCTGACATGAGCGCGATCCGGGCCGCTGTGGATCAAGATTTGGTGCCTTTGGACACTGCGCTGTCTGGTGCGCGCGAAGTCGCATTTTTCCCACCGATGACCGGGGGTTAGCATGCGCATCGTCGTGCAAGAACAGGATTTTTCCGCAGCCACGGAGACAGCAGATTTTGGCAAGGGTCCCGATGTTGGTGCGGTTGTCACATTCAGCGGTATCGTGCGCGATTTGCCGGATGATCCGCTGCAACAGATGGTGATTGAGCATTACCCGGGCATGACCGAAAAGGCCCTAACCAAGATCGCGCAGGAAGCATCTGCGCGCTGGGATTTGCGCGATGTGCTGGTTATTCACCGCTACGGCGCGCTTTCGCCCGGTGAGCAAATCATGATGGTCGCCACTGCCGCACGCCACCGTGCACAAGCCTTTGAGGCTGCGGAATACCTGATGGATTATCTCAAATCACGCGCACCCTTTTGGAAAAAAGAGGTCACTGCCGCGAGCGCTGATTGGGTGGATGCAAAAGACAGCGATGAGGCTGCGTTAGACCGCTGGTAACGCTCTAGGCGTGGCCCGCTGTCGCCGACAGCAGCTTGGGTTGCACGCCCAGCATGTTTAGCGCGCTGGTCCATTTCGTTTCATCATCGGTTGAAAACACCAGCCCGGGTCCCGGCGTCAGCGTGAGCCAGCCGTTGTCGAGCATTTCTTGATCCAGTTGCCCTGGACCCCAGCCACAATACCCCAGGGCCACCAACCGCCGCACCGGGCCAATGCCTTGAGCGATGTCCTCAAGGATATCCATCGTCGCGGTCATCGAGAAACCTTTGTTCACCTTAAGCGTGGCGCTACCGGCGGCATATTCGGTTGAGTGCAGGACAAAGCCACGCTCACGCTCAACCGGGCCGCCGTTGTGGACGGGTTTTTGGTGCAACATGCGGTGATTTTCGATGCCGATCCGCGTGAGCATTGCGGCCAGAGACAGGTCGGGTAGGCGGCGGTTGATCACCAAACCCATCGCGCCCTCGCTGGAATGGGCGCAGATGTACACGAGCGACCGCTTGAATTGCGGGTCGGTTGTTCCGGGCATCGCAATCAGCAATTTACCCGCGAGATATACAGCCTCAGTGTCATCCATTTCTTACACATTGTGTGTCTATTTCAACTTTCATGCAAGGTCTGATAGCGAATTGTGATGACACAACCGTGACAGATTGTGTGGGTTTTGACCTTTGCGGTCTTGATTTTCAGGCTTATGCCTTGGCTATGTTTCGCTTCATCTTCCTTTGCTTTGTTTGCCTCACTTCGCCTGCCTCGGCTCAGGTCCTACTGACGAGCCTTGACGACGTCGTTCAGATTGAGGTGCGTGAAGGTTGGCGCGATGCCGACGGTCGCCATTTTGCGGGCCTAGAGGTGCGATTGGCCGACGGCTGGAAAACGTATTGGCGCAGCCCGGGGGCCAGCGGGATTGCCCCGCGTTTGCAGTGGGCAGGCTCGGGTAATATATCCGGCGCCGTGATCCATTGGCCGACACCAACGCCCTTTCTTACAGCGGGTTACCCGTCTCTAGGCTATACACAGGATTTCGTGCTGCCCATCGAATTGGCACCGATTAATCCTGCCGCACCCATCATGCTTGAGGCGCAAATTGAGATCGGAGTTTGTCTTGATATTTGTCTGCCTGCGAAGGTGAATGTTCGCGCAGAATTGCCGCCGATTGGTCAATCTGATGCGGCCGTTGTGGCCGCGTTGCGTGACCGGCCAAGTGCGGGGCGGGGGCAGATACGTTGCTCCATTCGTCCCTCTGATAGCGGCGTCATGCTTAGCGCGGATATCCCGCAAGTGCGCGCACTTGGCGGGGATGAGGCCGTGGCGGTTGAAATATTGCACGCCCATGATCGCATTTGGGTCGCGGATACATCGGTGTCCCGCGAGGGTCGCGTTTTGCGCACTCAGACCGAGTTTATGCGCCCAGATGATGCTCCGGTCAGCCTTGATCGTAGCGGCCTGCGGTTCACCGTGGTTGGGCGCGAAGGTGCGGTGGAATACTTCGGTTGCACGGGCCGCTAGGCCATGCCACGCCGCCAAAGGGTCACCCCACCGACAATGTAGCCGACAACACAGATAACAAACGATCCGGCTCCGAACAGGCCAAGCGTTGCGGTCAGTGTGGGCGCGGGCGGTAAAAGTGGCGCCAGTAGGCCTGGTAGAGTTCCGTTGACCAAAACAGCCCCCAATGTCGCAGCGGCCCACGTAGCGAGTATCACGCCGACGCCCACCGACATCAGCCCAAAATTTCGCCCGCGCGTCGCCACCGGCAGGCGCAGGCTGCGCCGCAGGGACACCATTTGCCGCTGCACATCGTGCCCGATGCTCAGCAATGCTGGGACCAACAGCAAAACCAACACCATGCCGAACCCAAGGCCATAGCAAAGCGTGATCACTGTGGGTCGTAAAAACTGCGCCTGCGATGAGCTTTCATACAGCAAAGGCGCAAGGCCAAGCACCGTCGTCATCGTGGTCAAAAACACAGGTCGCAGTCGATCACATGTTGCGTCGATGATGGCGGGAACCAAGGCGCGGTCTTGTTCATACTCATCCACGGTGGTGATCAAGACGATGGAATCGTTGATGATAATGCCCACCATGCCGATCAGCCCGACGACGGTGAACATCGACAGCGGTACGTCCCACTGGGCGTGACCATAGATCGTGCCGATCAGGCCAAAGGGAATGATCGCCATGATCACCGCAGGCCGGGTCCAGCTGGCAAAGATCCAACTCAGCACAAGGTAAATGCCCGTCAGACACAGGATCAGGCCCAACAACGCATCGCTAAGAAAGTCGCTTTCTTGCTCCGCCAGACCGCCAATTTGAGCGGCAACCTGTTGTTCGGCTTCAATTTGCGGCACAATCACGTCGCGCAACCGCTCCATGATCTCAGTGGCGCGTTGTGGATCGTCCTCGGACAAATCACCTGACACGGTCACAACCCGTAAACCATTCTCGCGTAGGATCGTGCGAAAGCCTGAACGGACCTCGGTGCGGACAATATCGGCCAGTGGGACAAAGCCACCGGTAGGCGCGGGCATGAGCGTGCGGTCAAGGAAATCAGCAGTCAGCTCACCCTCGGGTAGTTCCACCCTGATTGCGCCCGTGCGTGGTCCAACGGGGAAGGTTGCAGCCTCAATCCCGGAAAACCGATTGCGCAGGGTGCGCCCTAGCGCGTCGATGTCAAAACCAAGCGCCTCTCCTTGGGGGGTAAGCTGTAGGATCACCTCATCCTTGTCGTAGGGCAGGGTGTCTTGCAGGCCCGAAACCTCCGGGAAGGGGCCAAGCGCGGTTTTCAGCGCCTCGGCTGCGGCCTTCAGCGTTTCGCTATTGGCGCCATAAAACTGGACCGAGATTGAATCGCCCCCCGGCCCGGACCGCCATCCGCGAAAGCTGACCTCTTCCGTCAGGGGCGTTTGTTGCACCTCATCGCGCAGGGCTGCGACGAATTCAAAGCTGGAATAGGGGCGCAAGTCCGGGTCGATCAGTTCAATCGAGATAGAGCCCAACAGCTCCGGCCCTTTGGTGTCCGCACTGTCCAATGCGCGGCCCGCGTTGCCCCCGACCTCTGACAACACATAGGCCAGCGGGTTGGTGCCGTATTCTTCGGCGTAGGCCGCGCCAACGGCTCGGGCCGCGCGCTGCATTTCACGCATCATTTCTATACTGTCAGCGCGGGTCGCGCCCTCTAGCATGGCGAAATTCCCGGTGACAGAGCTGCGCTCAGGCGCGTTAAAGAACCGCCAAGTGACGTCGCCCTTAATGAACACCGCCGCCTGCGTAGCGAGCAGCAGAACCATCACTGCAACGACCGGATATCTGGCCAAGATTACCCAGCCCATAAAGGGGCGGAACAGGTGTTCGCGGACATAGCGAAAGCCCCGGTTTACCTGCCGGGAGGGCCAATCATACCAATGCTCCTTGGCAGAGTGGGCCAGTGCGTGGGCCATGTGGTTGGGCAGGATCAAGAAACACTCGATCAAGCTGGCGATCAGGACCACGATCACGGTGAACGGAATATCCGCGATCAATGTGCCAAACCGCCCGCCAATTGCGACAAGGCCAAAGAACGCGATGATCGTCGTAATGGTGGCCGACAGCACCGGCAGTGACATGCGCTTGGCCGCGTTTTCTGCGGCTGTGACGGGGTCTTCGCCCAAGCGGCGTACCCGAAAATCTGCGTGCTCACCCACAACGATGGCGTCATCCACCACGATGCCCAACGTGATGATCAGCGCGAAAAGCGAGATCATGTTGATCGTAATTCCGGCCAAGTACATGAACGCAAGTGCAGCCATCATCGCGGTGGGGATACCCGCCGCGACCCAAAATGCGGTGCGGGCGTTCAGGAATAGGAACAGGATCAAAACGACCAGCCCCAGCCCCATCAAACCATTGTCCAAGAGGATGCCGATACGTCCCGTGATAGCCTCGGCCCGGGTGCGGATCAGCTCAATTTGTACGCCTTCGGGTAGGGTCAATTCCATTTCCGCGGCTATGTCCGCAACAGTTCGCTGGATGGCGATGGCATCCCCTTGGGCAGACCGATCCACGCGGATCGAGATCGCAGAGTTGTCACCCACAAAATAGGCGCGCTCCCGGTCGACGCCGTCTTGGCGGATCGTGGCCACGTCCCCGATGGTGAGGGACGCGCCTGATGCTTCGCGGCGCAGAACGATGTTGGCCACTGCGGCGGGGTCGCGTTTTTCGACGCCCGTGCGCACGCGCGTATTGGCCCCCGTCACGTCGCCTGCGGGGTCGGCATCAGCCTCCGCACGAATAGCCTCCGCGATCTGGGCGAGGGTCACGTCATGCCGGATCAGCGCGACTGTCGGCACCTCCACTACGATTTCAGGTGCGGCGATCCCGCGGATGGTGGTGCGCGTGACCCCAGCGGCGAACAGACGCGTGACGTATTCATCGGTAAACCGCGCCAACTGATCCACGCCCACGGGGCCGGTGATCACCACGTCGGTCACCCTGTCGCGCCAATTGCCCCGGCGCACGGTCGGCTCATCTATGCCTTCGGGCAGGCCTGTCACGGCATCCACAGCGGATTGCACGTCATCGGCGGCACGCGACATGTCCCAACCGGGTTCAAAGTCCAATCGGACGGCGGCGCTCCCCTCACGGGAGGTGACGGTGGTTTCGGAAACGCCCTCAACCGCCAGCAGTGCAGGCTCCAACACTTGGGCCACGCCTGCGTCAATGTCCTCAGCACCCGCGCCATCCCAGGTGACATTGACGCGCACGTTTTCCACGACAACGTCGGGAAAAAACTGCGCCCGCATGTTGGGCAGCGCGGCCAGCCCCGCCACGACAAGACAGATCAGCAGCAGGTTCGCCGCTGTTCGGTGTCGGGTGAAATAGCTGATGATCGACACGGGCTAGCTCCCCATGCGGGATTCGATCCGCGCGACCATGGCTGCGGGCACCTTGTCTTGTGACAGCCGCGCGAGCATCCGGCGTTTGGCTTCCTCCGATAGGCGGCCATCGGCCTCAATGTAGGCGACCATGGCGGCGCGACGTTCACCGGTTAGCTCCACCAAATCATCTGCTTCGGTGTTTGTAGCGGCCTGCGGGCCGAGGGGGCGGACCTTGATCCCGGCCCCCAAAAGCGGCGTGCGTTCTGCGACGACTTGCTGGCCTTCTAGGCCGGGTGCGCGGATCAGAATGTCATCACCCTGTCGCCGCATCAGCGTCACGGACACCTCTTCCAACCGATCGTCTTGGCCCAAAATCAACACCCTATTCTGCGCGCTCAGGGCCGTGGCGGGCAGGCGTATCACATCGTCAAGCTGAGGTTCTTGGATCCGGACCTCAACCAGATCGCCGGGGCGCAAACTGCCGGGCGCATCTAGTGCCGCAAACACAAGCCGACCGGTCTGACCGTCGCCCACTGCGGGGGCCTCACGGGTCAAGGTGGCGCGGGCTGTGATATCCATGCCCAGCACATCCAGCACGACCTGTGCAGGCGCGCGACGCAATTGACCATTCGCATCCACAAGCCGCGAATGCTGCGCGGTGGACACACGAATGGCGGCCTCTAGCTCGGTCGGATCAATGATCTCAGCGATCTTTTCATTCGCGCCAACGCGGCCACCTTGGGCCACGGTGACAGTGCTGAGCGTGCCGTCAAATTCGGCGAAAATCTCGGTTTGGGCACGTTCGCGCTGCGCCTCCCGCAGGGCGATGCGGCGGCGTTCCATGTTGGTGGCGGTTTGATCAACGCGGGCCTCTGCGCTGGCCAACGCTTGTCTTCGGGTCAGGACCACTTGTTCGGCCGAGGACAGGGCAAGGGCGGCAGTTTCGACGGCGGCATCGGTGCCAACGCCGCGGTCTAACAGGCTTTTCTGGCGGGTCAGGGCGGCATCACGCAGGTCTGCTTGTGCGCGGGCGGCATCAACTTCGGCGCGTGCCAGCACCAACAGCCGGGCGGCATCGCGGGCATCGGCCTCTGCCTCGCTCAGGTCATTGCGCGCTGAGGCGAGGGCAGCGTCCGTCTCGGCGGGGTCAAGCCGCAACAGCAGTTGGCCCGCGCGCACACGCCCGCCTTCTTCAAAACCGTCGGCCAGTTCCACAATGGTGCCCGCACTTGGGGTGCGCAGTTCCAGCACGCGGGCGGCTTGGATTTCGGCGAAAACGCGCAGCTCGGGGCGGGTGTCGCGGGCCTGCGCCTCAACCACGTTCACGGCAAACACACGCTCACGCGCCGGACGTGCCCGGTCTTCTTGGGCCCATCGCGCCTCAAGTGCACTGTAAATGCTGTTGCCTGCCAGTCCCAATAACCCAAACGTGAGGGCCAATAAAAAGAGCGCGGTCAGGCTGCGACCTAGAAATCTCATGTCGTGGCGGCTCCGATGTGTCCCTGTGGATATAGGTTGTTATGAGAATAATCCCAAACGCATCCACCTCTTATACGACACTCACACGGGGCAGGTGCCTATTTCCGTCGCAAATGTTCATCCAGACGGGGCATGATCTCAATAAAGTTACAGGGTCGATGCCGGTAATCCAGTTGCAGCGATAGGATTTCGTCCCAGCCGTCCTTGCACGCGCCGGGTGACCCGGGCAGGGCGAACAAATAGGTGCCCCCCGCCACCCCCCCACAGGCGCGCGATTGAATGGCCGAGGTGCCGATCTTTTTGAACGAGATCATCGTAAACACGGTCCCGAAGGCATCAATCTCTTTTTCATAGACGTCGCGATGGGCTTCAACGGTGACATCGCGGCCCGTTAGCCCGGTCCCGCCGGTCGAGATCACGATATCCACCTGCGGATCGGCGCACCACGCGCGCAGTTGATCTGCAATTTCGTGGCGTTCATCACGGATAATTTTGCGGTCAGCCAATGTATGGCCCGCCGCTTCGATCCGGCCCGCTAGCACATCACCAGAGCGATCCTCGCTCAATTCGCGGGTGTCCGACACCGTCAAAACGGCGATCCGAACCGGGATAAAATCGAGGGTTTCGTCAATACGGCTCATGCTTTTACTCCTGTTAGGGCGACGCGGGCGGCTAGGGCACCAAAGACGCTTGCCGTCACCCAGCGCAATGTGCGTTCTGCGCGCGGGCTGCGCGCCAGCCACGGGCCGAGCTGTCCCGCAAAGGCTCCAGCGGTGGATTTAACGCCAAACCCCAACACGGCGATGGTCGCGCCATAAATGACGAATTGTGCAAAAATCGGGCGCGTGGGGTCCACGAATTGGGGGATAAACGCGAGGATGAAAAAGATCATCGACGGGTTCGACAGGTTCACGATCAACCCGTCACGAAATGCTCGCGAGGGGCGGATTTTTGCTTTGCTTTCACCCGTCAGCGGCGTGGTCAGCGTTTTCCATGCAAGGTACGCCAAATAGGCCACGCCAACCCAACGCACGACGCCAAACACCCAAGGCGCGCGTTCTACGACGTAACCTAGGCCTGCACCCGCGAGGGTTGCATTGATCAACGCGCCTGCCGAAATGCCCGCAGCGGCGGCCACAGCCACACGGGTGCCGCCGCGTAGCCCTTGGGCCATCGCAAACATCATGTCAGGGCCCGGTGTCACCACAAGGGCCAAAACAGCGGGCAAAAACGCAAGATAGAGCAACAGATCAATGGGCATGGTGCAGGGTCCGCTGTTCGGAGTTTATGAAAGAAGACGCGCCTGTAGCGCCAAAAGATCGGCCCAAGCGTCACGCTTGGTTGCCGGTGTGCGCAGCAGGTAATCGGGGTGAAACATCGGCAAGGTCGGCTTGCCAAAGCTTTCGGTCCATGTGCCGCGCAACCGCGTAATCCCCGCCTTGCCAAGGGCGGTGCGGCAGGCGTGATTGCCCATCAGCACGATGAAATCCGGGTTCGCCAATTCCACATGCCGCGTCAGAAACGGCAGCATCATGGCGACTTCTTCGGGTTTTGGGTCGCGGTCATGGGGCGGGCGCCACGGCAGAACGTTTGTCAGGTACAGGGCTGCATGCGGCTCGGCGTGATCGCGGGCCATGCCGATGGCGGCAAACATCTTGTCAAACAGATGCCCGGCTTCGCCGACAAAAGGCTTGCCCTGCTGGTCCTCATCGCGGGCGGGGGCCTCACCAATAATCATAACGCGGGCATCCGCGCGCCCATCGCTGAACACAAGGTTCCGCGCGCCTTGGCGCAGGTTGCAATGCGTGTAACCTGCCATCGCGGCCTCTAGCCCGGCTAGATCAGTGGCACTTGCGGCGGCCTCTTTGGCGGCGGCGACGGTATCGACCTCGGGGGGCAGTTGCGGCGGGGCCGCCCGGCCGTTCGGTTTTGCGGGGGCTGCGGGCTTGGGGGCCTTGGCCGCCAATGCATAGCGATCCACTGGATCCACCAGAATGGCATCGCTCACGCCCATCTCAACCTGCCATTCCAGCAGGGCAAGGGCCGTCGCGCTATCCATCTGATCAAGAGAATCCATTTGTGCAGAGTAGTGCGCCCGCTCCGGCGTGGAAAGGGGCCGCAGTGCTTGCACGTGCCGCCCCCACGGGTCTATACCGCCTCAACCTGAACAAGGCGGTCGAGATGTTCACACAGAAGCACCTCTTGGGCATTGAGCCCCTCCATCCTACTGAAATCACAACGCTGTTGGACCTGTCCGATCGGTACGCCGAACTGGGTCGTGGCGTGGTCAAACACAGCGACGCGTTGGCGGGCCTGACCCAGATCAACATGTTCTTCGAGAATTCAACCCGCACGCAGGCCAGTTTTGAACTGGCGGGCAAGCGGCTGGGCGCGGATGTCATGAACATGGCGATGCAGGCCAGCAGCATCAAAAAGGGCGAGACCCTGATTGACACGGCCCTTACGCTGAATGCGATGCACCCAGACTTGCTGGTCGTGCGGCACCCGCACTCCGGCGCAGTGGATTTGCTGGCGCAAAAGGTCAACTGCGCGGTCCTGAATGCAGGCGACGGGCGGCACGAACATCCGACGCAGGCGTTGCTTGATGCGCTGACGATCCGCCGTGCCAAGGGGCGGTTGCACCGCCTGACCATCGCCATCTGTGGCGATATCGCACACAGCCGTGTGGCGCGCTCAAACCTCATCCTGCTGGGCAAAATGGAAAACCGCGTGCGCCTTGTGGGGCCACCGACCTTGATGCCCTCGGGCGTGTCCGAGTTCGGGGTCGAGGTTTATGATGATATGCGCGAGGGCCTTGCGGGCGCCGACGTCGTGATGATGCTGCGCCTTCAGCGTGAGCGTATGGACGGCGGCTTCATCCCGTCAGAACGCGAATACTATCACCGCTACGGGCTGGACGCGGAAAAGCTGAGCCATGCAAAGGACGACGCCATCGTCATGCACCCCGGCCCGATGAACCGTGGGGTCGAGATCGACGGCACGCTGGCCGACGACATCAACCGCTCTGTTATCCAAGAACAGGTTGAGATGGGCGTGGCCGTGCGTATGGCCGCGATGGATTTGCTTGCGCGCAACTTGCGCGAATCCCGGGCCTCTGCGGGTGTTATGGTCTAGGAAAAGGGGCGCGCGGACATGAACCTCAGCATTCCGGCTCACGACACGCGCATCCACATCTTTGCCGTCAGCGATACGGACACCGGGCCAGAACGGCAGACGTTCCTGAGCCAGCTTGAGGATCCGTCGGCCGTCGATACGACCCTGCCGATGCTGTTTGATCACCCCGCGTTGGACCCAACGGGGGCTGAGGTGTTCGCCGTGGCCGATATTGCGGGCATGGGGCTGCGCAGCTACCTGCAAGAGGCGTATGACATCGCGCCAGAGGTCCTTGCGCAATCCAAGGCGCGGCTCGATGGCTTGGGCGGCGATGTGATTATCCTGACCCCGCGTGCGCTGGGCCGGGCCGAGGTCACGCTGCACATGCCCGCCCACATCCGCCACATCGCCAGTCTCGCGCCTATTCCGGCGGACACTGCTCCGCGCGAGATGCCTGAGGTGGATTTGACACCCGCCGCCCCCAAGACGCCGTTCGTACCTCCGCGCCGCACGCCGCAACCTTGGGTCATCATCGTGGTGGCCGTTATCCTTTTGCTGATTTGGTTGGGGCAAGGCGGATGACCCGAGATGTGCCACGCCTGCCTCTGCCGGATGAGCGCGCGGTGATGTGGCTGCATGAGGACCGAGAGGTCCGTTTGCTCAGCGAACTGCTTCTTGCGGTGCTATGCATTCCCGCCGGCATGGCGTTTGTCGCGCTTTTGCGTGGCGGGGCCTATGACCCGGATGGCACCACGCTGCTGACGACCGCGCTTGGCCTTGCGCCGCTTGTCGCGCTGGCCAGCCTGCGGCGCCCATCCGATTATTTGCTCACGACTCACCGCATCGCAGAGGTCCAGCAGGGGCGGCTTTTGTGGTCTCTGCGGTATGAGCAGATCACCCGTATTCGCCGCATCGGCGCGACGCTACACTTGCGCGGCCGGGGCAAGACCACGTATGCGATCCAAAACCTCCGCCATGCCATATGGCTAGAGCAACACTTGTGGGAGCGAGCCGCCAGATGAGCCTGCGCTTTGAAAACGTCCGCCTGATTGATCCTGAACAGGGCACAGAAACCCTTGGCGCGCTGCGCATCGAGAACGGTGTCATCACCGCCGATGGTCCTGCGGACCGGGTGATTGATGGGGGTGGCAAATGCCTCGCCCCCGGGATTGTCGACATGGGTGTTAAGGTTGGTGAACCCGGTGAACGCCACAAAGAGAGCTTTCGCACGGCGGGTGCGGCGGCAGCGGCAGGTGGCGTTACGACGATTGTCTGCCGTCCCGACACGGACCCGGCTGTCGATACGCCCGAAACGCTGGAATACGCGCTGCGGCGGGGGCGGGACATGGCGCGGGTCAATGTCCACCAGATGGCTGCGCTGACCAAGGGCCGCGAAGGCCGTGAGATGGTCGAGATCGGGTTTTTGCAGGACGCAGGCGCGTTGGCCTTTACCGATTGCGATGCTGTCGTGACCAACACCAAGGTTTTGTCGCGCGCCATGACCTATGCCCGTGGTCTCGGCGCGCTGGTCATTGCCCACCCCCAAGAGCCGGGCCTTTCGGCGGGGTCGTCGGTGACCTCGGGCAAGTTTGCGACGCTGCGTGGTTTGCCGGGGGTTTCTCCTCTGGCGGAGCGGATCGGGCTGGAACGTGACCTCGCGCTGGTTGAGATGACGGGCGTGCGATACCACGCCGATCAGATCACTACGGCCCATGCGTTGCCTGCGTTGGAACGGGCCAAGGCGGCAGGTCTGGACGTCACGGCGGGCACCTCAATCCACCACCTCACGCTGAACGCGCTGGATGTGGATGACTACCGCACGTTCTTCAAAATCAAACCGCCCCTTCGCGCCGAAGAAGACCGCATCGCGATCGCCGAGGCCGTAGCGTCTGGCGCGATTGATATCATCAGCTCGATGCACACCCCGCAGGACGAAGAAAGCAAACGCCTCCCCTTTGAGGAGGCCGCCTCAGGGGCTGTCGCGCTCGAAACACTGTTGCCCGCTGCGATGCGATTGGTGCACGCAGGTCACATGGATCTCGCGACGCTGTGGCGCGCTCTGTCCCTTAACCCAGCCAAGCGTTTGGGCCTGCCCGGTGGGCGCTTGGCCGAAGGGGCGCCCGCGGATCTTGTGCTGTTTGATCCCGACGCGCCCTTCGTGATGGACCGCACGCGCCTACGGTCAAAATCCAAGAACACTCCCTATGATGGTCACCGGATGGAGGGTCGCGTGCTGGCCACCTATGTCGCCGGGGCCGAGGTCTTTAAACATGCTGCCTGAGATCAGCACTGCCCTGCCACTGTTGGGGCTAACGGCGGTGGCCGCCTACATGCTGGGGTCGGTGCCGTTCGGCATCGTGATGGCGCGGATGTTTGGCTTGGGGGATTTGCGGCAGGTTGGCTCTGGCAACATCGGGGCCACGAACGTCCTGCGGACAGGCAATAAACTGGCGGCTCTTTTGACCCTCTTGGGGGATGCAGGCAAAGGCGGGGCTGCGGTCCTGCTGGCCCGCGCGGCACTGGGCGAGGACGCCGCGCAACTGGCCGGTTTTGCGGCGTTCCTCGGGCATTGCTTTCCCGTCTTTCTGGGGTTCAAGGGCGGCAAAGGGGTGGCGACGTTCCTTGGTACGCTTCTGGCGCTCAGCTTTCCCATCGGGCTTGCGGCCTGTGCCACATGGGCCGTGATCGCGGCCGTTTTCCGGATTTCATCGCTCGCGGCACTTGTGGCGGCGGCGCTCTCTCCGATGGCTGCGACGCTGTTGGGCGCGCCACAGGCCATGGCACTATGCGTGGCTCTGGCTTTTCTGATCGGCCTGCGCCACCATGAAAACATTAATCGCCTGCTCAAGGGCAGCGAGCCAAGGATTGGTAAAAAAGGATAGAACCATGGATTTTGTGACGGCCGTCAAAACCTGTTTGACGAAGTATGCGGATTTTCAGGGCCGCGCGCGGCGATCCGAATACTGGTGGTTCTTTCTGTTCAACATTGGCATCGGGTTGGTCACCGCCTTGATCAGCGATGGCCTCAATGTGCTTTGGTCGCTCGCGATGCTGCTGCCATCCCTTGCCGTCGGTGTGCGTCGCTTGCACGACCGGGATATGCGCGGATGGTGGATTTTGCTCGTCTTGGTCCCGTTCATCGGCGGGCTTGCCTTGCTGATTATTCTCGCCCTCAAGGGCACGGATGGGCCAAACCGTTTCGGCGGTGATCCCATCTCGGGCGAACAAGCGCCCACAATGCGTGACCGCGGCGCCCCGTCCGAGTTTGATAACGTCATGGACGATAGCTACCGCAAATCTCGCATCCCGCGTTCAGGCGACGATAGCTAGGGCGTTTCCCAGTTCTCGATCGCCTCCATCGCTTCTTCGGCGGTCTCAACGAACCGGAACAGCTTGAGATCTTCTTCTGAGATCGTCCCCGCCTCGGCGAGCGTTTCCCAGTTGATGATCGACCGCCAGAATGCCTCCCCAAACAGCAGAAACGGCACCGGCTCCATGCGCTGTGTCTGGATCAGGGTCAGGGCTTCAAACGTTTCATCCAGCGTGCCAAAGCCGCCCGGAAACACCGTGATCGCGCGGGCGCGCATCAAAAAGTGCATCTTGCGGATAGCAAAATAGTGAAAGTTAAAGCTGAGGTCCGGGGTGACGTATTCGTTGGGCGCCTGCTCAAACGGAAGCACGATGTTCAACCCGATGGAGGCACCGCCCGCATCCATCGCGCCACGGTTTCCGGCCTCCATAACGCCGGGGCCACCGCCCGTTGCGATGACGTTTTCCTTGCCGTAGGTCTCCATCGATTTTTCGGTCATGAGCCGTGCGAATGTGCGGGCCTCATCATAGTATTTCGACAGTCCGGCCAGTGTTTCGGTCCGCGCAGGCGCGCCGGGGGCGGGGATGCGTGCGCCGCCAAACATCACAATTGTGCTATCGATCCCGCGCTCATCCATGATCATCTGCGGCTTGAGCAGTTCGAGTTGCAAACGCACCGGGCGCAGTTCTTCGCGCAGCATAAAATCCGAATCCGTAAAGGCGAGCCGGTAGGCGGGGGCACGTGTTTGCGGCGTGTCGGGTACAGCCTCCGCGGTGTGTCTGTCCTGCTCGCTATCGCGAAACGGGTGGCGGCGGGTATCATCTTTCATGGCAGATCCTTTCAGAACGCGTCCTTTCAGTTGATGGCCAATGTCTCAAATATGCAAGTGGCCACCCGTCATGGTGCCGTATAAGTGTGCAGGTAATAAGGCAAAGCGCTGCTAATTCCGCCCCTGCAACACCCCGGCTATTTTGGACCGTTCACCCCGCAAAATCATAGATTTTGGACGGGCGGGCTGACGTAGGGGCCCTCTGGCCGATTGCAGCCTCGCGCCCAGCCCGCTATAGCCCGCGCAATCGAACTGCACCGCTTGAGGGAGCCACCCATGTCCAACGCACAGCTTGAAACCGCCATCGAACTCGCCTGGGAAGGTCGTGACGCCATCACGCCTGACACCACGGGCCAAACCCGCGACGCGATTGAGGACACCCTCGCCGCGCTCGACAGCGGCACCCTGCGTGTCGCTGAGCGGCTGGAAAATGGCGATTGGCACGTTAACCAATGGGCCAAGAAAGCAGTGCTTTTGGGCTTCCGCATTAAGGATATGGAACCGCACACAGGTGGGCCGCAAGGCAGCACATGGTGGGACAAAGTCGACAGCAAATTCCACGGCTGGGATGCTGACGCATGGAAAACCGCAGGCTTCCGCGCTGTGCCAAACTGTGTCGTGCGCAAGTCCGCCTACATCGCCCCCGGCGTTGTTCTGATGCCTTCGTTCGTGAACCTCGGCGCCTACGTCGACAGCGGCACAATGGTCGACACATGGGCCACCGTCGGGTCCTGCGCGCAGATCGGCAAAAACGTCCACCTGTCGGGCGGCGTTGGCATTGGCGGCGTACTAGAACCAATGCAAGCAGGCCCCACAATCATTGAGGATAACTGCTTTATCGGCGCGCGCTCCGAGGTGGTCGAAGGCTGCATCGTACGCGAAGGCTCGGTGCTGGGCATGGGTGTGTTTATCGGCAAATCCACGAAAATCGTGGACCGTGAAACCGGCGAAGTGACCTACGGCGAAGTGCCTCCCTATTCGGTGGTTGTCGCGGGCTCCATGCCGTCGAAAAACGGCGTGAACCTGTATTGCGCGGTCATCGTGAAGCGCGTCGATGCACAGACCCGCTCCAAGACCGGGATTAACGAGCTGCTGCGGGACTAAACCCACCGCTAACTGATCAAATGCTGCCCAGAGGTGTGCTCTGGGCAGCATAAGGCTTCCTTAATCTCTGCGTGTTAGAGATTAACCTATGGTTGCCCGTTTCATCGCCCGGCTCTTGGCCTTTTTCCTGACTGCCCTGCCTGTGCAGGCGCAGGATGGGATGTACGTTGGGGCGTTTGTGGGTGTGGGTGCATCTCCTTACGCGGGCGAGGCCACCTCCACTGTCCTTCGGCCCACCTTGGGTGTGCGCACCGAAGCCTTTGACATCGGAACCAACGGCGCCACCGCACATATCGCACAGAGTGAGCGGGCCGCCCTTGATATCTTTCTCAGGCCTCGGTTCTTTGCCCTTACGCACAGCGATAGCCCGGAATTGGCCGGGATTGATCGTGACGTGACCCTTGATGCGGGGCTTAGCTACGCGCTGGATTTCGCCCAGGGCACGCGGCTTAATCTGTCCGTCGCGCACGAAATCACGGGTGAGCATCATGGCCAAGAGGCGGACTTGCGCCTTACGCAGCGCTTTGCCCTTGGGGCCATTCCACTGGGCGTCTACGCGGGCGCGCTGTGGCGGTCACAGGATTTGTCGCGCTACTTGTACGGGGTCACCGCAGCGGAGGCGTTTATTGGTCGACCTGCCTTTGATCCCGGCGCAACGACATCGCCCTACATCGGGGTGAACGCGTCCCTGCCGGTGTCGCCACGGGTGCGGGTGTTTGGCACGGTGCAGGCCGATTTCCTCGACCCAGCAATCACCGACAGCCCGATTGTGACCGAGGATGCGACCCTATCGCTCGGCGTCGGTATCCAATTCTCGTTCTGATCGCCTCTCTTGACATCAATAGGGCTGCGGCCCCATTTGGCGCGCATGACGGATGAAAAACCCAAAAAGCTCAAACGCACGCAGCATGTCTTTACGCTTCTGGTCGAAGTGGGCCGCAAGGACGGCGATGGCCTGCCTGATGGCTCCACCGGTGCGGCACTGATGTGCTATGCAGCTGGCGTGGATGAGGACGAAGCCGTGCGCGAAACCGTAGCGCTCCTGAAACACGCGGATCTCGCGCCGCTTGAGGTGACCGGCTACGGCACCTTGCAGGAACGTCTTGCCGAAGGGCACGACATCTCGGACGAGGAAAAGGACCTGATGGACCGCGCCTTGGCCGAAAACTCCGTCGTCGTGGCCCAAACCACCACGTTTTACCAAGACGCCTAAGCGGGCTATTCGGCGGCGAGGGGGCGCATGCCCATGCCGCCAATTTCAACGATCTCCGCCAAAACACCCTCAAACCGCGCTTTGAATGTGTGAAACTCACCGTTCGGCTGGATCAGCGGCTCATGCATATACAGGCTGCGGTCGATCTCAATTTGCAGGACATGCTGATTGTACGAGGGCCGCCCATAATGCTGCGCGATAAAGGCCCCGGCAAAGGGCGCATTGCGCGCAACGCGAAACCCCGCGCGACGAAACGCAGCCTCGGCAGCATCGGTGATCCGCCCGTTACACGATGCGCCAAACCGGTCGCCCAGAACGATCTCGGGGGGCAGATGCTGGGTGTGGTGGACAGAATCAATGGCCTCATGCGGCATCGAATGCACATCGATCAGGATTGCCCGGCCAAATTGTGTGCGGCTTTCGTCCAATAGCGACTGAAGCTGTCGATGATAGGGCCGCCAAATCGCTTCGATTCGCGCCAAGGCCTCACGGCGTGAAATTTTGCCCCGATAAATCGCCCGACCATTGGACACAACGCGCGGGATGACACCCAATCCACTGCTCACACGCGGGTTCAGCGCGCTGCGAGGGATGTCTTCAATGACCGCAGGGTCCAATTCGTCCTGCGACCGGTTTAGGTCGACATAGGCGCGCGGGGCATCCGCCGTAATCAGCGGCGCACCCAAACTGGGCACCCGATCCAGCAATAAATCAACAAATGCATCCTCTGAGGACCGAATCCCCCGCGAATCCAACACGCTCGCCTCCAAAAAAGCAGGGGTATACGTGCGGCCAGAATGCGGCGAGGCCACCACAACGGCGCTAGAACGCCCCTGCGGGAGGCTTAAATAGTAGGGTTCGGGGGTCATTTGCTCTCCTCTGGTACACTACTATAGACCGGTTTGCGCAATTGCCAAAAGTCCCCTTGCGTGCCCCTCGGGGAGCGCTTATAGACCCGTCCACAGCCGCGCCCCTAGGGGTGTGTGTTTCATAGGGTGATTAGCTCAGCGGTAGAGCACTTCGTTGACATCGAAGGGGTCACTGGTTCGATCCCAGTATCGCCCACCATTTGCCCTTTTGGGTACCACTGCTGGCGTCACCGCGCGCCGCGCTTGAGGAGATAGAACATGAAGGTTAAGAACTCGCTTCGTTCGCTCAAGAGCCGCCACCGCGACTGCCGTGTGGTGCGCCGTAAGGGCCGGGTCTACGTGATCAACAAGACCCAGCGTCGGTTTAAAGCCCGCCAAGGTTAATTGGCAGCTTAAGATCGTTCGCGAACCGTTGAAGGCCGTCCCTTGGGGCGGCTTTTTGCGTTTCATCCCCCGGTTACACACGGCGCATTCGCCCACAAAAAAGGCGACCCCACCGGAGCCGCCTTTTCCAATTCGCTCAAAGCCCCCGCTTAGCTGGGGTCTTTGGTTTTCCGCAGGTAGGGAAAGATCGTCTCAAACGCGCCGAACTTGGCCTTTGCATCGTCATTTGAAACCGACGGCGGGATGATCACATCCTCACCTGGGACCCAGTTCGCAGGCGTGGCGACACCGTGCTTCAGGCCAGCTTGCAACCCGTCCAGCGCGCGCAGGATTTCGGCAAAGTTGCGCCCCACAGTCATCGGATAGGTCATCGACAGCTTCAGCTGCTTGTCCGGGCCGATCACGAACACCGAACGCACCGTCGCGCTATCGGCGGGGGTGCGGCCGTCGGGCAAATATGCGTCCTCAGGCAGCATGTCGTACAACTTGGACACGGTCAGGTCCTCATCGGCGATGATCGGGAAACCTGCTTTCGCGCCCGCATAGCTCTCGATGTCGCCCTTCCATTTGCGGTGGTCTTCAACGCCGTCCACGGAAATCCCGATCACCTTCGTGTCGCGCTTTTCCCACTCATCGGCCAATTGGGCCACGGCACCGAACTCGGTGGTGCAGACGGGGGTGAAATCCTTGGGGTGGCTGAACAGAATGGCCCAGCTGTCGCCGATCCAGTCGTGAAAATTGATCTCGCCTTCGCTGGTGTCCGCCGTGAAATTCGGCACAACCTGATTGATGCGCAAGCCCATGAGAAACTCCTCGTTAAATTTGGCTGTTGTCGTGAAATATAAGCATTCCGTCGTGGCACAACAGGCCCCCAACGGCTATCTGCGGCATAACGCGCGCAAACAGGGAGTTTAGCCATGAAACACGCACGACATTTCTTCATCAACGGTGAGTGGGTGGCCCCCAGCACCGATGCCACGATGGACGTCATCGACCCCTCAACCGAGGAAGTCACGGAAACCATCGCGCTGGGTGCGCAGGCCGACACAGACGCCGCTGTTGCCGCCGCCAAAGCCGCCTTCCCCGCATGGGCTGCAACCCCCCTCGCGGAGCGGGTCAAGCTGATGGAGCGCGTGCGCGAAATCTACATCGCCCGTGCCGATGAGATGGCAGATGCCATCAGCCGCGAAATGGGCGCGCCCCAGCAGTTGGCCAAGGTCAATCAGGTCGGTGCTGGCACATGGCACATGGATGGCTTCCTTGAAGCCCTGCCGGAGATCGAATTTGAAGCGCCTCTGGCCTCATCCCCATCCGAGCGTACCCTGTTGGAGCCTATCGGCGTTTGCGCGCTGATCACGCCTTGGAACTGGCCGATGAACCAGATCGTGCTCAAGGCGGTGCCCGCGCTGCTGATGGGCAACACTGCGGTACTGAAACCTTCCGAGGTTGCGCCCCTGTCGGGTCTGCTGTTCGCAGAATTCCTCGAAGAAGCTGGCGTCCCCGCGGGCGTGTTCAACCTTGTGAACGGTGATGGCCCGGGCGTGGGCAGCCAGCTGTCGTGCCACCCCGATGTGGATATGGTCAGCTTCACGGGCTCCTCGCGGGCCGGCATCGCGATCTCCAAGGCCGCAGCTGACACCCTTAAACGCGTCAGCCTTGAGCTGGGCGGCAAAGGCGCAAACATCGTGTTTGCAGACGCCGATGCGAACGCGGTGATTGATGGCGTGGCGCGGTGCTTCCGCAACACGGGCCAATCGTGCAACGCCCCCACCCGGATGCTGGTCGAAGCAAGCCGCTACGACGAAGCCGTGGCCCAAGCCACCAAAGCCGCCAACGAAACCGAAGTTGGCTTGGCAAGCGATCCGGGCCGTCACATCGGCCCCCTCGTGTCCGAGGCACAGTTCAACAAAGTGCAGGGCCTGATCGAGACCGGCATCAACGAAGGCGCGCGCCTCGTTGCGGGTGGCGCGGGTCGTCCCGATGGCATGAACCGCGGCTACTTTGCGCGGCCCACGGTCTTTGCGGATGTGACCCCCGACATGGCGATCTACCGTGAGGAAATCTTTGGCCCCGTGTTGTCGATCCTCCCGTTTGAGACCGAGGAACAGGCCATCGCGATCGCCAACGACACGCCCTACGGTCTGACCAACTACATCCAAACCACCGACACCGATAAACGTCGCCGCGTCGCGCGCGCGGTCCGGTCCGGCATGGTGGAAACCAACGGCAAGGGCTTTGGCAAAGGCTCCCCGTTCGGCGGTTACAAGCAGTCGGGCAATGGGCGCGAAGCGGGCAAATGGGGCCTGCACGAGTTCGCCGAGGTCAAAGCAGTCTCCGGCTGGGATGACTGATCTAGACATTTTGATTTTTGATGGGGCGTCGCAATGCGGCGCCCCTAGTTTTTTGCGCGATCCCGCTGTCGCGCCTCATAGGCGTCCCATACGTGCATCCGCCCCTTCTGACACGCGTCCGCCAGCCAGAGTTTGCGGCGCAAGCCATCGGCCTCTAGTGCGCGATACCGACCATTGGAAAACTTGGGCCAATCCAGCGCAAGGCCCAGCTTGACCATTTCTGCCGAAAGATCGCGGCCATCGTCCAACGTACATCGCGCGACACAGCGGCCATGATCGTCCTCGGCGATGATGTGTGCATGCACCCGCTCACCTTTGCACAGCTTGAATAAAGCCCATTTGGCAGTCTTGCCATGCGGGTGATTAAACTCCGGAGCGTCGACGCCAAACAATCTGATCTCACGCTTCTTTATCCGAAGACTATCTCCATCAATAACATAAGCCGCCCCGACGAGGATTTCACGAGGCTGCACCGGGGCCGTCACCTTGATTGGTGCGGATCTTGGCGGGATTGGTGCCGGTGTTTTGACTTGCGATGTTTCTATCGCAACCGTCTCTGCGGGGGCAGACACAGCGGGTGGTTCAACCGATATGGGGTCCGGCGTGCTTGGCCCTATGGGGCGCTCCGCCTTGGGACTGGGGGCGCTATTCTGCGGCGGTGGGGGCGCTTTGCCGGATCGCAGGCTCCGAATGATCCCTATTAAGCCAAGCGCGAATGCTACGCTGAGTGCTATCGATAACGGGTCCAATGGCGTCTCCGACTGGCTTTGGGCACAATGTGCCATGCCAGTCGAACGTAGCACTCGCCTGCACGCTCGCCCTAGTTAAATCTCAATGAGATATCTAAAGAGCGTGCGTGGTAAGAACTAGCCTGAAAAATAGTCGCGCAGGATCGAGGTATAGATGCCCTTGAGTTGGCTGATCTGCTCCACGCGAACACGCTCATCCACAGCGTGCATCCGGTGCCCTACAAGGCCAAACTCCACGACGGGGCAATGGCGCATCACAAAACGCGCATCCGACGTGCCACCACCCGTGGACATCACGGGCACGCGGTTGGTTTCGCGTTGTACTGCTCGCGCAACCAGATCCGTCAGTGGCCCGGGGGGCGTGAGGAAACTTTCGCCAGACACCCGGGTCGTCATCGCAACGCCCACGCCAAATTCCGCCGCCACTTTGTCCGCTTCTGATTGCAGCCAATCAGTCAGCGACGCGCTGGTGTGGATGTCATTGAACCGGATGTTGACGGTGCCCCGGGTCTCAGCCGGGATGACGTTGGTCGCAGTGTTACCAGTGTCGATCGTCGTGACCGCAAGTGTTGAGGGATCAAAATGCGCATTGCCCTGATCCAGCTCATGACGGCTCAGCCGGTCCATCAACGTGACCAAAGCAGGCATTGGGTTCAATGCCTTATGCGGATATGCGACGTGGCCCTGTGTGCCGGTCACCCTAAAAAACGCAGAGATCGAGCCGCGCCGCCCAATCTTCATCATGTCGCCCATGTCCGCGGATGACGTCGGCTCCCCGACGAGGCAGTCGGTCATCGCCTCGCCCTGCGCCGCCATCCAATCCAACAGGGCCACGGTGCCATCTGTCGCGGGGCCTTCTTCGTCCCCGGTGATCGCAAGGATCAGCGCGCCCTCAGGCGGGGTGTCGCGCACAAATTCTACCGCTGCCGCGACAAAGGCCGCCACGCCGGATTTCATATCCGTTGCACCGCGCCCATATAGCCAGCCGTCCTCGATTTCTGCGCCAAATGGTGGCTTGGTCCACTCATTCACGTCGCCCAAGGGCACAACATCCGTGTGCCCGTTGTAGCCAAACGTGCGCGTGTGACCCTTGTCGCCCCAACGCGCAAATAGGTTTGAGGTCTCGCCCCGGTCAACGCGGGTGCAGCTGAACCCTGCCTCTTCCAATAGGTCTTGCAACAAGACAAGCGCGCCCCCCTCTTCTGGCGTAATCGAGGGGCAGCGAACAAGGCGGGCGGTCAGGTCAACGGGATCAATCATAGCGCCTGCCTAGCGCAAGGCGCGGCCCTTGAGAATAGCCCCCTCACCAAAACGCGCGCGGATTTTGTCGGTGGCCCGCTCCGCGTCGGCCCGTTTGCCCGCGTTAGGGTCCAACAAATCGCCGGTGCGGTCTGCGCCCTCTGCGGGTTCCAAATCGGATAGTCCCACCCCTAACAACCGAAACGGCCCACGCAGGCCCGCCGCATCATACAGCCCCTTCGCCGTGCGATAAATCCGGTCGGCCATCTGCGTGGCATCCCCCAACGAAAGCCGCCGGGTGACCAATGCGAAATCCGCCGTCTTTAGCTTTAGCGTCACGACCCGCCCAGCAATGCCCTTGGCCTTAGCTCGGTCGCTGACCTTTTCGGACAGCCGCCAAATATGGCCATCCAACACGTCACCATCCGCCGTATCGTCATGAAATGTCGTTTCATTCGAGATCGACTTGACCGGCGCACGGGATGAGACTTTGCGCGGGTCCTGTCCTCGGCTCAGGTGCCACAAACGGTCCCCCATACTGCCAAATCGCGCCCCCAGATCGGCACGATCCCAGCGGCGTAGATCCGCGAAAGTGCGGATACCCGCAGTCTCCAACGCCTCTTGCCCGGCGGGACCGATGCCAAAAATCATCCGCACCGGTTTGTCCTGCAAAAACGCATCCGTTTCCGCCGCGCCAATCACCGCAAACCCCTGCGGTTTATCAAGGTCCGAGGCGATTTTCGCCAGAAACTTGTTGTGTGACAATCCGATAGAGCCGGTGATCCCGATCTCTTCGCGCATCCGCTTGACCAACCGCGCCAGCATAACAGCAGGCGGGGCACCATGCAGCCGCGCCGTACCGGTCAGGTCCATGAACGCTTCGTCCAACGACAGCGGCTCTACCTCAGGGGTCAGTTCTTCCATCAAGGCCCGCACAGCGCGTGAGACTTCGACATAGACCTCCATCCGTCCCCGCACGACCACAGCCTCGGGGCATAGCTTCATCGCTTGGAACATCGGCATCGCGGACCGTACGCCCTTGATCCGGGCGATGTAGCACGCCGTGGACACAACCCCCCGCCGCCCTCCACCGATGATCACGGGCTTGTCGGCCAACTCCGGGTTGTCGCGTTTTTCGACGCTGGCATAGAACGCGTCGCAATCCATATGCGCGATGCCCAAATCCCACAGCTCCGGGTGCGACAGCAACCGGGGTGAGCCACATGTGGGGCACCGCCGGGGCGCGGCATCCAACTGGGCCAAACAATCACGACAAAGGGTGGGCATGGGGCAATCTACCCGCAACAACCCTCGCGCATCAATGGGTTCCGCAAAGGGGGCGAACGCCCTATATGTGACCTTGGGGCAGTGTTGGAGAGCATTATGAACATTGAAGATATCTTATTGGGATTTGTCGGAAACAACGCGGTCTGGATCGTGCTGGCCGGCTTTATTATCACGACGATCCTGCTGGGCGTGCGCATTGTGCCCCAGTCCGAAAAGCACGTGGTCGAGCGGTTCGGCCGCCTTCGGTCGGTGCTTGGGCCAGGGATCAACCTGATCGTGCCGTTTCTTGACAAGGTCGCGCACCGGATTTCGATCCTCGAACGCCAATTGCCAAACGCCAGCCAAGACGCGATCACCGCGGATAACGTGTTGGTGCAGGTCGAAACGTCGGTGTTCTACCGCATCACCGAGCCTGAGCGCACCGTCTACCGCATCCGTGACGTGGATGCCGCCATCGCCACGACTGTCGCGGGCATCGTCCGGGCCGAAATCGGCAAGATGGAACTGGACGACGTGCAGGCCAACCGCTCAAGCCTCATCCATGAGATTAAGATCGCGGTCGAAACCGCCGTCGACGACTGGGGCATTGAGGTCACGCGCGCCGAACTTCTGGACGTGAACCTCGACCAAGCCACCCGCGACGCGATGCTCCAACAGCTCAACGCCGAACGTGCCCGCCGCGCCGCCGTGACCGAGGCTGAGGGTGCGCGCCGTGCCGTCGAACTCGCCGCCGACGCAGACCTCTACGCCGCCGAACAAGCTGCCAAAGCCCGCCGCGTCCAAGCCGATGCTGAGGCCTACGCGACCCAAGTCGTGGCACACGCCATCAAGGAAAACGGCCTTGAGGCGGCGCAATACCAAGTCGCCCTCAAACAGGTAGAAGCGTTGACCTCACTGGGCGCGTCACAAGGCTCCCAAACCGTGGTCGTCCCGGCCTCCGCAATGGATGCCTTCGGTGAAGCCTTCAAAATGCTTCGGGGCCGCACATGATGCTTTGGGCTACATGGTGGATCTGGATCGTCGCGGCGATCATCCTCGGCATCCTCGAAATGCTAGCGCCCGCGTTCGTTCTGCTGGGCTTCGCAATCGGGGCGGGGCTGGTCGGCGCGGGCCTCGGCCTCGGCGTCCTAACCGGCTTTGGCCTGCCCGCGCTGATGGCTATCTTCGCCATTGCTTCACTGGCGGGCTGGATCGGCCTACGCCTGATGTTCCGGATCAAAGGCGATAAACCCAAAACCTTCGACTACGACATCAACGACTAGCCGCGCCTCTTTGGTTTGAAAATATCCCGGGGGAGGCCCGCTCGGGCCGGGGGCAGCGCCCCCAACGCCCCCTCAGACCCCTAAATGGACCGCAATTCCTCAACAACCGCCTGTGCGGCCTGACGCGGGTCAACGGCCGTATGGATCGGGCGGCCTACGACTATGTGGTCGGCCCCATCCCCAATCGCGGAGGCAGGCGTCGCCACCCGCTTCTGATCGCCCAAGGCCGCGCCCGCAGGCCGCACACCGGGTGTCACGATTAACCGGCCTGTGGCTTCGGGTAGGGCGCGGATCAATGCGGCCTCGTGGGGTGATGCGATCACCCCGTCGGCACCGGCCTCAAGGGCCCGCCCGGCGCGTTCCACGACCAAATCGCCGATCGCTCCGTCTTTGATCATGCAGGCGTCCAAATCCGCTCGGTCCAGCGACGTCAGCACCGTCACCCCAAGAATTTTCAGGTTCGATCCCGCCGCGCCTTCTTTGGCTGCGCGCACCACATGCGGATCACCATGCACCGTCAGAAAATCGATATCGAACTGTGCCAAACCACGCACCGCGGCTTCGATCGTGTTCGAAATGTCAAAGAGCTTCATATCAAGGAAGATCTTCTTGCCGTGCTCGTCCTTCAACTCATTGGCCAAGGCAAGGCCACCGCCGGTCAACATGCCCAAGCCGATCTTATAAAACGACACTGCATCGCCCAACCGCTCAGCCAAGGCCAAACCTGCCAGCGCGTTGGGGACGTCCATGGCCACAATCAGGCGGTCATCGGCGGGTGTTTGGATTTGGTCGGTCATGGCATCGGCTCCGGGATCAGGTCGCCGCTCTCCTACGCCGCCGCGCTGGGTGCTGTCCAGTGAAGTGGCGCCCAAATCAATGTATACATTAATGTATACGTTACGCCTCGGCCATGCGCAGGACCTCGGCCCACTCTTCTGGGGTCACGGGCTGGACGGACAATCGCGGCGATTTCACCAAGGCCATGTCCGCGAGTGCGGGGTTGGCCTTGATCCGCGCAAGCGTGACGGGCCGGGACAGTGCCGTCTTTGCGCGGATGTCCACGCAGTCCCACCGGGGGTCATCCGTGCTGCTGTCGGGGTGGGCAAGGGCGCAGACCTCAACAATGCCCACCACTGCTTTTTGGTCCTGCGAATGGTAGAAAAAGCCCAAATCCCCAATCGCCATGGCCCGCATGAAATTGCGGGCCTGATAGTTGCGCACGCCGTCCCATTCCTCCCCCTGATCGCCCTTGGCGACTTGATCGGTCCACGACCAAACAGAGGGTTCGGATTTAAAGAGCCAGTGCGCCGCCATCAGCCGATAACCCGGTTCCATGCCTCAATTCGGACGTCAGCAAAAAGATCGGCCAGCTTGTAGGGGTCAGCGGCGGCCCAAGCTTCGGCCTCGGCGCGGTCAGCCACGTCCAAAATCACCAATGACCCGCACATATCACCGTTCGCATCCAAAAACGGCCCGGCCTGCGTGACATTTGTGGATTTCAAGTAAGCCACGTGGTCGGCGCGGTTGGCTTGGCGAACCTCTAGGTGGCTGGGCTTGTCGGTGCAGATAACAGCGTAAAACATGGGGTTATTCCTCTTTTAGGCGCCTGCTGAGCAAGCGAGACATAGCATCTTTGACGGTGATTTGACCCGTGACAATCGCGGCAGTCACGGCGGTGATCGGCAGGTCCAGCCCTTCGGCTGCAGCGCGGGTGTGCAGGGCCTGGGCCGTGGCGCGACCTTCGACTGTGGCGTGGGCGGGGGTGGTTCCGGCCCCAAGGGCAAGTCCGTAGGTATAATTGCGCGACTGCGCCGAGGTGCAGGTTAGCGCTAGATCGCCAAAGCCGGACAGGCCCTGAAGCGTCTCGGGCTGCGCGCCGACATGGGCCGCAAAGCGCTGCATTTCTGCAAACCCGCGCGTCATCAACGCCGCCCGCGCGCTTTCGCCTAAACCCGCGCCCATCGCACAGCCACAAGCAATCGCAATCACGTTCTTGAGGGCGCCGCCCAGTTCGACCCCTGTCACATCCGTGGTGCGGTAAAGCCGCAGCGTCGGGGTGGACAGTGCGTCCTGCAATTTAGATCCGGCGGTCTCATCGGCGCATCCAAGGCTGAGCGCGGTGGGCAAGCCGCGCGCGATGTCGGCGGCAAAGCTGGGACCGGACAGGACCGCTGGGGTCACATGGGGCCACGCGCTTGCGATAATCTCGGCCGGGCCGGTCAGCCGGGTCCGGTCGATCCCCTTGCAGCATGCCACCGCATAACGCGCCGACAGCCCGGAAAGCGTTGGCAGCGTATCGGCCAACGCCTGCATGGGCATCGCGAGCAATAGCACGTCACAGCCCGCCAAGTCGTTGATATCACCTGTGATATGGACTGCCTCTGGCAAGGTAATGCCGGGCAGGCGCGGGGTCGTGCGGGATGCGGCGACAGCCACCATACCCGCGCGGCCCCAAAGCCAAACAGGGCCGTTAGCTGCGAGCGATACGGCCAAGGCCGTGCCAAATGCGCCAGCACCCACAACGCCGATCTTCATGCCTTGGCCCCCTTTTTGCCCGATCCCAGAAGGGCGGGGCTGGTGGTGTCCAGCGGCCAACGGGGGCGTGCGGCTAGGGTCATGTCGTCGCGCGCGCCAAGGGCCAAACGCTCCGCGCCCGCCCATGCGATCATCGCGGCGTTGTCGGTGCACAGCCGCAAGGGCGGGGCGCAGAACGGCAAGTTCGCCTCATCCGCCAGCTGGGTCAGCCCGGCACGCAAGGTTTGGTTGGCCGCGACGCCACCGGCCACCGCGAAGGTCGTGGCATCCGGGCACAGGGCCAATGCGCGGTGGCTTTTGGCAACCAGAACGTCCCGCACGGCGGCTTGGAAGGCGGCGCACAGGTCGGCGCGCACGGCTTCATGCAGGCCGCCGTCACGCGCGATCACTGCGTCGCGGGCACGCAGAACAGCCGTTTTGAGGCCCGAGAAGGACATGTCGCAATTGGGGCGGTCCAGCAGGGGCCGGGGCAGGGCAAAGCCCTCGGGGTCACCGGATTGGGCCGCAGCCTCAACCGATG
Organism: Thalassobacter sp. 16PALIMAR09; assembly: GCF_000765485.1. Taxonomy (NCBI): domain Bacteria; kingdom Pseudomonadati; phylum Pseudomonadota; class Alphaproteobacteria; order Rhodobacterales; family Roseobacteraceae; genus Thalassobacter; species Thalassobacter sp. 16PALIMAR09. The sequence continues at coordinate 289,528 of NZ_JHAK01000003.1, forward strand.
GGCCGCCAGGTTGCGGAAGACCCAGAATACGCGCGGTTTTGTCAAACGCTTCGCCGGGGGCGTCGTCAATCGTGCCGCCCAAACGGGTGAAATCATCAGGGCCATCAACCCGCAAAAACTGGCAATGTCCGCCGGATACCAGCAGCATGACATAGGGAAAGGCGATGCCGTCGGTCATGCGCGGGGTCAGCGCGTGCCCCGCAAGGTGATTGACCCCAATCAGCGGCAAGCCGCGCGTCGCGGCCAAGCCCTTGGCGCACATAACGCCCGCCAAAACGCCGCCGATTAGGCCCGGCCCTGCGGTCACGGCGATGGCGTCGATGGCGCCTAGGGTAATGTCGGCTTCTTGCAGTGCTGCCTCTACGGCGAGGTCGATTTTCTCGGCGTGGGCGCGGGCCGCGATTTCGGGCACAACGCCACCGAATTCCGCGTGCAAGGCGGTTTGGCCATACACGATCGACGACGCGATGGGCGTGGGCGCGCCAAAGCGGACGACCGCGCTTGCGGTGTCGTCGCAGCTGCTTTCGAGCCCCAGAACTGTCAGCACTTGTGCCATGGGCCTCCTTCGGTCAGCCTAGGGGCAGGTAACATCGGGACCCCGCGCTGACAATGGGCCCCAAACGGAGACACCCGCTTGCATTTGCTTTTGACGCGTCCTGCCTTGGCCTCGGCTCGCTTTTTGGCGGGGCTAGAGGCGACTATGGGCCGCGCGGTGCCAGCCGTTGTGTCGCCGTTGTTGCGGATCGCGCCGCACGGGCCGTTGCCCGATTTGGCAGATGGCGATGCGGTGATTTTCACCTCTGAGGCGGGTGTAACGGCGTGGGCCGCGCTGGGCGGCGGGGCTGTGGGGCGGGCGTGGTGTGTTGGTGCGCGCACGGCTGCGGCGGCGCAAACCTTGGGGTTTGAGGTCGCGGGCGTTGCCGAAACGGCCGATGCGTTGGTCGTGTTGGTGGCGGAGCCGGGCCCGGTGGTCCACCTGCACGGGCGGTTCACGCGGGGCGATGTTGTGGGGCGGTTACAGGCGCGGGGCCTGCGGGTGTCGGGCCATTGCATCTATGACCAAGTGGCGCAGCCCCTGAGCGATGAGGCGCTTGGGGTATTGGGGGCGGAGGGCGCAATATGTGTGCCGTTGTTTTCGCCCCGAACCGCAGAGATTTTGGCCAAGGCCCTGCCAACGTCCTTGCGCGCCACGCTTTTTGTCTGCGCCATGAGTGAGGCGGTGGCGGAGGCGGCGGCGGATATCCAGGCGGCTGATTTGCGCATCGCGGCGGCCCCGACGGGGGATGCAATGCGTAAAGAAGTGGCAAATTGCCTGACCTCTCGCCACGTCACTTGAGACCTTAACCGAAGCGGACTAAGCTCATGACTCGGTAGGTGTCAGTTTTTGGTGACACCTGCGCATGTACACTTCGGAGGGGGTCCGTCAGTCGTGGCGAAGTCGTCTAAATCAAAGGCCTCAGAGAAGGCGCACGTAGAAGAAGCCGAAATCGCGGATGAAGCGGTTGAGGTGCCTGAGCCCAGTCAGAGCACGGATATGCCTGAGATTGAGGACGCGGTGAGTGCCGATGAGGTCCTTGATGTGACCGATGAGGCTGTGGCCGAAACGGTTGAAGATGTTGAACCGGCTGATGCTGAGCCGGTGGACGAGAGTTCCGAAGTAAAAGATGTTGAGGCGCTTGAGCTTGAAGAGTTTGAGACGCCCGAGATTGAGACCGCTGAGGCCGATGTTGCGCCCGAACCAGCGCCACCGACCCCCGAGCCTGAGCCAAAGAAGAGCGGATTTGTGCCGCTTTTGTTGGGCGGTGTGATTGCGGCGGGCCTTGGCTACGCGGTGCCGACCTATTTGATGCCACAAGAGAACGCGGCCGTCGTGGCGCTTCAGGAGCAGGTGGCTGCGCTTGAAACCAGCGTGGGGGAGGCGGATGCCCGCGCTGCTGAGGCGCAGGATCAAGCCCAGACAGCCAGTGATGCCGCCGCCGCGATTGTGGTGCCGGATGTTACGCCGCTTGAACAAACGGCCGCAGATTTGACCGCACAGCTTGCGCAGTTGGAGGCGCGAATTGCAGCACTCGAGGCGCGCCCCGTGGGGGATGACAGTGGGATCACCGAGGGTGATTTTGCCAATCTGCGCGCGCTTTTGGCGGAACAACAGGCAGCAAGTGCTGCTTTGACCGCCGATATGCAGCGCATGGCGTCGCTTCAGGCCGAGGGCCTTGCGAACGCTGAGACCGAGGCGCTGAATGCGGCACGTGCCGCGCAAAGGGCTGCCGCGTTGCAGGTCGTGCGCACGGCGCTGGAAACGGGTGAGCCGTTTGAGACCGCCCTCGACACGCTTGAAAATGTGCCAGACGCGCTGAGCGCTGTTGCCGCCGATGGGGTTGCCACCGCCGAAAGCCTGCAAAACGCCTTTCCTGATCTGTCGCGCGCATCGCTTGCGGCGGCGCGGGCTGCCGCAGCCGAAGGGGATGCGGCGGGCAGCATCCTAGCGTTTGTGCAAAAACAAGTGGGGGCACGGTCCGTGACCCCGCGCGAAGGGGATGACCCCGATGCGGTTCTGTCCCGCGCCGAGGCCGCTGTGCGCGCCGCCGATTGGGGCACCGCATTGACCGAGATCGCCGCCTTGCCAGAGGCCGCGCAGGCCCCGCTGGCAGAATGGCAAACCGCCGCGCAAACCCGCGCCGCCGCCGCCACCGCTCTTTCTGATTTTGAAGCCGCAAATTAAGGATCTGCCATGCTTTGGACCCTTTTGAAAATACTCGTCTTTGTGGCTTTGGTCGGCGCGCTGGCCTTCGGGGCGGAGTTCTTGATCGCCTCTAGCGACTACATCCGCATTGTGCTTTTGGGCACGGAATACACGCTGCCGCCGCTGATTGCGGTGATCTCGTTGGCGGTTTTGTTGCTGGGTATGTGGTTGCTGTTGAAGGTCGCTGGCCTGTTGGTGGCGCTTTTGCGGTTCATCAACGGGGACGAAACGGCGCTGTCGCGGTATTTTGACCGGAACCGGGAAAAACGCGGGTATGAGGCGTTGTCGGATGGGATGATGGCCTTGGCCTCAGGTGATCACCGGACCGCGATTTCCAAGGCGCAAAAGGCCGAACGCCTGCTGCGCCGTCCTGATTTGACGACCCTTTTGACGGCCCAGGCCGCCGAAGGTGCGGGCGACGCGCTGACGGCAGAAACCGCGTATAAACGCCTGCTGCAAGAGGACCGCACGCGGTTCGTCGGCGTGCGTGGATTGCTGTCGCAGCAACTGGCGGCGGGACAGACGGACAAGGCGATGAAGCTGGCGGAGAAAGCCTTTGCGCTGAAGCCGCGCCACACCGAAACGCAGGACGTTTTGTTAAAGCTACAGGCGCAGGACGAAAACTGGGTCGGCGCGCGTCAGACGTTAACGGCCAAGCTGAAATCCGGTTCCTTGCCCAAGGATGTGCACAAGCGGCGCTCAGCGGTTTTGGCGCTGGCCTCGGCGCGGGATGCCTTGGCGCAGGGTAAAACCGACAGCGCGCGAGCCGAAAGCCTAGAGGCGAACCGCATGTCGCCCGATTTGGTGCCCGCAGCTGTTATGGCTGCGCGGATGCATATCGACAGCGGCAACGCACGTGCGGCGACCAAGGTGCTTAAGGCTGCGTGGAAATCCCAGCCGCATCCCGACCTTGCGGCGGCCTTTGCCCAGATCGCCGCCGATGAGACGCCACAAGCGCGGATCAAACGGTTTGCCCCACTGCTAAAGCTGTTGCCCGGCCATGCCGAGACCAAGCTGCTGGAGGCCGAATTGCAGATCGCGGCAGAGGATTTTGCCGCAGCGCGCCGTGCGATGGGCGACATCGCCGAGAGCCAACCAACCACCCGCGCCCTGTCCCTTATGGCCGCGATTGAGCGGGGCGAAGGCGCGGACGATGTGGTCGTGCGCGGCTGGCTGGCACGGGCGCTGACGGTATCGCGCGGGCCGCAGTGGTGCTGTGACGCTTGCGGCAATGTGCAGGGCGTTTGGGGGCCGTTGTGTGACGAATGCGGCAGCTTTGATACGCTCGCATGGACCGAGCCCAAGACTTCCGGTGACGCGCCCGCGTTGAACACGGAAATGCTGCCCCTGATCGTGGGTGCCCTTGAAAACAAGGCCGCGGATGAGCCTGAGGTGGTTGATGCGCCTGAGCTTGAGGACGCGGTGGTGGAGGGCGAAGCGACCCCCTTGCAGGAGCCTGAGCCAGCAACCACTCGCTAGGCCGAGTACGATCAAGAGCCGCCCCGGTGCGATCCGCAGGGGCGGCTTTTTTGTGTCCGGTGGTTAAGCGGCGCGTTGGTTGCGGTGGATGATGCGGGGCATATGCGTGACGACCTCGGCGATTGCAGAAATCGCGATCAGCTGGGCGTCCCGCAGGGAGGGGATCGTGCCAATGGGGCCGTGCAGGCGGGTCAATTGTGTCTCGGACACGCCCTTTTCCCGCAGCAACATCATCCGCAAGGACATCGCGTTCGTGCTGCCCAAGCTACCGATAAAGGCGGCATCGGTGCGCAGGGCTTGTTCCAGAAGGGCAGGTTCCCAATCGTGGTCATGAAACAGGGTCAGGAATGCGCTGTGTTCATCGATGTAGTCCATCGCGGGCGCGTGCTCTGGCGAGCTGAGGCTGTGGCTATGGGCGGTCACGAAAGGGGCGATGGCCTCTAGGTCTTCGGGGTCGGGAGACAGCGCGCCGATCTCAAACCCTGCGGCATGAGCGGCCTTGGCGGTTGCGCGAAAAACGGCGCCGCGCCCGGCGAGGATCAGTTGAAACTTGGGAGTATAGCTAAAGGTGCGAGGGCCTGCGCCCTCAGGCAAAGTCACGGTCAGATCGGCGGGTTTGCGGGCCTGCAATGCCGTGTGTGCGTCCATGATGGCGGCATGGTCCGGCGCGGGGTCAATCACCGCCTTGAGCGAGCCGCCGCAGGGCAGTTTGAGGTCCAGATAGGGCGAGCCTGCCCCGTAGTGCAGCAGCCGTCTGGTGCCTGTGTGCAAAGCCTCTTGGGCTTGGAATTGGATGTCGCGATCAATGCAGCCATTCGACAAGTAGCCGACCATTCGGCCGCTTGCCTCAACCAAAGCGAGTGAGCCCAATTCCCGCGCGGAGCCGCCCTGAATTTCGACCGACGTGATCAGCGCAAAGCGTGTGCCGGCCTTAATCAGGCGAGCGGCCTGCGCGATCACATCGGCAGGCTGCTCAATATAGTCGATGGGTTCAGCCAACGGTTTCGGTGTCCACGACTTCGGCGAACTTTGTAAAGAACTTAGATGCCAGTTTCTTGGACGTGCTGACAATCAAGCGGCTGCCTAGTTGCGCAAGCTTTCCGCCGATTTCGGCCTTGGCTTCATAGCGTAGGATCGTGCTGTCACCATCGGCAGTGAGCGTCACATCCGCGCCGCCTTTTGCGTGGCCCGCGGCCCCGCCTGTGCCCTGACCGGTCAGCGAAAACGCATCCGGCGCGCCCGTGGTATCCAGCACAACGTTGCCCGCAAACCGCGCCTTTACGGGGCCGATTTTCAGCAGGACCTTGGCCTCCAGCTCGGTGTCGGAATGTTTGATCAACTCTTCGCAGCCCGGGATGCATTGTTGCAGGATTTCGGGGTCGTTCAGCGCGGCGTAGACTTGGTCTTTGGGGGCGTTGATGGTGATTTCGTCAGAGAGTTCCATTGCGTGTCCTCATTAGCAGCAGGGAAATTTGATACGAGCGATTTGGTCCGACTGCTCAGGTGTCATGAGGCATGAACGCCGCAAGCGGGACAAGAGGTCTTTTAATCTTAACATATTTCGATCTCCTGCGTGGTCGGAAAAAGGGGTGGGTTCGGGGGCAGTGTCATTCCGGGGTGGTGTCGCGCAGAGCAGCACGGCGCACGGCGACGAGTTCGGCCAAAATGGACAGTGCGATTTCTTCGGGTGTGACCGCGCCGATATCAAGGCCAGCAGGAGCTTTGACGGCTGCGATGGCAGCGGGATCAATGCCCTTTGCGGCCAGTTTTTCGGACAGGGACGCGTATTTGCGGCGGCTTCCAACAAAGGCCACGTAGTCTGGTGTCGCCTCTAGCGCTCGGGTCAGGGCGTCCAGATCACCGGCCCCTTGGGTCGCGATCACGATGATCTTTTTGCGCGCGGGGTGGGTTTCGGCGATGTCGGGGCTGACGGACCACTGAAACTCCGACGCCAATCGCGAGAGGGCCTGTGCCACGGGTGAGGCGCCGATCACCGTTAGCTGCGGCACGGGCAGATAGGGTTCGATAAAGATATCGATGCTGCCCTTGGAGGGGCAGCCATTTCGGGCAAACCGCGTGCCCTCGATTTCATCCCCAGGGGCCACGCCCTTTTCGGCCAGAAGTTCCTCGGGCGCGACCGAGATTAACTGAGGTTGCCCGCTTTGCAGTGCCTCTAGGGCCGCGCGTTTGACCGCGCCGCGCGTGCAGCCACCTCCAAGCCAACCACGCAGAATAGTGCCATCCGCGCTGAGCACGGCCTTGGCGCCGGGTTTGGCGGCGGTGGCGCCTGCGGTGCGCACGATCGTCGCGAAGGCGAAGGGGTGATCACCGCGCTTTAGGTCCGTGACGACCTCGGCCATGTCACTGGGAAGGGTTTCGAAGAACGTCATAGGTGCGCGAGCTCCCGGTCTAGGGCGGCAAGATCGCCGAGGGTATTGGCGGCTTTGAACAGGTCAAGATGGGGCAGGGCAGCGGCCATACCAGTTGCCACGGGCGCGTAGTCCGCCCAGCCTTTGAGCGGGTTCAGCCAGATCACCCGCGCGCCGCGCTTTTTGATCTTGGCGAGGGCGGCGCTGATGTGGGCGGGCGGCGCGGTGTCATACCCATCGGACAGGATCATCACGACGCTGCGGCCATCCACAAACCGTTTGGCATATGTGTCGGCAAAGCGTTCAAGCGAAGGCCCGATGTTAGAGCCGCCGCCAAAGCCATCCGCCATCAGTGACATCCGGCCAATCGCGCGCATCGCGTCGCGGTCGCGCAGGGCCTCGGTGATGCGCACAAGGCGGGTGTGAAACAGATAGGCATCAGCTTGTGTATCGGCCCGCATCAGGCCCGCAAGAAAGGCCATGAACACTTGTGCGTAGACAGTCATCGAACCGGACACATCACACAGGGCCACGATTTTGCGGGTGCGGTCTGGGCGCTTTTTGCGCAGGATTTTGACGGGCTCCCCCCCGGTGGCGAGGCTGGCGCGGATGGTTTTGCGAAAATGAATACGGTCACCTTTGCGCGCCGCAATCCGCCGACGCGAACGGCGATCCCGTAGGGCAGCACCGAGGCGGCGGGCGACCTCTTCGGCCTCGGCGATGTCTTCGGGGCGGACCATGTCGCGCAGGTCTTTGCGCATCAGGTTGCGGACCTTGGTGGCGATCAGCTTGCCCTCACCGTCGGCATCAGCTTCGCCGTCGCCGCCATCGGGGGCGGTGGATTGGCCCGCGCCGCCTGCGTCCTGCCCCTGCGCCTGACGCGAGGAGTGGATATCGTCGCTGTTGGGCGCCTTGAGGGTGGGGGTGGTTTTGGTGCGCACGCGCCCCGCATCCAGCCAAAAGGCGTCGAAGAGGGCATCGAACCGCTCGGCCTCATCCTTGCAGCCGGTGCACACGGCCTTGAGGGCGCGGCGCGATTGGTCCGGCCATGTTGCATCCACATGGGTCAGGGCGGTCATCGCGGTGTCGGCCTCTGCCACGCCCAACCGCAACCCGTTCTCGCGCAAGTGGGCGATAAAGCCAGCCATGCGGGCAGCCGGGCCCGGATCGCGGCCCGCGAATTTGGTGACGCGGGTCATGCCGCGCCGCCCTGTATGCGGGGCGTGTGGCTCATGCGGCTTTGCCCGCGATGCGCTGGGCGACTTCGGTGGTGATATTGGCTTGATCGCTTTGGGTTTTCAAAAGCGTCGTAAGGGTCGATTGCAGCACACGCGGGTCCGAGGTCAGGTCCGCAATGCCCAGCCCCATGAGGGCGGCGGCAAAGTCCAACGTCTCGGCGATGCCGGGTGTTTTCTCTAGCTCTTCTTTGCGCAAAGTCTGCACAAAGCCGATGACTTGATCGGCAAGGCGGTCCTCAATCGCGGGGCAGCGCGCCTTGAGGATTGCCAATTCAACGCCGCGCTCAGGGTAATCAACATAGGTATACAGACAGCGGCGGCGCAGCGCATCCGACAGATCCCGCGTGCCGTTACACGTCAGGATCACGATGGGCCGCGAGGTTGCCGTGATCGTACCCAGCTCAGGGATTGAGACCTGAAAATCTGATAGAATTTCGAGCAGGTAGGCTTCGAATTCCTCATCCGCGCGATCAATTTCATCGATCAGGAGGACGGGTGGCGTGGGGCGGGTGATCGCCGCCAAGAGCGGGCGTTCCAGCAGGAATTCACGCGAAAAAATGCGAGCTTCTACGGATTTTCCGGTTTCGCCGTCTTCGGCGGCGGCGCGGATCGTCAACAGCTGACGCTGATAGTTCCATTCGTAGATGGCTTGGGCCGCATCCAGACCCTCATAGCATTGCAGGCGGATCAATTCTGCGTCGCGGTTGGCGGCCAGCGCCCGGGCGACTTCGGTTTTGCCCACGCCGGCGGCGCCCTCAAGCAGCAAGGGGCGGCCCAGCGAAAGCGCGAGGTGCAGCGCGACGGACAGGTCGTCAGACGCCACATAGTTTTCTTGCGCGAGGTCGGTTTGGAGATCGGTCCAGGTCATATCGAAACTTCTTAGTGGGGGGCGCAGCCGTGCCGCGCCCCCAAGTGAGGTTTAGTCGTGCATACCGAGGCTATTGGCGGTTTTCCAAATCCGCCAGTGATCGTGCGGCATGTTCGTGTGGCGCAGACCGAAGGGCCGGAAGGCATCTTGGACCGCGTTCGAGAAACATGGCACGCCGCCGACATGGGGGCTTTCGCCGACACCTTTGGCCCCGATGGGGTGGTGCGGAGACGGCGTCACGGTGTGATCGGTTTCGTAGTTGGGCACTTCCCACGCCGTTGGCAGGAAGAAGTCCATCAGCGTCCCGGTCTTGACGTTGCCCTGATCGTCGTAGGCGATCTCTTGGCCCAGTGCCACGGCGAGCGCCTCTGTGAGACCCCCATGCACCTGACCTTCGATGATCATCGGGTTGATCCGTGTGCCGCAGTCATCCAGCGCATAGAAGCGACGGATGTCGGTGACGCCGGTGTCCACGTCAATGTCCATGACGCAGATGTAGGCGCCAAAGGGGTAGGTCATGTTGGGCGGGTCGTAATAGCTGACCGCTTCTAGGCCGGGCTCGATGCCGGGGATGGCTTGGTTGTAGGCGGCGAAGGCAATTTCCTTCATCGTCTTGAACCGCTCCGGCGCGCCTTTGACCACAAACCGATCCACGTCGAATTCGACGTCGTCGTCGTGGACTTCCAATAGGTAGGCCGCAATCATCTGGGCCTTTGCCCGGATTTTGCGGCCTGCCATTGCCGTCGCCGCGCCCGCCACTGGGGTAGAGCGTGAACCATAGGTCCCAAGACCATAGGGCGCGGTGTCGGTGTCTCCTTCTTCGACTGTGATGCTATCGGCGGGCAGGCCGATTTCCGAGGCAAGGATCTGCGCAAACGTTGTTGCGTGACCCTGACCTTGGGAGATCGTCCCAAGCCGGGCAATCGCGGAGCCGGTGGGGTGGATCCGGATTTCACAGCTATCGAACATGCCCAGACCGAGGATGTCACAGTTTTTGACCGGACCAGCGCCGACAATCTCTGTGAAGAAGCTCAGGCCAATGCCCATGATCTTGCGGGTTTCGCCGCGCTTGAACGCCTCGACCCGTTCGGCCTGTTCGGCGCGCAGACCGTCATAGTCGACAGTCTTGAGGGCTTTGTCCCACGCGGTGTGGTAATCGCCGCTATCGTATTCCCAGCCCAACGCACTTTGATACGGGAACTGGTCTTTCTTGATGAAGTTGATCCGGCGCAGCTCGGCTGCGTCCATGTTCAACTCAATCGCCAAAACCTCAATCATCCGCTCGATGAAGTAGACGGCCTCGGTCACCCGGAAAGAACACCGATAGGAAACGCCGCCGGGGGCCTTGTTGGTATAGACACCATCAACGGCCAGATAAGCAGTGGGTATGTCGTAGGACCCGGTGCAGATGTTCATGAACCCGGCTGGGAACTTGGTGGGGTCGGCACAGGCGTCAAAGCCGCCGTGGTCGGCTGTTACGTTGCAGTGCAGGCCAGTGATCTTACCCTCTTTGGTGGCCGAGATTTTACCGGTCATCCAATAGTCGCGGGCAAAGGCGGTGGTCATCAGGTTGTCCATCCGGTCTTCGATCCATTTGACAGGGCGACCCGTCACGATGGAGGCCACGACCGAACACACATACCCTGGGTATGCGCCCACTTTGTTGCCAAAACCGCCGCCGATGTCGGGGGAAATCACGCGGATGTTGTGCTCTTCTAGGCCCGAAATCAGGGACACGATGGTCCGGATCGCGTGCGGCGCTTGGAAGGTGCCCCAAAGGGTTAGCTTGCCGTTGACCTTGTCCATCGACGCAACGCTGCCACAGGTTTCCAGCGGGCAAGGGTGCGTGCGGTGGTAATACATGGTCTCAGTGGCGACCACGTCGGCCTCATCTATCACCTGCTCGGTGGCGTCTTTTTCGCCGACTTCCCATGTGAAGATGTGGTTGGGGTGTTTGCGTGGGCCGTGGGCGCCATCAGTGGCTTTGCCGTTCTCGTCCACGGTGTCCTCGCGCAGAACCACGTCGGATTCGAGCGATTTGAACGGGTCAACGATGACGGGCAGTTCTTCGTATTCGACCTCAACGGCTTCGATCCCGTCAGCGGCGGCATAGCGGTCTTCGGCCACCACGAACGCGACTTCTTGACCTTGGAACAGGACCTTGCCGTCTGCCAGAACCATCTGTTTGTCACCCGCGAGGGTCGGCATCCAGTGCAGGCCAAGGGGTGCGAGATCTTCGGCTGTTAGGACGGCCAGAACGCCGGGCACTTTGAGCGCGGCCTCTGAGTTGACCGACTTGATGCGCGCGTGTGCATAGGGCGACCGGACAAAGTCACCAAAGAGCATGCCGTCGAGTTTGATGTCGTCGACGTAGTTGCCTTTGCCTTGGGTGAAGCGGGCGTCCTCTACGCGTTTGCGCGAGCAGCCCATGCCCTTGAGGTTGGCGACGCGGTCGTCGCGGCTGGTGATTTCGTCTTTCATTCTGCGGCCTCCTTCGCGGCGTTCATCTCGGTCGCTGCGGCGCGGATGGATTTCACGATGTTCTGGTATCCGGTACAGCGGCACAGGTTGCCGGCCATACCAAAGCGGATCTCGTCCTCGGTCGGGTTGGGGTTTTCTTCCAGCAGTTTGGACGCGCGGGTGATCATGCCCGGGGTGCAATAGCCGCACTGAAGTCCGTGGTGCTCCTTAAAGGCTTCTTGCAGGGGGTGCAGGCTGTCGGGGTTGCCCAGACCTTCGATGGTCGTGACGTCCGCGCCGTCGGCTTGGGCCACGAACATGGTGCAAGCTTTGACCGATTTGCCGTCGATTGTGACTGTGCAGGCACCGCAGTGGGATGTCTCACACCCGATGTGGGGGCCGGTGATGTTGAGCCGCTCGCGCAGCGTGTAGATCAGCAGTTCGCGGGGCTCAGCAAGGAACTCTTCTTGCTTGCCGTTCACTGTGAGTGAGATGTGCATTTTCTTGGACATGTGTCGTTCTCCTAGGCCCGGGACCAAGCGCGCTCAATCGCGCGGGTGAGGATGACGCCAGCGACATGGCGCTTGAACGCCACGGGGCCGCGGTTGTCTTCCGAGGGGTCGATATCTACCAGCATGGCGTCAACGGCGGCCTTGAGGGCGGCTTTGTCGAGGGACGTGCCAACCAATGCGGCGGCTGCATCTTCGGACCAGATTGGCGTATCGCTGAGGTTGGTCATCGCGATGGATGCAGCTGTGCAGGTGTCACCTTCTTTGATGATTTGCACGGCGGCCGCGGCCGTCGCGTAGTCGCCAATCTTACGCTTTTGCTTTTCGTAGGCGTAGCCGCCTTTGGGCGTTGGTATGGTGACTGCGGTCAGGATTTCTTCGTCCTCACGGGCGGTCATGTACGCGGCCTCATAGAACTCACGTGCGGGGACGGTGCGTTCGCCATCTGGGCCGACAAGAGTAAAGGTCGCGTTCAGACACTGCATCAGGCCGGGCATATCGTTGCCGGGGTCACCGTTGGCCACGTTGCCGCCGACGGTGCCCATATAGCGGACCTGAGGGTCCGCGATTTGCAAAGCCGCTTCGCGCAGGATGGGTGCGGCAGCCGCAAGGCCATCGTGGTCAATGATGTCGTGCTGCGTTGTCATCGCGCCGATGGTGATGGCGTCTGCGGTGACAGTGATTTCGGACATGCCGGGGATGTCCTGAAGGTCGATCAGGTGCGGGACATCGGCCATGCGCAGTTTCATCATGGGGATCAGGCTGTGGCCCCCCGCGATCACACGCGCATCATCTCCGTGTTCTTCTAAAATCGAGATTACGCCGCTGAGATCTTTGGGGCGGTAATACTCAAAAGCTGCCGGAATCATCGGCGCTCCTCCCTTGCTGTTGTTAGCTTTGTTTTGGGAAGAACATGGTTAACGCTTATGGCAAGCACCCGTAGAAACACGCGAAATTCGCGGCTATTGCACGAAATGCGCCCTAGTCTGCACGAAGTGCGTTTGCAGTCGCAGCAAGTAAGTCCTGCGTGAGTTTGATCTTGGAACGACTCACAGGGGCGGGGGGAAGGGTGTCGCAATGAAAGGTGCAGCGGCCCTTGTCTTTGCTTCGCTCGAACCGTGCGACCTTCGCAAGATTGATCAAATAACTGCGGTGCGTTTGCAGGAACCCGGCGTCTGACAACCGCTTTGCGGCCTCGGTCATGGGCCAGACACAGAACAGGCGGTCGCGGTCTGTATAAAGCTGGGTGTAGTGGCCATCCGCCCGGATGAAGGACACGTCACTGGCCGCGACAAAGACTTTGCCGCCCTCACGCTCACACGGGATTTGCAGGCTGGATGGTGTGGGGTTTGGCGCGGGCTGTGGTGCGGGGTCTTGGGGCGAGCTGGGCGGCTGGATGATCTCGGGCGTGGTCCGTGCCTGCGTCGGGGCGGCGTCCAGATACGTGGTGCTAACCCATAAGAACGCGCCAAAGATCACGAAGCTGGTGAGGATCACGCCAATCGCAAGGAACTCATTGCTGATCGCGGGGCCAAACACGTCCGCCTGTGGTTGGGTGACGAACTGTGTCCCGGCCATGGCCAAGAAGTGGACCGAAACAACCGCCGCGCCAAAGCACACGGTGCCCAAAAAGATGTTGCGATTGGTGCGCCGGTTATACGCAATCCAGACCGCGAGCATGCACAGCGCGATTGCCACGACGGACGACAAAACAACGCCAGGCAGGGAATAGACGGCGCGGCACAGCTCTAGCCCGGCCATGCCGATGTAGTGCATCACCAAGATGCCCCCGCCAATTATCGCGCCCGCGCTGAGGATGGTGGTGGGAGTGCGTTCCATAAAATGAAGCACGATCAGCGCGCCGCCAACGATCAAAATCCCGGTCAGCGCGGACAGCAGCGTGATCGCCGCATCATAGTAAAACAACACGGGCAGTTGCAGGCCCAGCATCGCCACAAAGTGCATCGACCAGATGCCGCCGCCCAACGCAACAGAGGCCAGTGCCACGGCCACCTTCTTTTGACCCGCTGTTTTTCGGGCCAATGAACGCGTCAATGACAAGCCAGTAAAGCCCGCGACCAATGCCACGACAACGGACATCAGGACGAGGGCTAGGTTATGACTAAAATATTCCACTCCCATGCAGCGTTATAAATGATGCAAAGCGTGGGGTAAGGCAAATGGCGTTTTCGCGATTTGTCGGAATGGGTGTGCCACCGCCCTTTGACAGAGCAGCGGCTGGGTCCCGTCGGGACCAACGGGTCAGCCCCTTGGGGGAGAAGCCACAGAGCTGGCCCTATTGGGTGCGGTAACCGCCGCTTGCCCGATGCTGATTTGCAGCGGTAGCGTGACGGTATGGCCGCTGGGTGCGAACGGCGCGTCGGGCATACGTTCGGTCACTATAGGACCTGTGGGAAAGGTCCCGTCGCGGGCTGCTTGCCGCCCCCGGGCCAGCACATCCTCAATCAGATGCGCGCCGGGTTGACCCTGTGCAAGCAAGTGTTCGGGCAGGCCTTCTAGGTGACGCACGATCCTTGAAATGCGGATGCCTTCATTCGCGATCCACACCACCGTGCGCATTTCGGGATCGGTGAGGGGGTTCCACGGCGCCCCGCTGTGGGTGAGGTATTGCCCATTTGCCGTTTCGTCCGGGACGCCGGAGTGGTGCAGGGCGATGACCTCCCACAGGTCGCTAAAAACTGGCGCGCCGGAGGAGCCCGGCTGGGTATCGCCGGTGTAATGCGCGACGAAATCCGGGTCATCGGGCAGCGCGCTGAGCAGGCTGTCGCGAAAGACCACCTGTTTGCGCCCTGCAAGCGGGTGCTGGATGATGTTGACGGGTTGGCCTTTGCGGATCTTGCCCTCCACCCCGATCAGAGGGAGGAACCCGAATTCAGTGATCGGGGCGCCGTCTTCTGCCATCGGCGCGACCGCGACAACGGCCAGATCGAGGCGCGCGTCAGCATAGAACAGGCGATGCGGGTCTAACGCAAAGGTGTGGCCCTGGGCTTCGCGGCTGTCGATCTCAAGCTCATAGCGGAATTGTACCGCGGCGCGATCCGCCTGTAGCGTGGTGGCCAGCACATGGTGGTTTGTGATCAACACACCCGGCGCGATCAGGAACCCGGTGCCAAAGCCCCGGCCCGTGTCGCGCGAAACGATGCGTCCGACGGCACGGGCCGCAACAACGGCGCGTTTGATGAACATGACCGACAAGAATTCCTCTGCCTCGCCGATGACGCGTTCAAGGATGGGAATGACCGGCAGATCGGGACCTTGCAGTTCGACCATGTCGCGGCGCGCGCCCTCAAGCTGGCGCGAGATTTTACGCGCCTCATTGGTGGTGCTGGCGGCATCAAGCTGACTGATGAGCCGCCGCGCGTAGGCATCCAATCGCTCGGGCGTTTCGGCTTGAAGGGGGCGCGCCTCTGCTTGGCTTTGGCGGACGGTTTGACGTTCCGTGTCCGAGGCCCGCCACCGCAACGCGGCATCGCGCACAACCTCGGCAGTATAGCCCTTGGCGCTGGGCTGGGTGTGGGCTTGGGGGGTGTCCATCGGATCCATTTCGCGCGACAGGAATGAGCCGGCAAAGGCGGTCTCATCATGGGTATCGATGTCATGATCCGCTTCGGCCCGGAGAGTTTCTGATGTGACGGTCCGGCGCAGGCTTTCAAATGCTGACGCGGGCGGTGCGGTCGGCAGGGCGTTGGTTGCACCACTTTCAGCCAGTTCGATCGTTGCCGTAATCACGTCGGAGGCGTTGCACAGGCGGCCATGTTTTCCCTCCGCATAGAACCGGGGCACGGTGCCCATCTCGGCCAAGTCACGGGGGACTGTGCCGTCACCGTCTTGGGATTGCGTGTATTCAAAGCCCGTCTCATTCGCAGTGGCCGTAATCGTGGTCAGCACGCCGACGCCGATGATTTGTTGAAACCGGTCGTCAGGGGCGGGCAGGGCGCGCGCGGCTTTGGCGGCTTGGGTTAGGGCGGTTTGCTGCGGGGGCAGAGCGGTTTTGGGCCACGATTTGCGGTTGAATGCGTCTTGGTCTGGGCGCAGATCTGGCGAGGGCAGCAGTTCCACCAAGCCGGGAAAGCCGCGCAGTGTGCCTTTGACGATATCGGTGCGGTCTTGGGTCAGATCCACGGCGGCGAGTGCGCGTACCATCCCATGGCTTAGGTCAAACACCTGCATCGGCGCGTAGGAGCCGAAGTTGGGTGTGCCGATGGTGATGACCCGCGATATCATCCGGCGGTTCGGGTCCTCTGCCGCCATTTGCCGAGCCACCAACCCGCCCATTGAGTGGCAGACCATAGTGACATCCGAAAGCCCGCGTTTGGTGAGTTGCCGCATCAATGCGGTGCCTGAAACTGCGGGAGATTGGCGCCAGTCATAGGGCAGAAACTCGGTGTCAAAACCCGCCAGTTTGAGCCGTAGATACATCTTGAAATAAGGGGCTAGTACGGTGCCGTTCGCCACAACGGTTGATCCCCATTTCAGCTTGCTCAGGCCCCCGGTGGTGATGTCCACCGGGTCAATCCAGACATGATAGGGCTGGCCGTTTTCAATGACGCTGAGCCGGGACCCCATCATGCCGGGCAGGAACAGCACCTTGGGTCGGCGCGTTTCAAAGGGGTTCAGATTGGCCTCTGCTGCGCGGGCCAGTCCGGTCAACTCATCATAGAGGGGGCTGCCAAAGTGCGCCCGCAATTCGGCTTCGTGGGCGCCGGTGCGCAGCCAGCTTTCGATCTCGGATAGATCATTTTGCATTGTTTTTCTCCCCGAACGGTGGCGTTGAAATGTGGTTGATTGTGGTGGGCCGGTCCGGTCGCGGTGCCGGACCAGCCCCGGGGGTCACGCCAAAACGGCTGCGAACCGCATCCAGTTTTCGATGCTGTCGATCGCCTGTCCGTCTGGCGTGCGCAGGGGGCTTTGGGAGGGATGGAAGCCCCGTGCAAGCGCGCTGTCCGCGTCATCCATAAGCGCGCCAATAAAGGTCGCGGCTACGATCCAGCTGCCCATTTCACCCAGACCTTCGCCCGGCGCGGCCTCGGCCTCTGCGAGGATATAGAACCACAAAGGCGTGGCGCTGTTCATGGGGTGACCAGATAGGAACGTGGCAAGATCGGGTTTGGTGTTCACCCAACTGGCTACGTCCATTTGAGGGCCGGATGTGACTGCACCGATGGCCTGTAGGTGGGCGTGCAACGCTTGACCTGTGGGAATGCGCAGGCTTTTGCCGCGGCGCAAGTTTCGGCGGGCAAGGTGGCGGAACAATTCACGCAACGGGGCGGGATCATCTTCATCGTCGCCTTCGTTCACCATCGCGCCCAAGGGCGGAGCGATGACCGTATCGACCGCGCGTGCCATGCGCTGTGGTTTGCCATCAGTGAAACTGCCATCGGCATTCACAAAGCGAGACCAATCAATGATCCAGTCCTGGGGGATGTTCGTTGCATCCAAGCCAAAGTTCGCGCCAAGTCCGCCGCCGCCCGTAAAGGCAAAGATCTGGTCGAACGGTGCTTGGCCGTTCGGGCGACCGAAGGTGTTATTATAATCGTAGATGTTGCGCACCATCGAGTGGCCAAACCGGAACGCAGAGACGGAAAATTCCAGCGGGATCACATTGCCCACCACACGGCCGGGGTTGCGCGCGGCGTATGCGGTGCGGAAGGCATCATAGTGGCTGTTGCGGGTGTCAATGATGCGCTGAACCACGGCTGGGTCGCACATGTCCTTGAGGTAGCCGTGGACCACGAGCCATTGATAGTGCAGCGTTGTCAGGGTTTTGGCGGCCTCAAAGTCAGGGATCCAGGCGGTCTCGTTTTCGGTAAGAAAATCGACGACCTTGTTGTGGAACCGCAGGAAGCTGAGGTGGAATTGCGCGATGATGATGTTTTCATCGTTGCGCATGTCGCCGATCAGGGCGCGCTTGGGTAGGCCGTTTTTGAACTTGTCGAAATTCTTGTCGTCCATTTGGGCCCGCGCGATTTCGAGGGCGGCGTCGCGGACCTTTTGTTCAACTTGATGAAAGCGCGGAAGATCGCGGTGCGGGTCCAGCGCATCGGGCAAATTGCCAGAGGGCACGGCTGTGCCCACACGCATCTTGGCCGTCAGGGTTGGGTGGCGCAGGCCCGTGCGGAGGATCGCGGCGGCCTTTTGTTCGGCCTCGCTGGCAAAGGGGCCGATGGGTGCGCCGCCATAGACGCTGTCGAGATCAAAGCGGGGCGTGCGCGCGTTTTTGAGGTTTTGCTCAATTTCTGGGCCGGTCATTTTGGGGGCGGCGTTCACGATGGTGGTGATCGCGCTTTCGCGGTCCGTCCGCGCGGTAAGTTCATGGTCCAGAAACTGACCCCAGTAGGTCAGCACAGGGGCAAGCGGCGCGTCGGGTGTGGCGTCGATCGCTTGTGAATTCGGCACCATAAGCGTGCCGAGGGTATCTAGATCGGCGTCAGAAATATCCTCGCCATGCTGGCTGGGGTCGCCGCCGGGGGGCAAGAGATAGCCAAAATCAGCGGCCTCATCGACGGCAATGTCGCCGCCTACGGGGGCAAGGGCCTCAAGAGTGGATGTTTTCGCGGCGGCCCCACCGTGGGTTTTCATCTGAAAATTCATGTCTTTTCCCTCAGGTTTTGAGGGCGCCGCCTGTGATCCTCTCGGTGATCGTGGGACGGCGCCTAATGTGACCTAAGGTAAAGAGGGTGTTAATCAGCTGAGAGTGAGTTCACTGTGAAAATCTAAATTCACGAGGTTGCGCTGGGGTCTTTGCAGACCGCAGGTGCGCGAGACAGGCCCATGCGGGATAGCGTCTGCGCGTCCTCTAGGCCCGAGGTCCCCGGCCCAAAACCCGTCGGCTCAAATAGATGAAACGCAGGTTTGTCGCGTAGGATGTTCAGGGCGACTGCGCGGGTTACCGCCGCGCTCGCAGCCGAGGTGCCTATGATCCGTGCGCCCGAGCCGGATGTGACGCCAATGGACGGCAGTCCGCGGCGAAAATGGCCCTGATCCGCAATGGCCGAAACGGTAGGGTGCGCCCGGTCCTTTAGGATTGTGCCATTGGCCATCACTGCAATCGCGCTTGCGCCAGAGTATTCTGTGGGCCTGCCGGTGCAACCAATGTGCCCGGCAACACGGGTTACTGCGGGCGCGGTGCCGATTCCGTTGAGGCACCCATACCCACGCACTGGCGTGAGGGGTGCGGGTTCTAGCGGCCTCGGGGGGAGGGGGTGATTGAAATCCACCAAAAAGCTTTGTTGCCCGCCGGTACCAAGCTGGGTTGGATCATCGTCGCGCTGCACCCAGACATCCACCGCTTGATGAGGCTCCAACGGCTGGGTGCGAGTGCGCAGGGTGATGCGCCACAGCCCCACAGGGCACCGTCGCTTTGGGTCGCCCTCCAGCGCGGTGGGTGTCATGGCCAGCATCACGCGCCATCGGTTTCCGTTGTGTTTATCGGCGGACACTTGTCCGATGTTCAGGCCGTCAATCTCCAGTTCATCAAACCGGCGCGGATCGCCGCCGGTATGCGCGGGATCAGCCGAGATGGGCAGTGTGCCGCCTTGCGTTAGGGCAATGCCACTTGGCGGGGTGACGACGATTTCCCACCCTTGGGGAGTGTCCATGTCGGTGGGCAGCCAGATTTCAAGAAAGCTAGAAGTGCGATCATCGGGCTTCAACTGCCAGCCAAAGTGGATTTCGCCCGCCGCGTCGGTGTCTGGGGCCATAAACCGCCCGTGCATACGGTTGGCGAAATTGTTGCCGGTGGGCATGATCAGATAGGTGTCAGGCTGTATCGCTTGCCGCTGTGTGATCAACGCCTCGACCCCCCGCTCAAAGCTAGATCCGCCGTCATGGCGGTTCGCGCTCCAACCGTAGGAAAAGTTCACGGCGGCGGGCAGTTCGGGCAGGCCATAATGCGCGGCAATCGCGCGGGCGCGGTGAAAAATGTACTCAATCGCACTGAGCATCATCATCTCTTTGCCGAACCCAGAGGTATCCCACGCGATGGTGTTGGGCAGTTGCACAGCGATGATCATGGCGTCATCGGGCAAAGCGTGCGGGCCAGTGCGCGGGTCGTTTCCGGCGGCCAGCCCAAGGATATGTGCGCCATGGGTGACAGAGTGTTCCATCACTGTGCCCAGTTCGGGCAGGGTGCGATCAATGGCGCCCGCTGCGCGGTAGGCCGCGCGTTCATGTGTGCCATGGGTGACGCGGAGGGTATCAATTTCGGTGTTAAAGATTTCGCGCCCAAAGGGCACCGCCGCTATGTCCGGCGCGCGGGCGGCTTGCATCCAACAGGCCGCAATGCGGCTTTTGCCGTCTTGGTCCAGAAAGGCGGTGTGCAAAAAGGGCAGGCCATCGTCTACGACGCCGATGATCATGCGGGGGGGCGTGGCTGGCGGGGTCCAGCCGTCAAGCACGGCGTCTGGCTCATAGGTCTGGGGCCATGTCGCGGGTGCGATCGGCATGTTCAGGCGAAAGCGCGCCTGCCCCACCCGTTGCAACATGCGCGTCAGCTTTACGTCTTGGCTTTCGACCTGTTGCATTTCGCCATCGGGGTCGAACATCGTAAAGGGCGTGACGGGGGGATTGGTTGTCCACATCGGGGGCACGCGGACCTCTAGGGCGTCACCTTCTGCGATCCGGGCTGCGCCCTCCATCAGGGCGGTGTAGTGGGTCTCAACACCGTTGCGGATTGCGGGGAAGGCGAAGGGAAACCCAAGCTCGGCGGAGAAGGTCCAACGCTCATACGGGCCGGTGTATTTGGCCAGCTGCACGTTATCGGGGCGATCGAAGAACATGACCTAGCTGCCCTGTTTCTCGGCAAGGGCTTCCTGCCAGATCCAATCGAATGCGTTGGCCTTGGCGGGGCGAGTGGCAGGGCCCGCCACCCGCGTGAGCCCTGCCGCCAATGCGATGGATGTGTCTTGTAGGTCGTCGTCAAAAAAGTCCCGTGACGCAGGCACGTACCGTTGTGGTGCGATGTCGGTGCCAACCCCACAGCGGTTAAGGATGATCTGCCCGACGATCTGCCCGAGTGCAGCGCCGCACCAACTGTCGATAGGGTAATGCACACCCGCAACGGTGCGGTTCACTGTGATCCGTTCCGCCAGTCCGTGCAGGACCGCCTCGCGTTGGTTTTGGTCCGAAAGGGTGCCCCAAACCTTTGTGAGGGCCTTCATTACGGTCATCACGGCGTAAGCCTCGGTTGCGTGGGCCGAAGGAAAACTGCCGTGACCCGGGACGGGGATCATGGGCATCAGCCGGGGGTCCATTTGATCGGGGCGCCGCACTGCCAGTGGGTGTTTGAGCATCATGGCAACATGGGCCGCCATGACCTGCGTGGCAGTGATCAGCTCAAAGGTTTTGCTGGCCTGTGAGGTGTTCAACCCCAGAACCATCGCGAAGTAAGCGGTGGGGAAGCCAAGCTGTGAGATCACCTCAGCACTGCGATCGGCGCGCAGGCTGGCGTAATCGGACACCAACTCGCACTGCTCGCGGAGCAGGGCCATGTCGGGCCGCTGGGTGGTGAAAACAGGGATGCCATCGGCCTTAAGGGTGACGGTTTTGGCGATGTCGTCCGTCGTGACTGCCACGCCTGACAGAAAGCTGCTGAGATAGAGCGAGCCGCGCACCCAAATTGCCATTCCAGGCATCGTTTCGGTTTTGTCAAAGGGCAGTTGCGCGACCGATGGGGCCGTGCCGTCGATTGCCAAGTGGCGCAGCGCCTCTGCCGTGGTTTGCAGCCCATAGGTCGTTGTGGCGTCGTACCCGCCCGGGTCCTGCTGGCCCAGAAAGCTGCCAAGGCCGGTGACATTTGTGCCAGCCCCGACACCCCCCACACCGCCGACGCCACCAACTCCGCCCACGCCTCCGACGCCGCCTACTCCACCCATTTGTGCCATGTCTTAATCCTTTGTCTTTTTGAACGATTTGAATTGGTAAAACGTGTCTTTAATTGATGCCCGCAGCCTCAAGAGCATGGGTCACAAGATTGCCCAGCCGAGAGCCCGCAATGGGGTGTGTGCGCCGATATTCGGCCAGAGAAAAATTTGGGAACCGGCGTTGCAGGTCTTGGGCGGCGGTGCGGGCTTCATCGCCACGGTCTAGAGCGTGAAGCGCTGCAATCCGTGCCCGCAGGGTTGAAATATGGCGATCATTGGCACGCAGTGACAGGTCCGCCAGTTTGACCGCCATTTCATAGTTTCCCGCCGCGAGATGTGCGGAACTTGCGAGGCTATCGAAATAATACCCGAACGGATCAATGGGCGAGAGGCGGCGTGCCGTTTCCGTGGCGCGCACAGCAGAGCGTCCCTCATCCTGAAACGCCTTGAGCGAGCCGCGCAAAAGCCACGCGAGGCTTTCGTTGGGGTTGATGTTTTGGGCCTCTGAATACCGGTCCTCGGCGACGTCCAACTCACGCAGGATGTTGGCGCGGGCGAAGCCGTCAATTGTCAGGCTAAAGCTGGACATCGGGTCAAGGTCGAGCGCGCGGGCCGTGCAATCAAGTGCCTTTTGCGTGTCGGCGGCGCGGTCGGTTGTGTAGTTCTTAAAGATATTGAGGATATACCATTTGCCCAACCACGCATGGATTTGCGGGCTGTCGGGGGCGCGTTCGGCGGCTTCATCCAGCATTTGCCGCGCGCGCATGAAATCCCCCAAGGTGGGGTGGTGCATGGCGGTGGCCCCCGCAATCAAAAGCTTATGATCGGGCAGCTCAGGCAGGGGTGTCGCGCGGGCCATTTCAAGTGTGGTTTCCGCGATCGCACGGCCCACGGTTTGGACCACATTGACCAGCCAATCGCTGGCCTCATCGGTGAAGTGGCGGGCTGGGCAATGCAGATGTCGGTTCCACAAAAGCGTGCCCGAACGGGTATCGACAAAGTCGATGTCGGCGACTAAATCCTGCCCGCTTTTGCGCAAGGCACCGGTGAGCAGATAGTCCACATCCAGCGTGTCGCGCACCCCTTCGACGTCGACATGACGCTTGGACATAGCCCGTCCAGAAAGATGCGAAATAACCTGCACCAGCGATGAGCGGGACATCATCCGACTGGTTTCTTCGGCGATCCAATCGGCGGCGACGGACAATTCAGGGTCGCCGGGCGGCACACTCAGCGGAAGCGCGCAGACGCGGGGTTGTAGTCGCTGAGCCCTGCGGGTGCGTGACAGCGTACACAGCGCCTCCACCCGGCCGGGCTTGGCACGTTTTTCGTCCCGCCACCGGACATAGGCCACCTCACGCACGTTGAGATCGTCCAGGAATGGGCCGTCCTGCGGGCTGCCCCGAACTTGGACCTGTGCCATGTCGATTTCGATTTCGGTGGAGGTGACGGTCAGCACAGCATCAAACACGGGGCCAAGGCGTTTGCGTAAATCGGACAGGGCGCGGCGCAGGTTTTGATGACCGCTTTCATAATCAGCTAAGCCCCACAGCGTTTCTTGCAGATATGTCCGGCTGCGCCGCCCCAAGGGGGCCGTGACCAGAAGGGCGAACAGGGCGCGGTGTTTGGCCCCGGTGATCTCACCGCCTTTGGCCAATCGCACCACGCAGGCGCCAAACAATGTGATCTCGATTTGGTTGGTCACCCCGTCACTCCGGTTATCCCATTTCGGAGGCTACCTTCCGCTACGTCAAAAACAAGTGGCTCACAGTGAATTCACGCTTTTGACGTGGTGTGTTTTGATAAGCTGGGATCACATTGCAAAAGAGTATTTCAGCATGAGTTCCGGAAAGAAAAAGGCCGAGATTGAGGATGTTTTCGATTTTTACACGCAGTGGCCAGAGCTGCGGGACAGGATTGTCGCCCTGCGGGAGAAAGGCGGGCTGACCGCCGAAGATCAGCACATTTTATCTTGGATGATCCACGTTATGGACCGGGTTGGGCCGTCAGACGTGGGCCAGTAGCCTAGTCCAATTTGAACCCCTGCGCGCGGACATAGGCCCCAAATTCAGCGCGTTCCGGTGTGCTGTATTGGCGGGTTTTATCGTCGGACCATCCATAAGTTTCTTTGGACGGGAACCTGTCTGGGCTGCGCTGTGTCACGTAGGGTTGGGCGATGGCGCGGGTCCGGTCATATTCGGCGACAGTGTCGCGCAAATCCGTTTCTTGATAGGTGTCAACGTGGCAGGTGACGCCCAAAGGTAAGCGTTTTGAGATGGTTGCGGGCTGCTTGGGATAACCAAGCGCGAGGCCCGCAATGGGAAACACATGGTCTGGCAAGCGGATCAGGTCGGACACCGCGCGCGCTTCGTTGCGGACAGCGCTGATCGGACAGCAACCAAGGCCCATCGCCTCAGCCGCCGTGACGAATGCGCCAAGCGCTATGGCGGCATCGACGGTCGCGTTGAAAAATGCGTCCAAATGATCATTGGCAAATGGCACGCCCTGCCAATCGTGCAGCAACCGCTGGCGCCTATTATTGCCGCAGAAGATCGCGATCAATGGTGCCTTGGCGACCCATGCCTGCCCCGGGACCAAGTGGGCTAATATTTTACGTTTTTCGGGGTCGTGCAGGATGATGATGTCACGCTGTTGCAAATCGCTTTTGGTGGGGGCTGACATCGCTGCGGCACACAACAGGTCCACCAAATCCCGCTGGATGGGGGTGTCGGAAAAATCCCGACATGCGCCCCGCAAAAGCATCGAACTGAGAAGTGCACTGTCGTGTTTCGCCAAGTGCGGTGCATCGTTAAAGCGCGACTCAAGGGCGCTTTGTGGGCTGCTCTGGGCTGTTTTGACCCTGCTGTCGTGAGGCATTTGTGTAATTCCAGCTAACGCTAATATTAAAGATTTTTCGCGTTTGTTAAGCGTAACTGTATGTTATCCCATGCGTCGAGCCAAAAGAATGGGATCGTTATTCGCCGTGACAAACACGCGTTTTCTAGAGGTTACCGTCGAACGCGATGAGGGCAAGAGCCAAGCTTTTCGCGTGCCGGCCTATGAGAACCAGACCGTTCTCGACGTTGTGTCGTGGATTCAGCAAAACGCGGATCCAACGCTCAGCTACCGCTTTGCGTGTCGGGTTGGGATGTGCGGCAGCTGCGCGATGATGGTGAATGGTGTGCCGCGCTGGACGTGCCGGACCCATATCTCAAAGGTGCTAGAGGGTGAGGCGGTCACGATCGGGCCGTTGCGCAATCTGCCGGTGGTTAAGGACTTAGTCGTCGATATGGACCCGTTTTTCGACAAATGGGTCGCGGCGGAGGGGGTGCATCACGGCGGGCTGACGCGGGATGATCCTATCGCTGCCGTGGATGAAGAAAGCGCGGCCCGGGTCGAAGCGAACGCGGGGATTGAGTGCATCAACTGTTCGGTCTGTTATGCGGCATGCGACACGGTCGCGGGCAACCCGGATTACCTTGGACCTGCGGCGTTACAACGGGCTTGGACTCTGCTGAATGATGCCAAGGACGAAGGCCGGGTCGCTATTTTGGACGCGGTGTCAGGGTCTGGTGGATGCCACAATTGCCACTCGATGGGGTCGTGCACGACCTATTGTCCCAATGAATTGGACCCGATGTCCGCAATCGCAGGGCTGAAACGGGAAACGGCGAAATCATTCTTTCGGAGGGGGCGCTGATGCTTACGCTTCGATTGTATATGCTGCAACGGATCACCGCGATGCTTATGGCGCCGCTGGTGGTGGGGCACTTGGCTGTGATGATCTATGCGATCCAAGGCGGCTTGGACGCGGCTGAGATTTTGGGCCGCACGCAAGGTTCGATAGTGTGGTTTTTGTTCTACGGCACCTTTGTGGTGGCGGTGGCTATCCATGGCGCGATTGGCTTGCGCACGATTATCCATGAATGGGGCGGGGTGCGCGGCGCGGCCCTAGAGGCGGTGATGTGGTTCACAGGCGTGATCCTTCTGGGCCTTGGCGCGCGTGCGGTTTGGTCCGTGACATTTGCGGCGGGGTTGGGGGCATGAGCATGGCGCGCGGCATTACCTCTCGGGCGCATCCGCTTTGGCTTGCGTATATTCTGCACCGGATTTCGGGTCTCGCGCTTGCGCTGTTCCTGCCGCTGCATTTCTGGGTGCTGGCCTTGGCGTTGACGGACCCTGCGCGGCTGGACGGATTTTTAACATTGACCGAGAACGGCGTCGTTAAACTGGCGGAATTCGGCCTCGTGTTCCTGTTGGCGGTCCATATGTTCGGCGGTTTGCGGGTTATGGCGATGGAATGGCTGCCGTGGTCCGCGCCGCAAAAGACCCTCGCAGCGGCGGCTGCCGCCCTGTCATTCCTGATCGCAACCCTCTTTTTCCTACAGGCGATTTGACCATGCGTGTTTCTGATATTGAACGTCACGACACTGATATCTTGATCCTTGGCACGGGGGGCGCGGGACTGTTTGCGGCGCTTCATGCCCAGCAAACCGCGCCCGAGGGCACCAAGATCACGATCGCTGTTAAGGGTTTGATCGGCAAATGCGGCTGCACGCGGATGGTGCAGGGGGGCTACAACGTGGCCTTGGGTGGCGGCGACACCGTTGAGCGGCATTTCATGGACACCATTCAGGGCGGCAAGTGGCTGCCTGATCAGGATATGGCGTGGCGGCTATGCGAGCAGGCCGTGGTCCGCATCCGTGAGTTGGAAAATGAGGTGGGTTGTTTCTTTGATCGCAACGCGGACGGGTCTTTGCACCAAAAGGCGTTTGCGGGACAGACCGCTGACCGTACTGTGCACAAAGGCGATTTGACCGGGATCGAGATCATCAATCGCCTGATGGAAAAGGTGCTCGCGAGCGGTGTGGAAAAACTGCAAGAGCACCGCGCGATTGGCCTTATCCCGACCAAGGATGGCTCGGCCCTGTCGGGTGTCTTGATGATTGATATGCGCACGGGCCGCTTTCGGTTTGTGCGGGCGAAAACGGTGCTGATGGCCACGGGCGGTGGCCCGACCATGTACAAATACCACACCCCCTCAGGCGACAAAACGATGGACGGTCTGGCCATGGCGCTTCGGGCTGGCCTGAGCCTGCGTGACATGGAGATGGTGCAATTCCATCCCACAGGGCTGTTGGCTGGCGATCACACACGCATGACAGGCACCGTCCTAGAGGAAGGTTTGCGCGGCGCGGGCGGTCAGTTGATCAACCACGCGGGCCAGCGGTTTATGTTCGATTATGACGGCAAGGGAGAGCGCGCGACCCGCGATGTGGTCAGCCGCGGGATCTATGCCGAGATGCGCAAAAACAATAACCCCGAGCAGGAGGGCGTGTTTATCTCAATGTCCCATTTGGGGCCTGAGTTTGTGCGCCAAAAGTTTAAGGGCATGGTGAAGCGTTGTGCCGACAGCGGGTTTGATTTGGCCGCAGGGCAGGTCGAGGTCGTGCCCACGGCGCACTACTTTATGGGCGGCGTGGTGGTCGACGTGGACACCCGCACCGCGATGGAGGGGTTGTACGTCGCGGGTGAAGACGCGGGCGGCGCACATGGGTCCAACCGGTTGGGCGGCAATGGGGTTGCGAACTCAACCGTCTATGGGGGCATCGCCGGCGACACGATGGGCGCGGATGTGCGCACGATGTCTTTGCGTGATCCCGACGAAACCGCGCTAGAGGCAGAGTTCGTCCGCGCCATCCACCCGTTCACCTGCCCGCCTGAATTGATCCTGCCGCTGCGCAAGCAATTGCAGGAATGCATGTGGGATGAGGTGGGCGTGATGCGCACTGAGGCAGGCATGAAGCGTGGGCTTGCGGGCATCGCCGCCGTATCGGACGCTGTGATGGACGTTGGCGTGGATGCCAGCAATTTGGCGTTCAACTTGACGTGGCATGATTGGCTGAACATGCGGTCGCTGTGCGATATCTCAGAAGTCATTACCAAGGCTGGACTGGCGCGCGAAAACTCTCGCGGTGCGCACTTCCGTGAGGATTTCCCCGACCCCGGCGCGATGGAGGACAGCGAGTTCACATTGGCGCGCATGGATGGTGACACGGTCGCGGTCACGCGCGCGCCGGTTCAGTTTACAATCGTTCGCCCCGGCGAGACGATCTTGCCCGAAGGTGCCCCCGAAACGCTGGTCGCGGCGCAATGACGCCGATCACCATGCCATTTCTTGATTTGCCGGAGCGTCTGCAATGATCCCCATCAACCTTATCCAGTCGACCGCCGAAACATTGATGAACAAGGCCGCGATTGAGATCCCTGAGGATTACCTCACTGGGCTGAAACAAGCCGCAGAGACTGAGGATGGGGATTTGTCGTCCTTTGTGTTGCAGGCGATGCTTGATAACTATGAGGCCGCGAAGGAGGACCGCCGCGCGATGTGTGGTGACACCGGCGTGCCGCGTTGGTTCGTGAAACTGGGCAATGAGGCGCAGGTTGAGGGCGGGATGATCGCGCTGGAGGCGGCGTTGCGCCGCGCGACGGCCAGCGCCACCAACGGCGTGCCACTGCGCCCGAACCGGGTGCACCCGCTATGGCGGACGGACCATGACAACAATGTCGGCATCGGCGCGCCTGAGATCGAGTATGGGTTTGAGCCGGATGGTGCTTGGATTGATCTGATCACTGTCCACAAAGGCGGGTTGTTCGGCACAGATTACCGGATGCTGTTCCCATCCGATGGCATTCAAGGGATCAAGCGGTTCTATCTGGATAGCTTGATGGCCTTTGGCAAACGGGGTCTGGCCTGTCAGCCCGCGATCATCGGGATCGGTCTTGGTGGGTCCAAGGATATCTGCATGACATTGGGCAAACGCGCGAGCGTGCTGCGCACCGTAGGCAGTCGCAATTCGGACCCCCGGATCGCGGAGATGGAGGATGAGTTCAAGGAGTTGGGCAATTCCATCGGGATGGGGGCCATGGGGTTTGTAGGCAAAAACATGGTGATCGATTGCAATATTGAGGTGGGCTATTGCCACACGGGTGGGATGCCCATGTCGGTTCATGCGTTCTGCTTGTCCTCGCGGCGGGCCGTGGCGCGTATCCATGCGGATGGCCGGGTTGAGCATCGCACTGACCCCGACTGGTTTACGGATTATCAGCGTCGTGAAACCGTTGAGTGGGAACCCCAGCAGGAGGCCGCGGAATGAGCCCTCGCAAACCCCGGGAAGTCCGTCTGTCCACCACGCCCAGCGCCGAGGCTATTGCGGACCTTCGGTTGGGCGATGTCGTGTACTTGGATGGCTTGATGTATACGGCGCGCGAAGGCGTTTACATGCGCGCGCTGGAAGATCAGGCCAATATTCCGATGGAATTACCATCACAAAGTGCCGCTAACTTTCACTGCTCGCCTGCGGCGCGGATCAATCCTGATGGCTCATTCGATATGGGGGCTGTGACGGCCACGGCCTCGTTCCGATTTGCCAAGTGGTTGCCCGAGTGGATGGCCAAAACCGGGGCTAAGTTGATTGTCGGCAAGGGGGGGATGACCTCCAAGGACTATAAGGAATACTTTGTGCCCAATGGCGCAGTGTACCTGTCGACCGTGGGCTATGGCACGGGCGCCCTTTTGGGGCGCGGGGTTGAAGCTGTTGAAGCCGTCCATTGGAATGAGGAACTGGGCCTTGCGCAGGCGATGTGGGTTATCCGGTGCAATCGGATGGGCCCGTTTATCGTGGCATCTGACCTAAACGGCGACTGCCTGTTCGAGCGCGAGAACGCCAAAATCGCTGAAAACGTCGCGCGCGTCTATGAGGGCACAAAGCCTGCCGTCCTTAAACGTTACGGCGAAAGCGATGATCGCACCGATGAGGTGATCTAGAACAGCTCACTCGCCATAATCCCGAGACCCATGGCGAGGGTCAGAAGGATCAAGAGGCGGCGAAATCCGGTGTCGCTGAGCCTGCGAAAGACTGCAATTCCGATCTGTGCGGCGATCAGGCCAAGGGGGACTGTGACCAGCAAAGCCGTTTGCGCGGTTGCATCAAACGCCCCTTTGAAGGCGAGGACTACGACCGTTGTGGACAGGATGGCCACGTTGAATGGTTGAAGCACGGCGCGCGTTTCGGACTTGGTCCACGGGCGCAACGATACCCACATTTGCGGCAATGCGCCCGACACACTGGCGGTCCCGCCGAGGATGCCGCCGAGCAGACCCACGAGGCTATCAAGCCACGGGGTCGGCCGCTCAAACGCGGGCAGGGCGGCGCGCATACTGAAATAGCCGCCATAAACGATCAGCAACCCACCAATAGCGAGGCGCAGGGTCCCCGCGTTGATGTGATCCAGCAGCATCACCCCAAGCGACACGCCACACAGCCCCGGGATCAGAAACCGCAGCAGGCGCTTGGGCTGTGATAGGATCTCAGCCCGGACAATCCAAAGCCCCTGAAGGCCCGCGAGAACGGACATGAACGCCACGATAAACACGGCGGTGATCGGTTCTAGCACCACAAGGTAAAAGCCGAGTGCGAACAGCGCCGTGCCGGTGCCCGCAAGCCCATTGATAAAGCCACCGGCCATTGCTCCAAGGGCCAAGTAAAGGAATATGTCGTAGGTCATGGGGCCTCTCGGGCGGTATCGACCACCATTTGCAGAGCCTGGGAAATCTCTTGCAAGGCGCGGGTTTTGATCTGATCCTCGCGGTAGGCCAGTCCCAAAATGCGCAGAGGAGCGTCTGGGCCAAGCGCCATGCGTTTGACATGGGTATCGCTTGCCTGTGGCACCGCGAGGCGGGGCACAATCGACACGCCAAGGTTTTGCTGCACCATGCTGGTGATGGCCTCAAGGCTGTCCAGTTCCATCGTCTCGGTCACGCGGATACGTTTCGATAGAATCCACGTATCGATCAGCGATCCGACCACGGCGTTGCGGTTGAACCGGATAAACGGACGACTTTTGAGGAGGGTCTCTGGGTCATCCTCAGGCTCTTGCGCTGCGGCGATCAGTTCAAGCGGTTCGCGTGCGAGTTCAAAGAAATCTAGGCCCACGGGCATCAGATGCGGCTTGGTCACGATCGCCGCGTCCAATGCACCGCGTTCAACATCTGTCAAAAGGGCGCGGGTGAGCCCGGGGCGGATATGCAGCCCTGTTTTTGGAAACTTTGCCTTGAGGATCGCCATGGCGCGGGGGGCCAGCCCGGTCAGGGTGGTCGGGATCGCCCCTAGCGTGACTGTCCCGCTAAGGCCGCCGTCAGCCAAGACGGAGGGCACAAGGTTGTTATAATCGCTGATGATTTGGCGGGCGCGGGTCACGACCTCTAGCCCGGTTTGCGTCAGTTCGGGGGTTCGGGTGCTGCGGTCGAACAACTCAACGCCAAGGTCCTCTTCCAACGTGCGCATCTGTTGGCTCACGGCGGCGTGGGTGACATGCACCACCTTGGCCGCGGCGCTAAAGGTCTTGGCATCAGCAACTGCAACAAGGGTTTTGAGCAGTCGAATGGTCATGAGCGGTACCACATAAGATTAAGCATAGCTTTCGATTTCCGCAGCGTCGTTGGTTCGCGTGTAACCTATAGTGACCGTTGTGAAGGGGGGAAAGCGCATAAGTCGCCTATGCTCGCCATCGCAATCCGCCCCTTGCGGGCCGTAAATTGCCGGGCATAGTGAGGTGAGGCGCGCAGCAGGGGGGCAGGCAGATGTTTTCGGGTTTTCAAGAGATTGATGTGGACGTGTCCGATGCGACCATTCACGCCCGTGTGGGCGGCGATGGCCCACCTGTGTTGTTGCTGCATGGATATCCACAAACGCATGTGATGTGGCACGTGGTGGCAGAAGAACTGGCAAAGACGCACCGCGTTGTCGTGGCCGATCTACGCGGTTATGGCGATTCTGTTGCCAAAACGGATGATTTCACGTTTCGCGCGATGGCCCAAGATCAGGTCTATTTGATGCGGCACTTGGGGCATGAGACGTTTCATGTTGTGTCTCATGACCGGGGCTCCCGAACGGCGCATCGGATGGTGCTGGACCATCCGGATGTCGTGCAATCGCTTGTGCTAATGGATATTTTGCCGACGCTAGATGTGTGGCGCACGATGGATGATTGGCTGGCGCAACGATACTATCACTGGCTGTTTTTAGCCCAGCCCGGGGATATGCCGCGCCGCCTGATTAATGCAGATCCGATATGCTATTTGAATGCCGCGCTACTGGGGCTGGCTGGGTCAAAGGAGATGTTTGATCCCCGTGCACTAGCGGAATATGAGCGAGCCGCGCGCAACCCAGCCGTAGTTGGCGCATGGTGCGCGGATTATACGGCGGCAGCCAATGCCGACCGTGTTCATGACGCCCAAGACGAAGGCCGCACCAGCGATATTCCCTGCCTTGTTTTGTGGGGGCAGCGGGGTGTGATTGCCCGCCATATTCACCCGCTGGACGCGTGGCGCGCTTGGTTCCCGAATGTCACGGGGCACGACATAGATGCGGGGCATTTTTTGGTAGAGGAGCGGCCCGATGAGGTGCTGGCCGCAGTGTCCCAGCACTTGGCGGCGGCGCGCTAGGGCGTGATCGACTGGGGGGCCACGACGATACGGGTGTTGGCGGCCTGACACATGGATTGCGTACCGCTTGGCGGCGGGTGGTCTGTGAAAAACACATCCACCGAACTGAGCGAGGCAATGCGCGCAGGCGCTTTGCGTTCAAATTTGGAGGCGTCCGCCACCAGAAAAACATGCTCACTCCGGCTGATGATCTCCTTGCTGACGCCGACTTCTTGGAAATCAAAATCAAGGATTTCGCCAGCTTCGTGCAGGGCAGAGCACCCGATAACCGCGTAATCAAACCGGAACTGACCGATGGTTTGTTTGGCTAAATCTCCGATCAAACCACCGTCGGAGCGCCGAAGGTTCCCGCCGGTGACGACCACTTCGATGGCCTTATTGGCGGAGAGGATCATCGCGATGTTGATGTTGTTGGTCACAACGATCAGTCCCTCATGGTGGAGCAGTTCTGCCGCCACGGCTTCGGTCGTTGTGCCGATGTTGAGGAAAATTGCGCAGTCGTTGGGAATTTCGCGGGCGCAGGCACGGGCGATGTCCACTTTGGCGGAATTGTTCAACTCACGCCGTTCACTGTAGCCGATGTTCGCTGTGGTCGAGGGCAGTATCGCACCGCCATGTACGCGCTCTAGCTGACCTGAATCGGCCAATTCGGTCAGGTCGCGCCGGATAGTTTGCGGCGTCACCCCAAAGTGAGACACCAAACCCTCAACCGTCACGAGCCCTTCGCGCCGCGCGATGTTAATGATCTCGGGTTTGCGCAGTGTTTGAACCATTGGGACACCTTATTTTCGCTTATCCACCGTTATAGCGCGTTTATGTTCGATTCCATGAGGACTTTGCAGAAGTGGACGCATTTTGTCTGTGTCTATCGAGATATACGCAAGATTTCGCTGATATTTGAAATCATATCCCTTTGATTTATCGAAGGATTTTAAATTTCGATCACAAACGAACATTTTTATCTTCCATATGTGCGCGTTTCTTGCCACAAATTCACCAACGGGCGGGAGGCCCGTGTGGGAGGAAGGTTTCATGGAACCGAGGTTCGACCTGCTGGTAATCGGTGGGGGCATCAATGGGTGCGGGATCGCACGGGACGCCGCTGGGCGTGGCCTGTCGGTTGCTGTGGCCGAGATGAATGATATCGGTTCGGCGACGTCCTCTGCTTCAACCAAGCTGTTTCATGGCGGTCTGCGGTACCTTGAGTATTTTGAGTTCCGGCTGGTGCGGGAATCCCTGATTGAGCGTGAGATCCTGCTCAAAGCGATGCCGCATATCTCTTGGCCGATGCGGTTTGTGTTGCCCTACCACAAAAGCATGCGGTTCGATTCTACGACACCGACATCAAAGCTGCTGAACGTCGCGATGCCATGGATGAAGGGGCGTCGCCCTGCGTGGCTTATCCGGCTAGGCCTGTTTTTGTACGATCATCTCGGCGGCCGGGAACTGCTACCCGGAACGTCGCGCCGCAATTTGCGCGACGGGCCAGAAGGCGCGCCGCTGAACGCCAAATTTGAACATGCGTATGAGTATTCCGACTGCTGGGTCGAAGATTCGCGTCTTGTCATCCTGAACGCTCGTGACGCGGAAGAACGTGGTGCCAAAATCCTGCCGCGCCAAAAGGTTGTGTCTGCCGACCCTGTGGATGGTGGATGGCGGGTGACGCTGGAAAACACTGCGACGGGGGCCAGCGAAACCATTACTGCGCGCATGGTCGTTAATGCAGCAGGCCCTTGGGTGGGCGATGTTCTGCGCGGCACATTGAAAAGCAACCAGCAAGGTGGTGTGCGGTTGGTGCGCGGCAGCCATATTGTGACAAAGCGGCTGTATGACCACGATAAGTGCTACTTTTTCCAAGGCACGGATGGGCGGATCATCTTCGCCATTCCGTATGAGACGGATTTCACTCTGATCGGGACCACTGATGCGGATCATGATGATGCCAGCAAAGCACCCGAATGCACCGCTGAGGAGCAAAGCTATCTGATTGATTTCATCAATCAGTACTTGGCTGAGCCGATCAGTGATGCCGATGTCGTTTGGACGTATTCTGGCGTCCGCCCTCTCTATGATGACGGTGCCAGCAGCGCGACTGCGGCCACGCGGGATTATGTGCTTGAGCTGGACCAAAGCCGCGGCGCGCCCGCATTGAACGTGTTTGGCGGCAAGATCACGACCTACCGTAAATTGGCTGAGAGCGCGTTGGAAGAGATTGGCAAAGTGTTCCCTGACCTGTCCCAGCCGTGGACGGCGGGTGTGCCGCTTCCCGGGGGGGATTTCCCGGTTTCCGGTGTTGATCAGCTGATCCAAGACGTTCGTGCTGCCTATCCGTTCGTCTCAGCTCGATGGGCGCAGCGGCTGGTCCGCGCCTACGGGACGGACGCCAAAGACATGCTGAGCGACGCTAAATCATTGGCTGATATGGGCGAAAATTTTGGCGCCAGCTTGACCGAAAAAGAGGTTCGGTGGCTGATGAAAAATGAATACGCGCAGCTGGCTGATGATGTTGTCTGGCGGCGCAGCAAGCTGGGCTTGTTAATGAACAAAGATCAAATTGCACATCTCGACGAGTGGATGCAGGACGTTCTAACGTCGCAACAAACTGCGGCAGCGGAATAGGGGGGGCTATGACACTCGAGCTTAGAAATGTGTCCAAGGTCATAGGTGGCCAGACACATATTTATCCAACCGATTTGACCCTGAACAAGGGGACAATGAACGTTTTGCTGGGGCCTACGCTGTCAGGAAAAACGTCATTGATGCGATTGATGGCGGGGCTGGATAAGCCGACGACAGGTCAGATTTTCTGGCAAGGTCAGGATGTGACCGGGATGCGCGTGCAGGACCGGCAGGTCGCGATGGTTTACCAGCAGTTCATCAATTATCCGACCATGACGGTCTACGACAACATCGCTTCGCCCATGCGGTTGCTTGGTAAATCGCGTGCTGAAATTGACGCCTCCGTGCGAAAGGCTGCTGATCTGATGCAGCTTTCGCCGTTGCTTGATCGCAAACCGCTTGAGCTATCGGGTGGGCAACAACAGCGGTGCGCACTGGCCCGCGCGCTTGTAAAAGACGCAGGCTTGGTTTTGCTGGATGAGCCGCTCGCGAACCTAGACTACAAACTGCGCGAAGAACTGCGCGTTGAGATCCCCAAGATATTTGAAGAAGCGGGTTCGATTTTTGTTTACGCGACCACCGAACCCGAAGAGGCTCTGTTGCTGGGTGGTTCTACCGCGGCCCTGTTTGAGGGGCGCGTAACCCAGTTTGGCCCCACGCCGACCGTTTACCGCCAGCCTGTTGATGCGACCACCGCACGGGTGTTCAGTGATCCGCCAATGAATTTTCTGCGGGTCAGCAAAACAGGATCAAAGATCATGTTTGGTGATGGTCAAAGCGCGCCTGCAATGGGCCCGATGGAGAGCTTGGCCGATGGCCGATATCTGGCTGGGTTCCGCCCCAACCATGTTGAAATTAACGCTCACGCCAACGGTGCAATGGCGTTCGAGACCAAGTTGGTCGTGACAGAATTGACCGGGTCTGAGACGTTCGTGCACCTTGATCACCACGGAGAGCGCTGGGTCGGCTTGGTCCACGGCGTACACGATCTGGAACTGGGGGCGGCCCTCAAGGTCTATCTTGATCCGCGCCATGTCTACATCTTTGGCGAGGGCGGCGAACTGGTCGCGCCCGCGTCCTATGCGCTGGCGGCCTGAGGGGGCATCATGGCAAAAATTACGCTCGATAACCTTGCGCATTCGTACCTGCCCTCGCCGAAAGGCGAAGATGATTTTGCGTTGAAGGAGTTGAACCACGACTGGGCCGATGGTGAGGCATATGCCCTCTTGGGGGCCTCCGGTTGTGGTAAATCCACGCTTTTGAACATCATTTCCGGCCTTCTGCACCCCAGTCAGGGGCGGATTTTGTTTGATGATGTCGATGTCACGCACGCCTCAACGGCGGATCGCAATATCGCCCAAGTGTTCCAGTTTCCGGTGGTCTACGACACGATGACCGTCCGCGATAACCTCGCCTTTCCGCTGAAAAACCGGGGCGCGCGCCCGCAATATATTGCGGACCGCGTGCAGCAGATTGCGCAGATGATCGGGATGGAGGCAGAGCTGGGCAAACGTGCGCGTGGCCTGACCGCAGATGCCAAGCAAAAGATCAGCCTAGGACGCGGCATGGTCCGGGAGGACGTGAACGCCCTGTTGTTCGATGAGCCGCTGACCGTGATCGATCCGCACATGAAGTGGGAACTGCGCACGCAGCTTAAATCGCTGCACCACGAATTTGGCCACACGATGATCTATGTCACCCACGACCAGACGGAGGCCCTGACCTTCGCGGATAAGGTCGTCGTGATGTATGACGGACGAGTGGTGCAGATCGGTACCCCGCAAGAGCTGTTTGAGCGGCCCGAGCATACGTTCGTCGGTTATTTCATCGGCTCACCCGGGATGAACGTGATTCCCGCTGCGATTGATGGGCAGATGGCGAATATCCACGGCGCGACCGTTGCCCTGCCACAAGCCTACGATGCGCTGGACGGCAAGGTCGAAATCGGCGTCCGGCCTGAGTTCGTGACCTTGACCGAAGGCGAAGGCCTGCCAGTCAAAGTCCGCCGGGTTGAGGATGTGGGCCGCCACAAGATTGTGCGCGCGGACCTCTTTGGCAGTGAAATCAACATTGTTGCTGGTGAGGACACTTCAATCTCACCCGATATGACGCGCGTGACCTTCGATCCCGCTCATGTAAACGTTTACGTCAACGATTGGCGTCGTGCAGGAAAGGCCGCCTGATGGAAAAGACAGTTAACCAAAAGGCATGGTTCCTTGTTCTTCCGGTGCTGGTTCTTGTGGCGTTCTCGGCCGTGATCCCGTTGATGACGGTGGTCAATTATTCGGTGCAGGACACTTTCGGGAACAACCAGTTTTTCTGGGCCGGCTTGGAGTGGTTTAAAGAAATGCTCCGCGACGACCGGATGTGGGATGCGCTGGGACGGCAGTTGATTTTCTCGGGCATTATCCTTCTGATCCAAATTCCGCTTGGCGTTTTTATCGCCCTCAACATGCCCAAAAGCGGGTTTTGGGTGAGCTTCTGTCTGGTCGTCATGTCGCTGCCACTGTTGATCCCATGGAACGTGGTGGGCACGATTTGGCAAATTTTTGGCCGCGTTGATATTGGCCTTTTGGGGCATACACTTGCGGCCATTGGGGTGGATTACAACTACACCAGTGACCCGTTCGCGGCATGGGTGACGATTATCGTGATGGATGTCTGGCACTGGACATCTCTGGTGGCTTTGCTGGCCTATGCGGGCCTGAAATCCATCCCCGACGCCTATTATCAAGCCGCCAAAATCGACCAAGCCAGCCGTTGGGCCGTGTTCCGCTACATTGAGTTGCCCAAGATGATGGGTGTCTTGATGATTGCTATCCTTCTGCGGTTTATGGATAGCTTCATGATCTATACCGAGCCATTTGTTGTTACCGGCGGTGGTCCGGGGTCCACGACAACGATGCTGTCGATTGATCTGGTGAAAATGGCGCTTGGTCAGTTTGATCTGGGTCCTGCGGCTGCGTTCTCGATCATGTACTTCCTGACGATCCTCTTGATCTCATGGGTGTTTTATACCGTCATGACCAACCTCGAAAAGCGGGAGGGTTAAGCCATGACCGTCGCATCCATCACCGCCCCCAAGGCTCGCGCATTGCCAAAGGTCAAAAGCAGTACCATCGTCATGGGGCTTTATCTGCTGTTCTTGATGCTGCCGATCTATTGGCTCCTGAACATGAGCTTTAAGACCAACACTGAGATCGTGAGCACCTTTACACTGTGGCCCACGAACCCGACGCTGGATAACTACCGCACGATCCTGACGGACCCTGCGTGGTACACGGGCTACATCAACTCGCTGATCTACGTGGTGATGAACACGGTCATCAGCCTCGCGGTTGCGCTGCCGGCGGCCTACGCGTTTTCGCGTTACCACTTCATGGGCGACAAACACCTGTTCTTTTGGCTGCTGACAAACCGCATGGCGCCACCGGCCGTGTTCGCTCTCCCGTTCTTTCAACTGTATTCAAGCGTAGGTTTGTTTGACACGCATATCGCGGTGGCGCTGGCGCATTGCCTGTTCAACGTGCCGCTCGCGGTCTGGATTTTGGAAGGCTTCATGCGCGGCGTGCCCAAAGAAATCGACGAAACGGCCTATATCGACGGCTACTCGTTTGGGCGGTTTTTCGCGAAAATTTTCATGCCGCTGATCGCATCGGGCATCGGTGTTGCGGCGTTTTTCTGCTTCATGTTCTCATGGGTGGAACTGTTGTTGTCGCGGACGCTGACGACCGTGGATGCCAAACCGATCGCCGCAATCATGACCCGGACCCAAGGGGCTGCGGGCATTGATTGGGGCGTGTTGGCGGCGGCTGGCATTCTGACAATCGTGCCGGGTGCGCTCGTGATCTATTTTGTTCGTAATTACATCGCCAAGGGCTTTGCCCTGGGTCGAGTTTAGGGGGAGGCGCCGACATGGAATGGATGGCATGGACATGGCCCACCGCGATTTTCTTTATGGTGATCGCAAGCCTTTTGATCACGTTCACGATCCTTGCGATCAAGTTCCCCGAGACCCCGCGCGTCGGTGTCCTGCGGATTGAAACGACACGGGGCGACAGACTTTTCATCACGCTCCTCGGCTCGGCCTTTATTAATCTGGCTTGGCTGGGATTGGCGGATATGGCCCAGTGGTGGGCCCTCGTGATCTGCGCGGTCTACGCGGTATTGGTGTTCCGATACGTGTGACCAAGTGGGTGAAATAGCCGGGGTGAGGATGTGCCCGGTAAAGTTAAGAACCAAAGTTCAAAATGGGAGGAATTTTATGAACTTGTCACTCAGAACCTCAACGGCCTTGGCCCTTGCGACGTCCCTGACGGCGTCGCCAGCCTTTGCCGATATGGACGCCGCGATGGCGTTCCTCGACAATGAGATCGCGGGTCTTTCCGTGCTCTCGCGTGCAGAGCAAGAAGCAGAGATGCAGTTCTTTGTGGACGCCGCGGCACCTTTCCAAGGCATGGAAATCAAGGTCGTCTCCGAGACCATCACAACCCACGAATACGAATCCCAAGTGCTGGCGCCCGCATTCACCGCGATCACTGGTATTCAGATCACACACGATCTGATCGGCGAGGGCGACGTGGTCGAAAAGCTGCAAACACAGATGCAGTCGGGCGAAAACATCTATGACGCCTACATCAACGACAGTGACCTGATTGGCACCCACTGGCGCTACAAGCAGGTGCGTAACCTGACCGACTGGATGGCCGGCGAGGGCGCAGATGTGACCCTGCCCACGCTGAACCTTGATGACTTCATCGGCACCAGCTTTACCACTGGCCCCGATGGCAAACTGTACCAGCTGCCAACACAGCAGTTCGCGAACCTGTATTGGTTCCGCTACGATTGGTTCAACGACGAAAAGAACAAAGCCGACTTCGAGGCCGCCTATGGCTATGAACTGGGTGTTCCAATCAACTGGTCGGCATATGAGGACATTGCTGAGTTCTTTACCGGCCGTGATCTGAGCCACCTCGGTGTCGAAGGCGAAGTCTTTGGCAACATGGACTACGGTAAAAAAGACCCATCGCTGGGTTGGCGTTACACTGATGCGTGGATGTCCATGGCTGGCATGGGCGACGTGGGTGAGCCGAACGGCCTGCCCGTTGATGAGTGGGGCATTCGTGTGAACGAAAACTCCCAACCTGTCGGGTCTTGTGTGGCGCGCGGTGGTGCAACCAACGCTCCTGCGGCTGTTTACGCCGTTGAAAAAGCGATTGAATGGCTTGAGAAATACACGCCCCCCGCAGCCGCTGGTATGACCTTCTCGGAAGCTGGTCCGATCCCGGCTCAGGGGAATGTCGCTCAGCAGATGTTCTGGTACACCGCGTTCACAGCCGCCACGGTTGAGCCCGATCTGCCGGTCATGAACGAGGACGGCACGCCCAAGTGGCGTATGGCACCCTCGCCGCATGGTGTTTACTGGAAAGAAGGCCAGAAGGTTGGCTATCAGGACGCTGGTTCCTGGACGCTGATGGAATCCACACCTGTGGACCGCGCCAAAGCCGCATGGCTCTATGCGCAGTTCGTGACTTCCATGACGGTGGACCTGAAAAAGTCCGACGTGGGTCTGACGTTCATCCGCGAATCGACCATCAACTCTGATCACTTCACCGATCGCGCCGACAAACTTGGCGGTCTGATCGAATTCTACCGCTCGCCCGCGCGTGTGGCATGGTCGCCCACGGGCACCAACGTGCCAGACTACCCACGTTTGGCGCAGCTGTGGTGGCAGAACATCGGCGATGCAATGTCCGGTCAAAAGACCG
Source organism: Thalassobacter sp. 16PALIMAR09 (assembly GCF_000765485.1). Classification (NCBI taxonomy): domain Bacteria; kingdom Pseudomonadati; phylum Pseudomonadota; class Alphaproteobacteria; order Rhodobacterales; family Roseobacteraceae; genus Thalassobacter; species Thalassobacter sp. 16PALIMAR09. The sequence continues at coordinate 329,969 of NZ_JHAK01000003.1, forward strand.
CACAAGAAGCGCTGGATGCTCTGTGTGAAGCTCAAGAAGCTGTCATGAGCCGTCTGGAACGCGCAGGCGTTCAGGGCGACCTTGGTCCCGTCATGAACGAAGAGCTTGGTGCCGATCACTGGTTCGCTCAGCCTGGGGCCCCGTTCCCCAAGCTGGAGAACGAGGATGAGACACCACAGACCGTCGCCTATGACGAGCTGATCAAATCCTGGCAGAACTAAGCCACTTCTGATCTCCCTGGTGTGGGGCGCCTTCTTATAGGGCGCCCCGCATATTTTCGGGTGGTTCTGCCCACCCCGCTATCAAACAGAGCCACTACTATGACTTACGTTCTTTCCATCGATCAGGGCACCACGTCATCGCGGGCGATCCTGTTTGATGCCTCTCTCACGCCTGTGGCCTCGGCGCAGGAAGAGTTCCCCCAGATTTTTCCACAATCCGGTTGGGTTGAACATGACCCCGACGATCTGTGGGCCACGACCGCAGGCACCTGCCGTGCCGCGATTGAACGCGCGGGCGTTGATGCCAGCGAGATTGCATCCATTGGCATCACCAACCAGCGGGAAACCTCGCTTGTTTGGCACCGAGACACCGGCAAACCCATTTACAACGCCATCGTCTGGCAGGACCGTCGAACGGCCGACACGTGTACTGCACTGCGCGAAGCGGGTCATGCCGCCATGGTCAATGACCGCACTGGGCTGTTGCTGGACCCCTATTTTTCCGCGACCAAGCTCAAATGGCTGCTCGATCACGTCGAGGGTGCCCGCGATATGGCGCGCCGGGGTGATTTGTTATTCGGCACAGTCGATACCTTTCTGATTTGGAAACTCACGGGCGGTCGCGTCCACGCCACTGATGCTACGAATGCGGCGCGCACCATGCTGTATGACATCCGCAAAGGCCGTTGGAGCCAGACAATTTGCGACCTGTTCGATATTCCGATGTCGCTTCTGCCAGAGGTTAAGGATAGTGCGGCTGACTTTGGCGAAACGCGCCCCGATCTTTTTGGGCGTGCCATTCCCATTCGGGGTGTCGCAGGCGATCAGCAGGCAGCGACGCTGGGGCAGGCGTGCTTTGAGCCGGGCATGTTGAAATCGACCTACGGGACAGGGTGTTTTGCCTTGCTCAACACGGGCGATGTGCCGGTGAAATCGCACAACCAGCTTCTGACAACCATCGCCTATCAGCTTGATGGCAAACCGACCTATGCGCTCGAAGGCTCGATCTTTATTGCAGGCGCAGTGGTGCAATGGCTGCGCGACGGGCTCAAGATGATCCGCCACGCAGCCGATACGCAACCCTTGGCTGAGGCTGCTGATCCGACGCAATCGGTGGTCATGGTGCCTGCCTTTACCGGCCTCGGCGCGCCCTATTGGAACCCCGAATGCCGTGGCGCCATCTTTGGTCTTCGGCGCAATTCCGGCCCCGAAGAACTGGCCCGTGCCGCCCTCGAAAGCGTGGGCTATCAAACCCGTGATTTGCTGGAAGCGATGCGTGCCGATTGGGCCTCAGACGATGCCGCGCCGGTTCTGCGTGTGGACGGCGGGATGAGCGCGTCTGACTGGACCATGCAGTTTTTGGCCGACATTATCGGTGCCCCGGTGGATCGACCCAAGGTGCTGGAAACCACTGCAGTCGGGGCTGCGTGGTTGGCGGGTATGCAGGTTGGCGCATTGCCGGGCCAAGATGAATTCGCCCGCACATGGGCGCTAGACCGCCAGTTCCAGCCCAGCATGCCCGAGGACACGCGCGCCACGAAATACGCCGCGTGGCAGCGGGCGGTGCAATCCACTCTCGCGTTCTGAGGTGACCAGATGAGCCCGTCCTTCTCCTTTTCGGTCCCGACGATTGTGCGCTTTGGCAATGGCGTGAGTAACGACATCGCAGAGGCTCTGCCCGCGGGCACCAAGCGGGTGGCACTTTTGCGGGGCGCAAGCGGCATTGCAGCAGGTCCCGTGCGGGAGGCGCTTAAGCAAGCCGGACTATCGGTTGAGGATATTATTTGCGCCAAAGAACCTTCGGTGGCGTCGATTAATGCGATCGTTACGAGCTTGGAGGGTGGTCCCATCGACGCGGTCGTGGCCTGTGGCGGTGGCGCGGTGTTGGACAGCGGTAAGGCCGTTGCCTTCTGCCTCAGCCACGGATTGCTTCTGACGGATGATTTTGCGGAAGTCCCGCAACACTTACTCGATAAGGTAGCCACTGTTCCGTGCATCGCCGTGCCGACAACGGCAGGCACCGGGGCCGAGGTCACGGCGAACGCTGTGCTAGAAATCCCCTCAAAGCAGGCGAAAGTCAGCCTGCGAGGCCGCGCCTTGTTCCCGGCGGTCGCACTTGTGGACCCCAGTTTGTTGCGCACCGCGCCGCCCAATACGGTGCTGTCTTCCGGGCTAGATGCTATTGTGCAAACGATCGAATCCTACACGTCCTGCGCGGCAACACCATTTTCTGATGCACTTACACGGCCCAATATCTCGGTTGGGTTGGCCGCGCTAAAGGCAGTGCTGTCAGGCGGCGACGATGACGCTTGGAATGACATGGCATGGGTTAGCCTGACCAGTGGGATCGCCTTGGCGAACTCGGGCCTCGGAGCCGCTCATGGCGCTGCATCTGTCTTGGGTGGGCGCTACGGTGCACCCCACGGCGCCCTTTGTGGACGCTTGCTAATGCCGGTCCTGCGCCAAAACCTTGCAGTGGCCGAGCAGGGAACTGAGATCCATACTCGCCTGACGGAATGTGCATCGGCCATCGCTGCGGCCTTTGCGCCCGCGCTGGGGGGCGATGCGATGTCGGGACTGGAAGCATGGCAAGAGGCCCAAGGCCTGCCACGGCTCGCGGCGTTCGGTGTCGCCGCCTCCGACATCGAAATCCTTGCGGCGCAGTCCGCCTCCGCCTCGTCTAGCCGCAAAAATGGTGTGCCGCTCACACCCTCAGACTACGCTGAGATTCTAACCGCGGCGCTCTGACTGTGCGTTCAATTGGTTAAATTTGGAGAAGCACGCGAAGCGGCCGATAGGTGGCGCGCACTTTGCTCGAGACGCTGCGCGAAATATGCATCTGCTCCCAGATATCGGCCAAGATGCGTCTGAAATTAGAAAGGCCGACCTTATAGATGAGGGGAGTGTCGGTCGTTGGTTTTCTCCGTTGGACCATTATGCGCTGTCGAAGCTTGAAAATGCCCTAGCTTCATAAATTGATCAGCAGGATATCCGAGCTAAGCCCCCGCTGATATGGTGTGCGAAAACGGACGCACCGCGCAAAGCTATGAACCGGCGCAGCATCTGACTTCAACATGCCGCAGCACGCGGCCTTGAGGTTGATTTGCAAGCCACCGTTTCCAAGGAATTCCTTTGAAGGCATCTCTTATTGTTTGTCGAGTATCTAGATAAAGCATCTATTTTAGACTAAGTAAGTATCAAGTAATTAATGTGTGTACGATTTGATTAAGTATTTTTTAAAACGGGCGTCGAGTGATGCCCCATGTCAGTTGCCCAAGGTAGCAGCTGGTGAGCGTGTCTATGCCGTCGGCGATATTCACGGACGTCATGACCTTTTGACGTACATGTTGCGTCAGCTTGCGGATGATGCAGGCTCATTTCAAGATGCACGAGAGGCGCGATTTATTTTCCTTGGTGATTATGTCGATCGCGGAGATCAATCTGCGCAGGTCCTAACGGAACTGTGCGACATTGCGAAGACGGAGACAAACGTCTTTGAGTTTCTGATGGGCAACCATGAAGCTGCGATGTTGGCATTTCTGGAAGACCCCATTCGCGGTGCAGACTGGCTTGGTTGGGGGGGGCGTCAAACCTTGAGCAGCTATGGCCTTGCACCGGTCTCACGAGATCCCGAAAAGGCCGAACTTCTGGTCACGCGCGATGCTTTGTATGAAAAAGCCAAAGACCATGTTCCGTTTCTTAGAGGTTTGCAGAGATATACGGTGTCAGGCGAGATAATCTTTGCCCATGCCAGCCTCGATCCTGCGCTAAGCCTACAAGAGCAACCTGACGCTGCCTTGCTTTGGGGGCACATCCCATCTGGGGAAGATGCTGGGCTGCCTGGTCACCGACTGATCCACGGACATTTTGCGGATCATGAACCCGTCGTGCGCCCAGAGCGTATCTGTGTGGATACCGGCGCCTATTATTCCGGGCGGTTAACGGCTGTACGCTTGGATGAGGCCGAAACGTTTCTTCATGTGGACGTGCAGGACTTGATGCCATGAGGGGAGAGCGTTTCCCACGCGTTCAGGGCATCATCGGTATGGTTGTTCTGAGCATGGTATTGCTGTCGGCGCTGGCCCTTGGGGCGAACCGCCCTGTGTCATGGTCGCTGCTGATGATCGGGGTGACCCTTGCATTTGCGTTGCAGGTCGCTGCGACGTTCACAAACCCGGTGCCATTGGCTTTGCAACGTGCTTTGGCGCCAGGGATACTCTTTATGATCGCGGTGCTTTGGGGCTGGGTTCAATCCACACCAGGGCTGCTGCACCACTTTGCCCATCCCGTTTGGGATGTTGTACCAGATGCGCCCCCAGCCATCTCTGCAGACCCAGGCCAAGGGCGACACGCGGTAATGCGCCTGTTGTGCTATGCGATGGTGTTTGTGGTTATGGTATGGACCTGTACAAAATCCGACAGGGCAGGGCGCGTTCTGAAGGCTATTGCCCTGTTTTCAGGCGCACTGGCGGGGTATGGCCTTTATGCCTTTGCAACGGGCACAAATCCGATCCTTGGAGACTTTACCAATAGCGGCATCGTGCAAGCGAGCTTTGTGAACCGGAACAACTATGCCACTTATGCCGCATTTGGCGTACTGGCGAATATCTCGGCCTATTTGCACGTCACGGGGCAAAGCGACGATGACGTGCGTCGCCGCCTCGAGGCGTTCTTTACCGGCGGATGGATCTACGCGTTAGGGGCGCTGATATGCCTAGGGGCGCTATCTTTGACCCAATCCCGTGCAGGAGGCGGGGCCGCAGTGTTCGGCCTAGCCGTGTTTTTGTTGGCTTGGGGCCGAAGTGACAAACACCGTAGCGGCAACCTTGTTTTGCCGCTTGTGATTCTTGTGGTCCTGATCTTCATTGGGGCCACCAGTGCGACGGGCTTGTTGGAACGTTTGATCGCCACAGATGCCACTGAAGGACGTTTTACCGTCTACCCTGCGATGATCGAGGGTATTCTTGATCGCCCACTCCTAGGGCACGGGATCGGTGCGTTTCACGAAGCTTTCCGCCCTTATATCCCCTTGGAAGGCGCCTCTGGCGAATGGGTGCGCGCTCACAGTACCTATCTGGAACTGGCCTTTGGACTTGGCCTGCCAGCCACGGGTGCCATGCTGCTTGCACACGCTCTGCTGACTTGGCAAATCTGGCGGGGTACGATCCGACGCCGGGATAACCGTGTGTTTCCTTGCTTTGCACTGGGATGTATCGCCACGGCCGCGCTGCATTCTGGGTTTGATTTCAGCTTGCAAATGCCTGCCACAGCCGCACTTTTTGCTGTCATTTTGGCATTGGGATTTACACAAAGTTTCACGCGTGCCGAAGTAGATGCAGTGATGAAACCTGAAAAAGTGCGCCGCCGAAATCGATAAATTAATGCGGATGCATTGGAATAAAAATTGTGCCTGAAGCTCGAATTATCTCAGTTTGATATTTATACCTGTTGCCTAGGGCAATTTGTGAATATGATATGCCGCGACTAAATTACTTGTGATCTACCCGATCAGAGTAACAGCTTTTCTTTTGACGATTTTTTCCTTAGTTTAGACGCAGTTTATTGTGAATTTAATTTTGATTGTAATGGTCGACCGTGTTGAAAGGTCAAGGCATTGAAGCTGAATAGATTAGAGCAGGCTTCCTACCCCGTGCAGATGGTGCAGCAACCGCCTGCATACGAAGCTGATGATGATACCATTGATTTGCGCAGCCTGTTTACAACCTTGTGGCGCGGTAAGTGGATCGTTGTCATATGCACGATTATTGCATCGGTGTTTGGGTTTCTCGCTGTATCACAAATGGAGCCAACCTACCGTGCATCCGCAAAGGTCATGTTTGATATCCAACAGACCAACGTCGTGAATATCGAAGAGGTTCTGGTTAATCAGCAGTTTGACGCAAGTGCACTGGAAGATCAGGTTGAGGTGTTGCGTTCCACCAATCTGATTGAGCGGGTGATCGAAGAGTTACGACTCGATCAAAACCCAGAGTTTAATCCGGTTCTGCGCATTCCTGAGCCAACCATTCTAGACCGCATTAATGACATCGTCGCCATACCTCCTGAGGTGACAGATCTAGCCATGAACATCGGCTTGATCTCGCCCCCGCCGCCAGAACCCGACCCGATCGAGGCCGCACGGCGTGAGCGTCTTGAGGTTATTAATAATGTGCTTGCCGGGTTAAGCTTACAGCCGGTTGGTCGGAGCCGTGTGATCCAGATTTCCTATGTCTCCGATAACCCACGCACGGCGGCACAAGTCGTCAACACGATCGCAGAGCAATACATCGTGGACCAACTTGAGGCAAAACTCGAAGCCACCCGCGCGGCGACGTCATGGCTCAGCACGCGCGTAGAAGAGCTGCGGCTCCGGGTGCAAACGGCAGAAGAAAACGTCGAGGCAGCACGGTCCGAATTGTCGGACGAAACCGGACAGACACTGGAGGTTACACAGCAACAGCTAGAAGCTTTGAACGCATCATTGGCCACGGCACGGGCAAACGGGTCCCGCCTAGAGGCGCTTTACAATCGCCTTACCGATGCGGTCGAGAACGACCGCGATTTAGGTGCAATTTCAGAGTTTCGTGCCTCAGCCCTGATACAACGCTACCGCCAACAGCAAGACGAACTGCTGGCACAACGCGTGGCGCTAGAAGGAACAGTGCGGGCAGGACACCCTGCACTTGTGCGTCTTGAGCAACAACTCACTGAAGTGCAGCGTAACATCTCTGCCGAAGCGGGGCGCATCGTGTCCGCGTCTGAAATTGATCTAAAAGCCGCACAGGCTCAGGAAGCCTCCCTGATGGATGAGGTCCGTCGCCTGGAGCAAAAGGCGTTAGAGCAATCGCGCAATCAGGTGCAGTTGCGCCAGCTGGACCGCGAGGCAGAAGCCAGCCGGGTTCTGTATGAAAACTTCCTAGGTCGCTTGCAGGAGACATCTGAACAAGAAGACCTGCAAGAAGCAGACGCACGGGTTCTGTCGCCAGCAGAACAACCCCTTTTTCCGGAAGGACAGGTCAAGCGCCGCGCACTTATGATAGCGGTCCTCTTGGGTGGTATCGTCGGAGTTGGCCTTGTCTTTTTGCTAGATCGCCTCAACAACACATTCCGCTCACCAAACCAGCTAGAAGACTTGAGCGGGGAAAATGTTCTGGGCGTTCTGCCTGCTATCGGATCGCGTATGAAGCGCAGCGATATCATTAAGCATTTTAGGGAAAAACCGTCTTCTTCGCTCGCGGAATCCATTCGAAACCTGCGCACAAGCATCCTATTTTCCAACATCGACAAACCGCCCAAAGTGGTGATGTTCACGTCATCCGTGCCGCGGGAAGGGAAGTCGACTTCATCCATGCTCATAGCTATGACCAGCCGGCAGATGGGGAAATCCGCCATTATTGTCGATTGCGATTTACGCCTGCCCGCGCTTGCACGGCTGTTGAACGCAGCGGATGGTCAGCCCGGCTTAATCTCAGTTCTCGAGGGCACGACGGAGATTGAAGATGCGGTCTTCAAAGATCCAGAGTCGGGGCTGCACGTTCTGATGACACGCAGCGGGGAGCGGAACAAAAACATCAATGCCGCTGACATTTTGTCGTCCAAGAAGTTTGAAGAACTGATCGAAGAGCTGTCGCAAGAATATGATTTGGTGATCCTGGATACACCACCAACGTTGGTGGTGACCGATGCCCGGATTATCTCCAAGCTAGCGGATGCGGTTGTCTATGCAGTGCGCTGGGACAGCACTCCCCGTGGGGCCGTGATGGAGGGGCTCAAGGAGCTTAAGTCGATCGATGCTCCGCTCGCCGGTGTTGTCATGACCCTGATCAATGAAGAGAAAGCTAGTCGGTATTCCTATGAGGGATACAGCTATTACAAGGGGCGGTATAAAGATTATTACGGCTAACAATCATAGAATTTATGGCTGACTATACTTGATGTAGAAACTATACATATATGATTTCTAGTGCTGCGGATAATACTGGCTAAATTAAGAAGTTAAGAATATATTAATACAAAGCATTAGCGTTAAGCGTTGTAATTAAGTTTGGGTATTGAAACATGATCAAGAGTTTACTGGCAATCGGCGCAACCGCCGTCACATTGGCTAGCCCCCTTTCAGCAGCAACTGTCACAGGGGCATTGGATGTCTTCGTAACATCTAACTTCAACACATCCACACTCAGCCAAGATACATTATACGTGGATCCGGTTAATCAGGCCGGTACGTTGTCTTTTTCCTATGACACTCTCGATGCTGTGCCGAACGGATTCGGTTCTTCTGTCGTTTCCTTCGATACATTCGGCGCTGCCTTCAATCTGTTTCCGTCTACGCTACAACTGAGCTTGGACTTGGGCGGAATTTCTCAGACGTGGACACAGCCAGAATTCTTGATTGCCGAAGCTACCGTTGACCTGTCCACTGGTAGCGTTCTCGAATCCTTTGACTTCGTCTTGCTCACAACGGGGGCCAGCGCATCTATTGCCGATCCGAATATCATTGATATCACTCCGGAGCCTGGCTTTAACTTTTTGCGCTTCGACACGGCGGGTAACGTAACAGGCATCGAGATCGAACTCCAAACCGTATCCCCGATCCCGCTTCCGGCATCGTTTCCATTGCTTGCCGGTGGTGGCTTGCTGCTGATTGCCTTGCGCAGAAAATCTAAGAAGTCCTGAGAGTAGATGAAATTACTGTCTTTGGCGCTCCTGTTGTTATCGGGAGCGTCTATCATCGTGACGCTATCGGAAACGCCCGCTTTTGATCCGGATGCGCGACGAGAGACAGTGTTGGGCGATTGGCGCGTCGCGGCCAACACGGCCATGTACGACAAAGGTGCCTATGCCTTTCAACGCGGATACGGGTTTTTAGCAGCAGACGCATTGGTGTCGGGTGATACCGAGGCTCGCGACGAATTGGCGGATCCAGCACTGGCAGAGCAGCGTGCTCTTATGGCGATTGAAGCGTTGAAAACTTCCGTGCGGCTTGACCCGGGGAACGCGTATGCGTGGGCATCGCTTGGCTGGGGATATGCTCGGATCGCTGACAATGAGCTAGCGATTGATGCGCTCCGAAAATCTTGGAAATTGGCGCCCAATAATCGCGTGTTGGCGGATACACGGATCGCACTGATCGGCGTTCTGACAACACCAGATATCGAACCCGTCATACTTTCCGATATCGATACGCTAGCGATTCAGCGTGACTTTGAAGCGCTGCACAGGTTCGACAAAGGCGCCTTTCGATTTCACGCCGAAACGCTGCCGCACCTACAGCCGTTTGCAAATGCGGACAGTCTAACGATGTGAAGTTGCCTTAGGCGACGCTTACATCGAGGTCAAAATGAGTAACGATCCTCACAAGAAACCGCTCATTATAACGAGGAACAATTCGCGACAGTGATCTCAGCTGACCCCGACGTACATTCAAAACCTGCAACTCGCGCAAGAGGACAGCTTGATCCGCTGGATTGGTCGCGGCAGAAATCTCTAACTGCACCGCAGCCATTTGCTGCGAAATTTCAGCAATGCGCAGATTCATCGCATCAAGAACTTCTGCGTTTGTTATCGCCGCCGATGGTAGTGTCGAAGACGCTACAAATGCTGCTGCCATAAGGATTTTTTTAATCGATTTCATAACTGCGCTCCAAGTCGCTTATTAATAACACATTTCAATCTAAATACCAACTACTTGGCGCCGAACCCGGTCCGCATAACACGAAACGTCCTCAACATAATATAAATATCGAGACGTCCGCACATACGTTCTACGTACAGGTTGTCATACATTGTCTTTATGGCCGTTGCGTCTTCGCTCTCAACATAACCCTGCTCAACCTGTGCCAATCCCGTGATACCCGGTTTGACGCGGTGACGATCTGCGTAACCGTGTACGCGTGGCGCATAATATTCAACATGACTTGCCGCATCAGGGCGTGGACCAATAACGCTCATCTCTCCAGTGAGAACGTTGAGGAGATTCGGAATTTCATCAATACGTGTCTTGCGCAAAAAACGCCCCAAAGGTGTTATCCGATTTTCTTCTACAGCGGCATTGGGTGCGCGTACCTCGTCCTTTGCGGGCAGCATGGTGCGAAACTTCCACATACGGAATGTGCGGCCGAACTGACCTACGCGGGATTGGCGAAAAAACAGAGGCCCTCGATTGAAGAAGGGGTTCAGAATAAGCAGAATAATCGCAATGAAGGCGATCGTAGGCAGTGCGATCAGTGCACAGGTATAATCCAATATGACTTTGAATGTACGGAATTTGCTCGATATCTCGGGCTCATTTTTCTTAATGAGCTCATGGATAGTATAGCTTTCCAGACTAAGCACTGGGCTTCCGACGCGAAACTCTCTGTAGTGCTCAATATCCAGGTACTGGCGCATTCTTATCAACCTAATTCAATCGTAACAAAACCTAATAATAGGTTAATAGGTTAACGCGTTCAATCTAGTGCAAACACCATTTGCAAGAAAAATTACCCCCTCGAGCCGGTCAGTATGATTAAAAATTAGCCGTAGTAGATATTCGCGCAGCAGGCTTATCAGTAGAAACCCCGATTCTCATTGGGCGAGCTGATAGCCGAGGATTCTCATGTGATGGCTTTAAGCAGTTTGATGGGAAGTGACTTTGATGCGACACCTCTGAATTAAATTTTACAGGTAATTGAAAAATTAGTCTAAAAAGTGCTGTGTGGAATAAATAATTTGAGTGATATTTTCATGCGCTACATTTCAGGCTTGATGATTGCAACTATATTGACGGGGTGTGCCGGCAGTGGCCCCCGCACACAAGATATTCTAACGAATGATAAGGCTGTCGTCGCCGAACAAGAACAAGTCAGCCAATTTGCTGTCGTTCCTGTCAGCACTCGTTCAGCAAAAACGGCAACAGAGTGGCTCGAAAAATCACAAGTCCGTAGTTTCATCCAGGATGTTGGGGCTAGCCCTGTCATAATTGGCCGCAGCGATATTTTGGAAGTATCCGTTGTCTCTACAAGCGAAGCTGGATTCATTGACCTGACGAATTCAACCTTATCTCCGATTTCAACAACGGCCTTGCCGGCACAGGAAGTTGGCTCTGACGGAATGATCAGCGTACCACCGCTGGGTCGTGTCCGCGCCGAAGGCCAATCACCTCAGGCATTTGAGCGTTTTCTCGAACGTCGGCTAGGGGAGGTGTTGATAGATCCCTCAGTCATTGTTCGGATTGCAGAACGACGCAGCGCACGGGTCGCGATCTTGGGTGCTGTCGTCAATCCTGGCACGTATTCGATCACACAGAATAATACCCATTTGGTGGAAATCCTTGCAGAAGCTGGTGGGCCAGATGGTCAGTCTGAGAATCTAGAGATTTCTTACAGTCGCAATGGTCAAACGGGTCGAACGCAACTGAACCGTGTCTATGAAACGCCACGGTACAATATCCATGTCCGACATGGTGATGTGATTTCCATTGAACCTCCCGCGCGCCGTCTCACAGTTCTTGGGGCGGGTGGGCAAAACACAACGATTACCTATGATGTACCTTCTCTTAGCCTTGCGGAAGCACTCGGGCTCGCCGGTGGTCTGTTGAATAGACGCGCTGACAAAAGCGGTGTGTTTATCTATCGTGAAATTTCGTCTCAGGCGGCCACAGAGCTGGGCATTGATGCAACCACTTTTGGCTCTGACCCGGTCCCTGCAATCTTCAACATCGATTTATCCTCTCCGCAGTCGTTGTTTGCGGCCAAAGAGTTCAAGATGGCCGAAGACGATTTGATCTACATTGCCGATAGCTTGAATGAGGAAATTTCAGCTGTATTCAGCGTGTTTACCAATTTCTCACCGACCCCCGCAGAATTTGTGCGTGACGCAACGATTGGAACGTCGAATTGAATGGATTGCGGGATGCTATGCCTTTCTGGCTGGGTAAGTCGGAGAAAGCACAAGGTCACCGGAACTAATGACCGAAAAGAGCTAAAGGTCATGTCCAGTTCGCTTCAGATCAGCAGGGCCCCTCTTTTGCGCAGCGACGCGTCGAAGCTGGATCAGCTTGTTGCGCGATAGTGGGCGGGTGATGGCTCGCTCATGCGGCGCGTCCAACAGCATGGACGCGCGCAATGACTTCTCAGATGTCAGTGTTTTGCGATTAGGCCGCACTCCAGCCTCAAAAATACGCCGTCGAAAATCGTCTGCTGCATAAGGCTGATTTGGCGCACGCCTTTGTGGCGGACATTCTTTAACGGTGGCAAACTTCACCTCACGGCAGCTTCAATACGAGTACTTCCGGCTTCTCTAGTGTCTCCGCTATCGTCGATCCTTCCATTTGCGGAGCAAAGTTATTCCCGTTGCAGGAACAGTTGCAGCGGGCTGCACCGCAGGATCATGAGGGGCTCAAGTCTAATGCTTGCTGAACTTAAGTGATGGCCAGTGACTTAATCAAACGCAGAACGTCCATCAAAAGCATTACAACAATGACGCCAGAGACCACTGCTATGTTGATGAAAGGGTACTACAAGCTCAGGAAACTCTCAGGACTGAGGGACCATCGAAAGGTGGTATGCCGAGCGGGTAAAATTGGGGTGAATGTATAATGATCTGTAAGGTATAGGTCATTTTTTCAATTGGTGCCGCTGATAGGACTCGAACCTACGACCCCATCATTACGAATGACGTGCTCTACCATCTGAGCTACAGCGGCCACTGGCGATGATTTAGCGGGCAATAAGAGGGACTGCAAGAAGCGAAGTTACCTTGTTTCTTGGCCTTTGTGCACAACCGAGGTGCTTTAATTCTACCGTGTTCTGCCGTTCATTCAGCGAAACCTGCGTGCCTCGCGTTTCGAGCCAATGCATCCATCGGCCCGCATTCCCACACCGCCCAGTTAATGACGCGCCTCCTACTTATCCAGCGTTTGCCCGACCCGATGTGTGCGATGAAAACGTCGACTCGGCAGGTCAGAAAACCACCAGCACATCAAGCCGCCTCAATTATAGGCGAATGCACAGAAATTCGGCGAACTTTTGGGCATGTGCCTCAACCGGCGCCCTTAATGACGTCCCGAAGGTGGCAGTTCTGCGCGCTTCTTTGGATGGTCTCCCTGTCCCGCTGCTGCGGTGGGAAGAGCGCCACACGGGGGGGATCCTGGCAGATACACACCCCCGCATGGCTACAACGTTAAACGCTGCCCGCCCGAGATAGCATGCTGTCTCAGAAATGCCCATCCAACAGGAGGGCTGCGCGCGCAGTTCAGATAGGGAACTGACCTTTGACCATTCGTAAATCTTTGCTGACATCTTTGTCGGCGATTGCCCTCACCGCCACTGCCGCGCACGCCGAATGCGCAGACCCTGTCAAAGTGGGTGTATTGCACTCCCTCTCGGGCACGATGGCGATTTCTGAAACCACGCTCAAAGACACGATGCTGATGCTTATCGAAAAGCAGAACGCCGCAGGTGGTGTACTGGGATGTGAGATCGAAGCCGTCGTCGTCGATCCGGCTTCCGACTGGCCGCTGTTCGCGGAAAAAGCGCGTGAGCTGCTGACCGTCAACGAGGTGGACGTGATCTTTGGCTCCTGGACGTCCGTGTCGCGTAAATCCGCCCTGCCCGTGCTAGAGGAACTGAACGGCCTGATGTTCTACCCCGTCCAGTATGAGGGCGAAGAAAGCTCGAAAAACGTCTTCTACACCGGGGCCGCGCCCAACCAGCAGGCGATCCCTGCGGTGGATTACTTCCTCGAAGAACTGGGCGTTGAGAAATTCGCGCTGCTGGGCACCGACTACGTCTATCCCCGCACGACCAATAACATCCTGAACCAATACCTACAGGATAACGGCATCGCCGAGAGCGATATCTTTGTGAACTACACGCCGTTCGGTCACTCCGACTGGGCGACCATCGTGGCCGACGTTGTTGCACTGGGCGAAGATGGCAAGCAGGTCGGCGTGATTTCGACCATCAATGGCGACGCAAACATCGGTTTCTACAAAGAACTGGCGGCTGCGGGCGTTTCGGCTGACGACATTCCTGTCGTTGCCTTCTCCGTAGGGGAGGAAGAGCTGTCGGGCCTCGACACAACCAACCTCGTCGGCCACCTCGCGGCATGGAACTACTTCCAATCCGCCGACACGCCGGTCAACGCTGAGTTCATCAAAGCGTGGAAAGCCTTTGCGGGCGAAGAGCGTGTGACCAACGACCCAATGGAGGCCCATTACATCGGCTTCAACATGTGGGTGAATGCGGTCACAGAGGCCGGCACAACTGACGTCGATGCCGTGCGTGAGGCGATGTATGGCCAAGAGTTCCCGAACCTGACGGGCGGGACATCCGTGATGCTGCCCAACCACCACCTAGCGAAGCCTGTCCTGATTGGTGAAATCACGGCTGATGGTCAGTTCGACATCATTTCCCAAACGGCTGAAGTGCCGGGCGATGCGTGGACCGACTTCTTGCCGGAATCCGCTGTCCTGACCTCCGATTGGCAAAAGCTGAAGTGCGGGATGTTCAACACCGAAACTGAAACCTGCGTTCAGTTGACCTCCAACTACTAAACACCTCTGAGATCCGGGCGCGGCGGCCTCCCTTCACCGCGCCCGGGTTTCCAATAAAAACGGAAAGCCCCTATCTATGCGCCGCCTAATTTTTGCAACTTTGCTTGTTTTATGCGGGAGCTTCACAGCGCACGCACAGACTTTGCAGGGTATACTTCAGACCCACGTAGATGAGGTCGCAAAACCCTCTCGACGCGGTGTCGCCATCGTTTTGGATGACCTTGTGGCATCCGGACTTCCCCAAGCCACCCCCTTTCTTGAGCAATGGGCTGAACGCAACGTTTGGCAGCGCGATGATGGTTTGTTCTTTATCGTCACGGACGAAGGCGAGACGCTGACCCTTAAGGACGTCGATACCGGCGCAGCCCTCAGTGGCGCGAAAGAGGCCTTTTCCCAAGTGCGCCCCAATGGCGGTGTGCGCCGGGCGATTGGCACGGCTCTTGTGCAATTCCAGCTGTCCGACCCCGAAATTTCGCGCCGCCAAGCGGCCGTTGACAGCATCGCCCGGCGCGGCACGGCAGAGCAACTCGCGCCCCTGCGGGCCTCCATCGCGGGGGAAACCGACCCCGATTTACGCGCCCGCAAAGAGCAACTCGCCAACTTTTTGGCCGCTAGGTTCTCGGATGACCCGGCGGAGCGTATCGCCGCGATCAAAGGGCTTTCGGGCGATATTTCCGTCGAAACCCGCGCAGTGCTGAACCAAATCCTGACGACCAAGGATGGCGTCGCAACACAGGAACCCGCAGGCAACATTGCCGCGTTGCGCGATCCCATGCAGGACCCCGAGGCGGCATATGCCGAAC
The DNA here is from genome assembly GCF_000765485.1 of Thalassobacter sp. 16PALIMAR09. NCBI lineage: Bacteria > Pseudomonadati > Pseudomonadota > Alphaproteobacteria > Rhodobacterales > Roseobacteraceae > Thalassobacter > Thalassobacter sp. 16PALIMAR09. Next base: position 345,529 of record NZ_JHAK01000003.1, read on the forward strand.
TGGTGGCCGCCAAGCTTGCGCCCCCCCGTCAAACCGCGAGCGAAATTCGCGCCGTCCTAGAGGCGAACATCGATGCAGGCCGCGTTGGTGGAGTGCCCCTTGCTCAACTCAACACGATCCCGGCGCGCGAACAGGCTTATGCGGCCCTCGCAGCGGCTGATCTCGCACCTGAACTGATCACCGCAGCCTATCGCGACTCAGCCATTGATGCGCATGTCTTCTACACGCTGTACGACGAAGACGACGCCACCGTGACCGCCGCTGCCGAGGCCGCCTTGGCCGAGGTCGAGGCCCGCGTTGGGCGCGCCACCTTCGTCGACCTGACGCTGGATGCGCTGTCGCTGGCGTCCATCTTTTTCCTCGCGGCTATCGGGCTGGCCATCACGTTCGGCGTGATGAAGGTCATCAACATGGCCCACGGTGAATTTATCATGATGGGGGCCTACACCGGCTTTGTGGTGCAGCAGTTCATCCCCAACTACACCGTTTCCATCCTTGTGGCCCTGCCGCTGGCCTTTGCGGTGACATTCGGGGCCGGGGTCCTGATGGAGCGATTGGTCATCCGGCATCTGTACCACCGCCCGCTTGAAACGTTGCTCGCGACCTTTGGTATCTCAATCGCGCTGCAACAGCTGGCCAAGAATATCTTTGGCACACAGGCCCGTCCTCTGACGTCCCCCGATTGGCTGGCTGGGGCGTGGGTGCTGAATGATGTGGTGCAGATCAGCTATATTCGCATCGCGATCTTTGTGCTGGCGTTCATCTTCCTTGGGCTGATCTTGTTTATTCTCAAACGCACGCGCCTCGGCCTAGAGGTCCGCGCCGTCACCCAAAACCCTGGAATGGCGTCAAGCATGGGCATCAATCCGGACCGGATCAATATGATGACCTTTGGCCTTGGTTCAGGCATCGCAGGCATCGCAGGGGTGGCGATTGGGCTATACGCCAAAGTCACCTCCGAGATGGGCGCCGACTACATCGTCCAAAGCTTTATGACCGTTGTCGTGGGCGGCGTGGGCAACGTGTGGGGTACACTTGCAGGGGCCACGCTGATTGGTTTCGGCCAAAAGGGCATCGAATGGCTCAACCCGTCCAACACGCTGGCCGCACAAACCTACATGATCCTTCTGGTGATCTTGTTCATTCAATTCCGGCCTAGGGGCATTGTCGCCCTCAAGGGCCGCGCCGCGGGAGACGACTGATGGAGCGCACGTTTATTGGAAAAAACCCGTCGGTTCTGTGGTTCTTGCTGGGTTTGGCTGTGTTCACAGTCGTCGTGACAATCATGTCCGAGGCGACGGGCTCTGCCGTGATCTCAACCTCATTCCTGAAAACCCTGGGCAAGACCCTGTGCCTGTGCCTGGTGGCCATCGCGATGGATGTTGTCTGGGGTTATTGCGGGATCCTGTCGCTGGGCCACTTCGCGTTCTTCGGGATTGGCGGCTACGCGATTGGGATGTGGCTGATGTACGCCCGGACCGAGGATATCGTGGTCGAAAGCCTCTCGGGGGCGGTCATTCCACCCACCCCGGAGGAGATCACACAAGCCGTCGGCACACAGATTTTCGGCGTAGTGGGGTCCTCTGAGTTTCCGGTGATCTGGACGCTGTCCCATTCGCTGACACTGCAATTGCTGGCGGTGGTGCTGGTGCCCGGGCTCTTGGCGTTAGTCTTTGGCTGGCTGGCGTTCCGTAGCCGCGTGACCGGTGTTTACTTGTCGATCCTGACACAGGCCATGACGCTGGCGCTCGCGCTCTACTTCTTTCAGAACGACACGGGGCTGCGGGGCAACAACGGGCTTTCGGGGCTGCAAAACATCCCCGGCCTAGATGATGTGCCCCAAGCCATGCTGTCGCTTTGGTTCTTCTGGGCCTCGGCCTTTGCGCTGGGCGCGGGCTATGTGCTGTTTGCGTGGATCACCTCCGGCAAGCTCGGTTCAGTTATCCGCGCCATCCGCGATAATGAGGCGCGCGTGCGGTTTCTTGGCTACCACGTCGAAGGCTACAAACTGTTCGTGTTCACCCTTACGGCGATGGTCGCGGGCATTGCGGGTGCGCTTTATTACCCGCAGGCGGGCATCATTAACCCCGCCGAAATCGCGCCGATTGCGTCGATCTATCTGGCGGTTTGGGTGGCTATTGGCGGACGCGGGCGGCTTTACGGTGCGGTCATCGGTGCGGCGGTCGTCTCGCTTATGTCGTCGTGGTTCACCGGGGGCGGCGCGCCTAACATCAACCTTGGGTTCTACACGATCCAGTGGACGGATTGGTGGCTGGTCCTGCTGGGCTTTACCTTTGTCGTCGTCACATTGTTCGCCCCCAAGGGCATTGGCGGGCTCATCGACCTGCTCACCTTGCGTAAGAAAGGGGACGTCTAATGGCCTCACTTCTCGAAGTTTCTGGCGTCTCGGTTACGTTTGACGGGTTCCGGGCGATCAACAACCTCTCTCTCCAGATCGGAGAGCCAGAGCTGCGCGCCGTGATCGGACCCAATGGCGCGGGTAAGACGACGTTCATGGATATCGTCACCGGAAAAACCCGCCCCGATGAGGGCAAAGTCCTCTGGGGAGAGATGTCCCAATCCCTGCTCAAAATGTCCGAAAGCGAGATTGCGCAGGCCGGTATCGGTCGTAAATTTCAAAAACCGACCGTGTTTGAGGCACAGACCGTGCGCGAAAACATCACGATGGCACTGAAAAACCCGCGCGGCCCCTTTGATCTGTTGTTCAAGCGCAAGGCCGACAATTCCGAGGCCCGGGTGTTGGAAATCAGTGATGAAATCGGGCTAACCGATGTTCTCGACAAAACCTCTGGCGCGCTGAGCCACGGGCAAAAGCAGTGGCTCGAAATCGGGATGCTGCTGGCGCAAGACCCGCGGCTTTTGCTGGTCGATGAACCCGCCGCCGGGATGACCCCTGCCGAGCGTGAGCATACGACCGATTTGTTGAAACGCGCCGCCAAAACCCGCGCCGTCATCGTGGTCGAACACGATATGGAATTCGTGCGGCGGTTGGAATGCAAGGTCACCGTGCTGCACCAAGGCTCGGTCCTTGCCGAAGGCTCGCTCGATCATGTCACGCAAAACCAAGACGTTATCGACGTCTATCTGGGGCGATAAGATGCTGGAAATCAAAGACCTGACCCTGAAATACGGGCAAAGCCAAATCCTTCACGGCGTGAACCTCAGCGCCCAAGTGGGCGAGGTCACTTGCGTAATGGGCACCAACGGGGTGGGGAAAACTTCGCTCCTCAAGGCCATTGCCGGGCGGCATCCTTATGCGGACGGCAGCATCGCGCTGGACGGGGATGTGCTGAACCATCCATCGGCATTTGATGCCGCGCGCGCGGGCATCGCTTATGTCCCACAGGGGCGCGAAATCTTTCCGATGATGACCGTTCTGGAAAACCTCGAAAGCGGATTTGCATGCCTACCCAAGGCGCAACACTACGTGCCCGAGCAGATTTATGATTTGTTTCCGGTCCTCAAGGAAATGACTGATCGGCGCGGCGGCGATCTGTCCGGCGGTCAGCAACAGCAGTTGGCCATCGCCCGCGCCCTGATCACAAAGCCACGCGTTTTGCTGCTAGATGAACCGACCGAGGGCATTCAGCCCAACATCATCAAACAGATCGGTAACGTCATCAAAATCCTCTGCGATCAGGGTGATATGGCCATCGTTCTGGTGGAGCAGTTCTTCGATTTCGCCTTCGATCTGGGGGCGACATTCACGGTCATGAACCGGGGCGAGGTCGTGTTCGACAAACGCGCCGACGCGCTGACACGGGATGAATTGTACCAAGAGGTGTTGGTGTAAATGATCGACCGCACCCTCCGGATATTGGTGGTTGAGCAAGATCAGGAGCGTGCGCGCAATATCATTGATGCGCTGGTGGAAGCGGGGTGGCCCAACGCGCGGGCCATCGGAAATACCTCACGGCTAGAGCGTGAGATCGCGGCCCATACCCCCGACATCGTGTTGATCGATTTGGCCAATCCTGACCGCGACACGCTTGAGCAGATCGCCGTCGCCACCGAAAGCCGCGAACGCCCTGTGGCTCTGTTTGTGGATCGCACGGATGAGGGGCTGACACAGGCCGCCCTTGCGGCAGGCGTCAGTGCCTATGTCGTCGATGGGTTGCAGATGAACCGCATTCGCTCGGTGCTCGAAACGGCCATCGCGCGGTTTCAGATCATGCGCCAAATGCAGTCGGAGCTGGATGCCGCCAAACGCGCGCTGGGTGACCGCAAAACGATTGACCGTGCCAAGGGGATCCTCATGCGCCAACGCGCCCTAAGCGAGGATGAAGCGTATCAACTGCTGCGCAAAACCGCGATGGATCAGGGGCGCAAGGTGATTGATGTGGCCCAGGCACTCGTGACGGCTGCGGATTTGTTGGGATGAGCTTGACGGTCCTCACGTGTGGCTACGTGCCGTTGGTCGATTGCGCGCCGTTGATTGTGGCCAAAGAGCTGGGCTTTGCCGAGGACGAAGGCATCGCGCTTGAACTGGTCGCGCAACCGTCATGGTCCGCAACGCGCGATATGCTGGCGCTGGGCCATTTGGATGCAGCACACCTGTTGTCGCCAATGCCAATCGCGATGTCGTTGGGCTTGGGCGGTTTGCCCGGTGAAATCGACGCGCTGATGGTTTTGTCCGTAAACGGGACGATTTTTGGTGTCTCAAACGCCATCGCAGATCAGCTTGGCGCGACCTTTGGCGATGCGCGCAGCGTTGCGGCGGGGCTAGCCGCGCTCAAGACTGACAAATTGCGCGTGGGGGTGCCGTTCCATTACTCCATGCACCGGTTGTTGCTTGAGTATTTCCTGCGCAACCAGCCCTCCCCAAAGGTTGAGATTATCACGGTCCCGCCCGCGCGCATGGCCGATGCCATTGCGGATGGTTTTATCGATGCCTTTTGGGTGGGTGAGCCGTGGGGCAGTGCGGCCGTCGCGCGCGGCGTGGCGCAACTGGTCCTGCCGGGCAGCGCCACTTGGGCCTTTGCCCCGGAAAAAGTGCTGGCCGCGCGGCACGATTGGGTCGCGGAAAACCCGGCCAAGGTCCGGCACTTGATGCGTGCGGTCTATGCGGCGGCCAAATGGTTGGACACGCCGCGCAACAAGCCGCTGGCGGTGGAAATCCTCGCGCGGAGCGAGCATCTTAACCTTCCCGCAGAATTGATTGATCCCGCAATCACCGGGCAAATTACACCGGGCGTAAATCATTCGCCTGCCCACGTGGACCGCTTCTTATTGTTCGATTCGCAGGCCGCACATTTCCCATGGCGGTCGCAGGCGGCTTGGATCGCGCAGCACCTTGGGGCCGATGCTCATGGCATCCAGCGCGCAAAGGCTTGTTTTCGCTCTGATATCTATCGCGATGTTCTAGGCCCCGTGGGCGCGGACCTTCCGGGTGGGTCAGAAAAAGTCGAAGGAATCATGCGCCACGCCACGGCCGTCGCCTCAACCCGCGGTCATATGATTTTGGGCCCGGACGCTTTCTTTGATGATAAAATTTTCGATTTCACCCCAGAGAACTGATCAAATTCTATGCACATGCTGCATTGCAGCGTGACAAACTGGCTCCTTTCACGCGCTCCCCTTGCGTCAAATCAGGTCCATCTGACATCAATAACGTACGGGCAACGGTGTCCGTAGACAGTTTCAGTGGCCCCGACGCAGGCGCCACAAACATAAAGCAAAGCCGCTTGTAAGCCGACGGATCCTCCCCCGTTGCGTTTTACACGCGGCTTTTTTTATTTCCGGCCTCCTCCCGGACGGACACAGACAAAGGACATAGCCCCATGAAGTCACTCCTTTCCCTTTCCATCGCGGCGTCGCTCATGGCGTCTGCGGCGGTCGCTGATTTCCTTGAGTTAGAAAAAGATGAATTAACGTTTGGTTTCATCAAGCTAACCGACATGGCGCCGCTCGCTGTGGCCTATGAAAACGGTTACTTTGAGGACGAAGGCCTGTTCGTCACCCTAGAGGCGCAGGCCAACTGGAAGGTCCTGTTGGACGGGGTCATTTCCGGCCAATTGGACGGCGCACACATGCTGGCCGGCCAGCCATTGGCCGCGACCATCGGCTACGGCACGCAAGCCCACATCATCACGCCGTTCTCCATGGATTTGAACGGCAATGCGATCACCGTCTCAAATGAGATTTGGGACCAGATGCGCCCCAACATCCCGTCGATGGCTGATGGCCGCCCGCAGCACCCCATTTCGGCAGCCGCTCTCAAGCCCGTGGTTGAGGATTATCAGGACCAAGGCATCCCCTTCAACATGGGTATGGTGTTCCCCGTTTCGACCCACAACTACGAACTGCGCTACTGGCTTGCCGCCGGTGGGTTGGAGCCGGGCTACTACTCGCCCGACGACGTGACAGGCCAGATCGGCGCAGATGTCCTGCTGTCCGTGACACCCCCACCACAAATGCCCGCCACGATGGAGGCCGGCACGATCTTTGGCTACTGCGTGGGTGAGCCGTGGAACCAGCAGGCCGTGTTCAAAGGCATCGGCGTGCCGGTCATCACCGATTATCAGCTGTGGAAAAACAACCCCGAGAAGGTCTTTGGCATCACCAAGGAATTCTCTGAGGAAAATCCAAACACCACCATCGCATTGACCAAAGCGCTGATCCGCGCGGCCATCTGGCTGGATGAAAACGACAACGCAAACCGCCCTGACGCCGTCGAAATTCTGTCCCGCTCGGAATACGTGGGCGCGGATTACGACGTGATCGCCAACTCCATGACCGGGTTCTTTGAGTTCGAAAAAGGCGACACGCGGCCCCAACCGGACTTTAACGTGTTCTTCCGCTACAACGCGACCTACCCGTTCTATTCCGACGCGATCTGGTACCTGACCCAAATGCGCCGTTGGGGCCAAATCGCTGAGCCAAAGTCCGACGAATGGTTCATGGACACCGCAAAATCCGTCTACCGCCCCGATATCTACCTCCAGGCTGCGCGCATGTTGGTGGACGATGGCATGGCGAATGAGGCCGACTTCCCGTGGGACAGCGACGGGTTCAAGGCACCGACCCCCGCCGAAGATATCATCGACGGCATCGCCTATGACGGCCGCGCGCCCAACGCCTATCTGCAAAGCCTGCCCATCGGGCTCAAGGGCGATCAGATAATCATCGACAACGAAATCCAAGGCTAGAGCCGCACTTACCTGCCCCGTGGCCGCGCGGGGCAGGTGATCTTTTCTTCCCGCCAAAGGACCCTCCGAAATGACAGCTATCGACCCCTCCCAACTTGAGGCCGAAGCCCGCCGCGCCCGCCGTTTTACGCGTATCAACAAGGCCGACGCCTATCTCATCGTGCTTGGCCTTGGCTGGGTGACCCCCATCCTGCGCGCCGCCGCCGGTGATAACCCCAAGGCGCAAATCAAAGATATCTGGCGTCTGGCCGGTGTGCCGGTTTTGGCCATCGTTCTGTTTTTGGCCGCTTGGGGCGCCCTCGCACCCAAGGTTCAAACCTCGCTCGGGGCCGTGCCCGGACCCGCAGAGGTGTGGGAACAGGTGGGCGTTCTGCATGCCGACGTGCAGCGCGAAAAGGAAAAAGAAGCTGCGTTCTATGAACGCCAAGACGAACGCAACGCCGCCCTCATTGCTGAGGGCCGTGAAGACCGCGTTCGCGAGCGGATTTATACGGGCAAACCAACCTACTACGATCAAATCTGGACCTCGATCAAAACGGTCTTCTTCGGTTTTCTGATTGCCTCCATCATCGCCATCCCACTGGGCATCGCCGCGGGCCTGTCCGTCACCGCGAACGCGGCGCTCAACCCGTTGATCCAGATCTTCAAACCGGTGTCGCCGCTGGCATGGCTGCCGATCGTTACGATGATTGTCTCGGCGCTTTATACCAACAACGACGGTTGGTTCGAAAAGTCGTTCCTCGTGTCAGCCATTACCGTAACGCTCTGCTCGCTCTGGCCCACGCTGATCAACACGGCGCTTGGCGTGGCCAGCATCGACAATGACCTCGTGTCCGTGTCGCGGGTGCTGAAAATGAACACCTACACCAAGATCGTAAAGCTGGTGTTACCCTCGGCATTGCCCCTGATCTTCACCGGTCTGCGCCTGTCGCTCGGTGTGGGTTGGATGGTATTGATCGCGGCAGAAATGCTGTCGCAGAACCCAGGACTGGGTAAGTTCGTCTGGGACGAATTCCAAAACGGCTCCAGCCAATCACTCGCACGGATCATGGTCGCGGTGCTGACCATCGGGATCATCGGCTTCCTATTGGACCGGCTGATGTACGCCCTGCAATCCGCCTTCACGTTCTCGAACAATCGGTGATCGGCATGGGTATGATGGAGTTCAAAAACGTCTCAAAGAGCTATGGCGAAAGCCCCGTTCTCAAGGACATCACTCTCAGTGTTGAGGAGGGCGAGTTCCTCGTGCTCCTCGGGTTTTCGGGCACGGGCAAGACGACGCTGATCAATCTGATGGCGGGTCTTGAGATGCCAACATCGGGTGAAATCACCTTTAAGGATAAGTTAATAACCGAGCCTTCTCCCGAACGCGGCGTCATCTTTCAAAGCTACTCACTGATGCCGTGGCTGACGGTGAACGGCAACGTGATGCTCGCGGTTGAGACGATGTTCCCAAGCCTATCCAAGGCGGAAAAACAGGCCAAAGTGGACCATTACGTGCAGATGGTCGGCCTTAGCCACGCGGCCACCCGCCGTCCTGCGGAACTGTCGGGGGGGATGCGTCAACGGGTTAACGTCGCGCGCGCGCTGGCCATGTCGCCTGAAATGTTGCTGCTGGATGAACCCCTTTCGGCGCTTGATGCGCTCACCCGCGCGAACCTCGCCGATGAGATTGAGCGTATCTGGGAGAAAGACAAAAAAACCTGCGTGCTCATCACCAATGACGTGGATGAGGCGATCATTCTCGCGGATCGGATCATCGCGCTGAACCCCGATGGGACGCTCGGCGCAGAGTTCCCCGTCAGCCTGCCGCGTCCGCGCGACCGGATGGAGATGAACCACAACGCGGCCTTCAAAAAATTGCGCGCCGACGTGACGCGTTACCTGATGGACGCAGGGATTGAGGCGAAGGTGGAGGGCACGAAACGACTGCCCAACGTCACGCCCATCCACAGCGTGCCCAAGGCCGTCGCCGAGGCGTCGCAATCCATCCGCCCAGACGATGCGTATCTAACCTTCCGCGAATTGCACAAGGTTTACCCCACGCCCAAAGGCCCCCTGACGGTGGTTGAGGATTTCGATCTGAAGGTCAAAAAGGGCGAGTTTATCTCGTTGATTGGGCACTCAGGCTGCGGGAAATCAACCGTGTTAACCATGGCCGCAGGTCTTAACCCGATATCAAAGGGCAACATCCGTTTGGATGGCTGGGACGTGCAGGGCGCAGACCCCGAACGCGCCGTGGTCTTCCAATCGCCCAACCTGTTCCCATGGCTGTCAGCCAAGGAAAACGTCGCAATCGGCGTGGACAAGGTTTACCCCAAGGCCTCGGTCGCCGAGCGTCAGGATGTGGTCGAATACTATCTCGAACGCGTGGGTCTTGCCGACAGTATGGACAAGCAAGCCTCGGACCTGTCGAACGGCATGAAGCAACGCGTTGGGATCGCTCGTGCCTTTGCACTGTCGCCCAAACTGCTCCTCTTGGATGAACCGTTCGGCATGCTCGACAGCCTCACACGGTGGGAATTGCAAGAAGTCCTGATGGAGGTCTGGTCGCGCACCAAAGTCACCGCGATCTGCGTGACCCATGACGTGGATGAGGCCATCTTGCTCGCGGATCGTGTCGTCATGATGACCAACGGCCCCCAAGCGACCATTGGCAAAATAACGGATGTGAACCTGCCGCGCCCACGCACCCGCAAGGCGCTGTTGGAACATCCCGATTATTACACTTACCGCCAAGAAGTTCTCGATTTCCTTGAGGAATATGAACACGGCAACACGTCGAAAACGGCATCCCCAACGTTAGACAAACCCAAGGCCGTGGCGGCAGAGTGACCTTCGCCCTCCTGCAGCCCTGTCATGTCTTTGGCCCTGCGCGCACCGCGCGTCGGGCGCATAAAAGGAAGCAAAAATGACTGAAAAACTTGTCATTATTGGTGCGGGCATGGCCTCTGGCCGTGTGATTGAGCACCTCGTAGAGGCCGCGCCCTCTGCCTACGATATCACCCTCTTCAACGCAGAGCCGCGGGGAAACTACAACCGCATCATGCTCAGCCCGGTTCTGAGTGGTGATAAGACCTATGAAGAAATCGTAACCCACGACGCGGCCTTCTATGCCACACACAATGTCACCTGCCGTTTCGGTGAACGGGTGGCCCAGATTGACCGCGCAGCCAAGACGCTTACGGCGGAAAATGGTGAAGTTATCTCCTACGACAAACTGGTGTTCGGCACAGGCTCCAATCCCTTCATGATCCCGCTTCCGGGCCATGATTTAAAGGGCGTCATCGCCTACCGTGATCTGGAAGACACCGAGCAGATGATGGCCATGGGGCAAGGGTCCAAGGTGGTTGTCATCGGTGGCGGACTTTTGGGTCTAGAGGCCGCCGCAGGCATGGCCGCACGCGGGGTCGACGTGACCGTGGTGCATATCATGCCATGGTTGATGGAGCGTCAGTTGGACGAGGCCGCAGGCTTCTTGCTGCGCAAAGCGCTGGTCGAAAAAGGCATCACTGTTAAATGCGCCGCCAATTCCAAGGAGATACTTGGTCAAGACGGCCACGTCCGCGCCCTGCTGCTGGATGACGGCACTGAGCTTCCCTGTGACCTCTTGGTGATGGCTGTTGGCATCCGTCCCAACGTGGCGCTCGCCAAGGAGGCCGGGCTGGCTGTGGGGCGGGGCATTCACGTGGACGATCAGATGCTCACATCCGATCCCGATGTGCTGGCCGTTGGTGAATGTGTGGAACATGACGGGGCGATTTTTGGCCTTGTGGCGCCGCTGTATGATCAGGCCAAGGTGGCGGCAGCAACGCTGTTGGGCGAACCCGCAGCGTTCGTGCAAAAGGACCTCTCGACCAAGCTAAAGGTCACAGGATGTGACCTGTTTTCAGCGGGCGACTTTGCCGACGGAGAAGGTCGCGAAGACATCGTCTTTCGCGACCCATCGCGCGGTGTCTATCGCCGTTTGGTCATTGAAAACAATATTCTGGTCGGCTGCGTCATGTACGGCGACACCGCCGACAGCAATTGGTTCTTTGGCCTTATCCGCGACAAAACCAACATCGAAGAGATGCGCGAAACCGTCATTTTTGGCCCCGCGTTTCAAGGAGGCGGCTCTGTGGACCCGCTCTCAGCCGTTGCAGCCTTACCGCGTGATGCGGAGATTTGTGGCTGCAACGGCGTGTGCAAAGGAACCATCGAAGACGCGATCACAGCGGGCGCAGGCGACCTAGTGGCCATCAAGGCCACGACCAAGGCCTCCGCCTCTTGCGGCAGTTGCACTGGGCTTGTCGAGCAGGTGCTTGCGGTCACACTGGGCGACGATTTCGTAGCCCCTGCCGCCGCCACCGTTTGCGGCTGCACCGACATGACCCATGAAGACGTGCGCCGCATGATCAAATCCCAAAAGCTGACTTCCATGGCTGCCGTGTGGCAGGCCTGTGGTTGGAAAACACCCTGCGGATGCCATGTCTGCCGCCCGGCGCTTAACTTCTATCTGCTTGCGGATTGGCCGCTCGAATATCGCGACGACCCTCAATCACGTTTCATTAATGAACGTAAACACGCCAACATCCAAAAAGACGGCACATTTTCGGTCGTGCCTCGGATGTGGGGCGGGATCACAACCCCCGCCGAATTGCGTGCCATCGCTGATGCGGCAGACAAATACGATGTCCCAACCGTCAAAGTGACGGGCGGCCAGCGGATCGACCTGCTTGGCGTGCGCGGCGAAGATTTGCCCGCAATGTGGGCCGATCTGAATGCCGCGGGCATGGTCTCGGGGCATGCCTATACCAAGGGTTTGCGCACTGTGAAAACGTGTGTTGGGACGGATCATTGCCGCTTTGGCACACAGGATTCGACTGGCCTTGGCATCCAGTTGGAAAAAATCCTGTGGGGGTCGTGGACACCCCATAAGCTCAAATTGGCCGTATCTGGCTGCCCCCGAAATTGTGCCGAGGCGACGTGTAAGGACATCGGTGTCGTCTGCGTTGATAGCGGTTATCAAATCTCAATCGGCGGCGCGGCGGGCATGGACGTCAAAGAGACCGAGCTGTTGGTTCAGGTCGCGACAGAGCAGGAGGTGATCGACGTCATCTGCGCCGTGACGCAGTTGTACCGTGAGGGTGCCAAGTATCTGGATCGGATTTACAAGTGGATGGCCAAGGTGGGCTTAGACTGGATCATCGCGCAGGTCGTGGATGATTTAGATAACCGCCAAGCCTTGGTTGAGCGGTTTGAACTCAGCCAATCGATTTATCGCAAGGACCCCTGGGCGGAGCATGCGGCAACAAAAGCCCAACAATACCAGCCCCTTGCTGACCTATCATTGGAGGCTGCGGAATGAGCAACTGGATCGATATCGCCGCCCTTGATGAGGTTCCGAAACGCGGCGCGCGCATGGTTAAAACGGCCCATGGCTGCGTCGCAGTGTTCCGCACTGGCGCGGATGAGGTTTTCGCGCTCGACAACGCATGCCCGCACAAGCAAGGGCCTCTGGCCGAGGGTATTGTGCACGGGCGCGCCGTGACATGCCCATTGCACAATTGGGTTATCTCGCTGGAAACGGGCCAAGCGCAGGGCGCGGATGAGGGGCAAGTCGCGACCTATCCTGCGCGGGTTGAGGGGGGGCGCATCTTGCTCGATGCCACGTTCCTGCGATCGCGGAAAGTGGCGGCGGAATGACCGAACTCACGCGCACCACCTGTCCCTATTGCGGCGTTGGCTGCGGGGTTTTGGCCGCGCCGGACGGCACTATTCAAGGCGATCCGGACCACCCGGCCAACTTTGGGCGGCTGTGCTCCAAGGGCTCTGCGCTCGGCGAAACCATTGACCTTGAGGGCCGCTTGCTGACCCCGATGGTGGATAAGGTGCCCGCAAGCTGGGACACCGCGCTGGGTCAAGTGGCCGAAAAATTCTCAGCCGCAATAGACACATACGGCCCTGACAGCGTCGCGTTCTATGTGTCGGGCCAATTGCTGACCGAGGATTACTACGTCGCGAATAAGCTGATGAAGGGTTACATCGGCTCGGCCAACATCGACACCAATTCTCGGCTGTGCATGGCGTCCTCGGTTGCGGGACACAAACGGGCGTTTGGATCTGACACGGTGCCGCAAACCTATGAAGATCTGGAGGAGGCCGATCTGATCGTGCTCGTCGGCTCCAACCTCGCGTGGTGCCATCCAGTACTGTTTCAGCGCATCATTGAGGCCAAGAAAACGCGCCCAAATCTGCGGATCATCAACATCGATCCGCGGCGCACGGCGACCTCTGAATTTTCCGACATGCACCTGAACATCGCGCCGGACGGGGACATTGCGCTGTTCAACGGATTGCTCGCCCATATCGCCGATCAGGGCGCACAAAATAATGTATACATTAATGCATACATTAATGGCTATGCGGATGCCGTGGCTTCCGCCCGGCTAAGCAACCCTGCGGACACCGGCCTCAGCCCGGTGGAGCTGGAGGCGTTTTATACCGCGTGGACCGGCACCGAAAAGGTCGTCACGCTCTATAGTCAGGGCGTGAACCAGTCGTCCTGCGGCTCCGACAAGGTAAACGCGATCCTGAATTGCCACCTTGCGACGGGTCGGATCGGCAAGCCCGGCTGTGGCCCGCTTTCGGCGACGGGCCAGCCCAATGCGATGGGCGGGCGTGAGGTCGGCGGTTTGGCGAATATGCTCGCCAACCACCTCGATATCGACAACGCCGCCCACCGCGATGCGGTTCAAACGTTTTGGAACAGCCCAACGATCAGCGACCATCAGGGCCTTAAGGCGGTCGATCTGTTTGATGCCTGCGCGCGCGGTGAGATCAAGGCGTTGTGGGTCATGTCCACGAACCCAGCCGTGTCGTTACCCGATGCCAACCGCGTGGCGGAGGCCATCGGAAACGTGCCGTTCGTGGTCGTTTCGGACATCATGGCCCGTACGGATACGGGTGATCTGGCTGATGTGCTGCTGCCCGCGACGGGGTGGGGCGAAAAAGACGGGACCGTCACAAATTCGGAGCGTCGGATTTCGCGCCAGCGCGCGTTTTTGCCCACGCCGAGACAGTGTCGGCCCGATTGGGATATTGTGGCCGATGTTGCGCGGCGCATGGGGTTTTCTGGGTTTGACTATACCAGCCCCGCTGAAATTTTCGCCGAATACATCGCCCTTGGTGATGCTGCACAGCGTTTCCATCGTGACCTAGATCTGAGCATTTTTGCAGATGTGGATTACGCCAACTTGATGCCGACCCAATGGCCCCGCAATGGTGCAAGGTTCTTTGCGGAAGGCGGGTTCTATCATGCGGATGGCAAGGCCAAGATGTTGCCCATTTCCGCCCCAAAACTAAGTCAAAACCCTCAGTTTTCCCTGAATACGGGCCGCAACCGGGACCAATGGCACACTATGACGCGCACGGGCAAAGCCCCGCGCCTTGGGGCGCATCTTGCGGAGCCGTACCTTGAAATACATCCCTCAGATGCGGCGCAAATCGACGTTGTCGAGGGGGATTTGGTCGCCGTTGAGAATACCTGCGGCGACAGTATCCTACGGGCATTGATCACGCCGCGCGCCACGCCGGGGCAGGTGTTTGCGCCAATGCATTGGACCCGTCAAAAGGCGCCGAGTGGCACGATCAACAGCCTTATCCGCCCAGAGGTTGATCCGGTCTCTGGCCAGCCGGCGTCCAAAACGGGTGCAGTGGAATTGCGCAAATTCGCAGCCGCTTGGTACGGGTTTGCGGCCAGCGCCACTGAGATGCAGCCAAGCGAGATTTATAGCGCCGTTGCCCGCACCCGGACCGGTTCGCAGGTGGAGCTAGCGGGGCGTTGCCTGCCCCTCAATTGGGAAGATACCGCCCGCCGCGTCACCGGCTGCGCCAATGCGACAGCGGCCAGCGTGACCGATGCTCAGGCGGGTACAACGGCGATTTCGTTCACCAAATCGGGCACCTTGGTGGGTGTGTTCTATGCTGGTCCCACACCAATCGCCTTGGCGCGCAGTCATGTGGTGGCCCTGATCGGGACACAGGCTGACCCGTTTCGGGTCTTGGCCGGGCGTCCGTCGGCGGGGCAGCCCGATCCGGGTGCGACCGTGTGCGGGTGTTTTGACGTGGGCCGCAACACGCTTTTGGCAGCGGTACAGGGTGGGGCCACGACTGTTGCAGCCTTGGGCGCGCAAACCTGTGCGGGTACCAATTGCGGTTCGTGCAAGCCAGAGTTGGCGGCCCTTTTGCACGAGGCGGCCCTGCCGATGGCCGCCGAATGAGCATCGCACCCTACGTTCGGATTGTCGCCCGTGGGCAGGGGCGCGCGCGGCCCCTCACGATGGCAGAGGCCCAAGATGCCATGACCATTATCTTGCGCGGACAGGCTGATCCTGAAGCGGTCGGTGCCTTGTTGATGGTGCTGCGGCTGAGGGGCGAAGTGCCCGAAGAAATCGCGGGCTTTACGGCCGCTTTGCGAGACCATGTCACGGGGGTCTTGCCCACAGCGGACCTTGATTGGCCCAGCTATGCTGCGGGCCGGACCCGTGGCGCGCCCTTGTTTTTGCTGGCCGCACGCTTGGTCGCGCAGGCCGGATATTCGGTGTCCATGCACGGTTGGAATTCGCATCAAATGCCTGATGCATGTGTGCGGGAGGCATTGGAGCATGCAGGCCCTCAGGTGCGTTACAGCCCCCTTGAAGCGCTTTGCCCCGAGGCGTTTCGCATCCTGCGGCTACGCGATGCTTTTGGCCTACGCTCATGCTGGAACACCGTGCTGCGGATGTGGAATCCGTCGCAGGCGCGTGTGTCGGTGCAGGGGGTGTTTCACCCGTCCTACCGCAGCCTTCAGGCCTGCGCCGCCGAGATGTTGGGTCAGCAGGACCTTGTGATCATCAAAGGCGGCGGCGGTGAGTTTGAGCGTAACCCAACCAAGGATATTGCGTTGTTTGGGTTGCGCGATGGGGCACATGCACAGGCGACAGCGCCCGCGCTTTTGGCGCAACCACGCCGTCTGCATGATCCGGAAATGACACTGAATATTGGAACCCTTTGGCGGGGTGACCTCCAGAGCGCGCAGGCACAGGCGACTGTGACAGGGACGGCTGCGCTCGCGCTTTGGGGGCTTCGCGCTGAGGCCACTCTCAAGGAATGCCAAGACTTGGCCCAAGACCTTTGGAGCAATCGCAACGTTCAACAAAAGGTGCACGCATGAAAACCTTTCCGATGTTTCTTCAGATGGCGGGACGCCGTGTTGTGATTGTGGGGGGCGGCGAACAGGCCGCGCAGAAAACGCGATTGATGCTGAAAACCGAAGCGGTGATTGAGGTGCTCGCCCCGCAACTAGAGCCGGAATTGGCCGAACTCGCGGCGCAGGGCCGTGTCGTTCAACGCGCGGGGCCAATCACCCCGGCCAGTTTTGCGGATACTGCGTTGTGTTTCATCGCGACGGGTTGCCCCGGGATGGATGCCGCGTTGCATGATTTGGCCAAGATCGCGGGTGCGACGGTTAATGTGGTCGATCAGCCAGAGCTGTGTGATGCAATTACTCCCTCTATCGTGGACCGCGATCCGGTTGTCGTGGCCATCGGCACCGAGGGCACTGCGCCGGTTTTGGCCCGCCAGATCAAGACCCGGATGGAGCAGATGCTAGAGCCGGGCCTAGGCGATTTGGCCTCGCTTGCAGGACGCTTGCGGGGGGCTGCAGCGGCCCGGCTTGGCCCCCGTGCCCGGCGCGATTTGTGGCGCTGGGTGTTTACGGGCGCCCCGCGTGAGGCGTTTGGCCGGGGCGCAGAGCGGCAGGCCGCGCGCCTGATTAAGGACGCGATCCAGACTGGCAATATACACGCAGAAACCGGTGGCAGCGTGGCGCTGGTCGGGGCAGGGCCGGGCAGCAAGGACTTGATCACGCTGCGCGGTGTGCAGCGCCTTCAAGAGGCGGATATCATTTTCTACGATCGCTTGATTGACCCAGAGGTGTTGGAACTGGCCCGCCGCGACGCGGAGCGTGTGTACGTTGGCAAGCACCCCGGATGTCACGCATGGCCCCAAGCGAAAATCACCGCCAGCCTTGTAGCCGCAGCCCGGCAGGGACAGCGCGTTGTGCGGCTTAAGGCTGGGGATCCCGGCATTTTTGGTCGCGCCGCCGAAGAGATCGCGGCCGTAAAGGACGCGGGCCTGCCGTTGGAAATTGTGCCCGGGGTTACGGCTGCCAGTGGGGCGGCGGCCTCTGGCGGGACGGTCCTGACCTCACGCGATGACGTGGATACGGTCGTGTTCGCGACGGGTCATTTGGCGGATGGGGCTGTCGCACCAGACTGGCTGCCGCTGTTGCGGCCCGGCACGTGCGTCGCGGTCTATATGGGGGTGCGCGCAGGCCCCGACATTGAAGTCGCGTTGCACGGGGTGCCATGGCGCGATCTGATCCAAGTGTCGGTCGTGGCAGACGCGCAAAGGGCTAATGAGCAGCGGTTTGATTGCACCGCGACCACGTTGACCAAGGCGTTAGAGGCTCACAACGTCACGAACGGTGCGGTGATCTTTTTGCGGTTGCCCAAGACCGCCTGCGCCGAAAACGTTGTGCCGCTTCAGGCGGCGGAATAGCCGTGGGGCATTCGTTCCAAACGAGAAAAATGTCCGCCGCGCGGGTTCAAACGCGCGGCGGGAACCGGGTGGCCTAGGCGCGCAGGCGCGCACCTGCAGCGTCAAAAGGTGGCTCGGCCAGTACGATGCCGCGGTGGGGTTTGCCCAAGATCATCACATCGATCTCCGCGCCCGGCTCAACACCCTTGAGGAACCCAAGCGCCAGAGATTTTTCGACCGTATAGCCATAGGTGCCGGATGTGACGCGGCCCACGGGCGTCCCGTCGGGGAGGAAAATAGGCTCCCCACCAGTGGCGTCCGCGTCCGTGACGTCAAGCACTTCGATGATCGAAAGCATCTCACGCGCGGGATTGTCCTTGAGCGCGACGTAGGCGTCCTTGTTGAGGAAATCCTTGTCCAACTTGCACAGACGTTCGAACCCGACTTCCTGTGGCCAATACTCGGGGGAGTATTCGCGGCTCCAGGAGCCATAGCCCTTTTCGATACGCAGCGACATGAGGGCACGGCTGCCGACGGGGCCTGCGCCCAGCTCACGCCCGGCATCCAAGAGCGCGGTGTAAAGGGCCACTTGATCTTCGGTCCGGCAGTGCAATTCCCAGCCCAGATCACCGGTAAAGCTGACCCGCAGGGCGACCAGATCGATCCCGGCCAATGTGATCCGCGCGGACCGCATGAAGGGGAACGCCTCGGTTGATAGGTCCGCGTTGGTGAGCCGCGCAAGCAAGTCACGGCTTTTGGGGCCTGCCACGTTAAAGCCGCACATGGCTTGGGTTTGGCTTTCGAACGCGACCGTTTCGGGACGCTCAACCGCGTTAAAGAACCGCTGGTGATACCGCTCCGCCGCGCCGGACCCGATGATGAGGAAGTCTTCCTCACCCAGTTTGGTCACGGTGAAATCACCTGCGATGCCGCCGTTCACCCCGATCAGAGGTGTCAGGCAGGACCGGCCCACGGCGCGGGGCATCTTGTTGGCGAAAATCGCGTCCAACCAGTCCGAGGCCCCTGCACCCCGCACCGAATATTTGGCGAAGTTTGAGATGTCGATGATGCCGGCGTGGTCGCGCAGCATGCGGCATTCGTCGCCCACGGGTCCCCACCAGTTTTGGCGGGTGAAACCGTTCGTGTCCTTGGTGCCCGGCGTGTCCGCAAACCATGCGGGATGTTCCCAGCCGTAGTTCAGGCCAAAGACGCCGCCGAGGTCCTTTTGCATTTCATAGACGGGGCGGGTGCGCACGGGGCGGCCTGCCTCCCGCTCTTCGTTGGGGAAGTGGATCGAGAAGCGGTGCGCGTATTGATCGCCCACACGGGCCTTGGTGAAGGCCGCATCGGCCCAGTCCCCAAAACGCGCCACGTCCCACGCGAACATGTCATAGCTGCTTTCGCCGCGGGTGATCCACTCGGCCGCCATCAGGCCCATGCCACCTGACTGTGAGAACCCGGGGATAATCCCGTTACAGCAGAAGTAGTTGCGCAGTTCGGGCACGGGGCCAAACAGCACGTTACTATCGGGGGACCAGATCATCGGGCCATTGATGATCCGCTTGATCCCGGCCTCACCCACCACGGGGACGCGGTCGATCGCGCGCATGATGTTGTCTTCGATCCGGTCGAGGTCACCATCAAACAGGTCGTGGCCAAAGTCTTGGGGTGTGCCATCCTCGGCCCAGAATTTCAGGTCGCGCTCATAAGCGCCGACCAAAAGGCCCTGACCCTCTTGGCGGAGGTAGTATTCGCCGTCACGGTCCGCAACCGATGGCAGACGTTTGTCCATGCCCGCGATTTGCGGGATCGTTTCGGTCACGAAATACTGGTGCTCAGTCGGCTGCAGGGGCAGATCAAGGCCGGCCAGTTTGCCAACCTCACGGCCCCAAAGACCGGCTGCGTTCACAACCCATTCGGTGCGAATATCGCCCTTTGGTGTGCGCACAATCCAAGTGCCGTCTGGCTGCTGTTCGGTGCCTGTCACGGGCGTAAAACGCAGGATTTCGGCCCCCATTTGCCGCGCGCCGGTGGCGTAGGCGTTGGTCACGCCCGAGGGGTCCACATTCCCGCCGGAGGGTTCGAACATGATGCAACGAATGCCGTCATAGTTGACCAGCGGGTGCAGGCGCTCGGCCTCATCACGGGTGACTTCGTGGAATTGCAGGCCGTAGTATTTCGCTTTGGCCGCTTGCAGGCGCAGCTGGTGTTCGCGCGCTTCGGTCTGGGCCAGATACAGTGATCCGGGCTGGAACACGCCGCATGATTGGCCGGTCTCGGCCTCTAGCGCGTTGTACAGGTCCATCGTGTAGTTCTGGATGCGCGTGATGTTGGTGTTGTCGTGCAAGCCGTGGATGTTGGCTGCCGCGTGCCACGTTGAGCCAGAGGTCAGCTCATCGCGCTCCAATAGCACGCTGTCGGTCCAGCCCAGTTTGGCAAGGTGATAGAGGATAGAGCAGCCGATAACGCCGCCCCCGATGACAACTGCTTGGGCATGGGTGCGCATAGAATTCTCCCTTTGGGCCCTTAATTACGGGGGCCTGTTGGGGCTCACACGCGCGTTTGCGACATATCCTTGCCTATTCTTAACATGAAGCGCTTTAGGCTACTCCCCGCGGGGGAACCGCTTGGACTCCTCTACGTCGTTCAGGTCCATGTGGTTGCGCATATACCGCTCGGATGCGCGGCGCAGGGGCTGGTAGTCCCACGGATAATAGCCGCCCTCGCGCAGGGCTTCATAGACGACCCAACGGCGGGCTTGGCTGGCGCGGACTTCGGCATCAAAACGCGCAAGGTCCCAGCGTGCCTCGGACTTATGCCGCAGTGAGGTCAGCGTGCCTTGGTGAGCAGGGGCATCTGCAAGGTTGGTCAACTCATGCGGGTCGTCATCAAGGTTGAACAATTGCTCTGGGTCCAACGTGCAGCGGGTGTATTTCCATTGGCCATAGCGTAGGGCGACCATCGGGGCATAGCTGGCCTCTGCCGCGTATTCCATCGCGATGGGGGCGGTGCGGATCTCGCCTCGGGCGAAGGGCAAAAGCGATGTGCCTTCGGTCCAAGGCGCGACCTCATCCATCGAAACCCCCGCCAAGTCACACAAGGTTGGGCAGAGGTCGATGGTCGACATCGGCTCGGTCACGGTGCGGGGCGCGATGTCGGGTGCGCACAGCATCAATGGCACGCGGGCGGACCCTTCAAAGAAGGACATTTTGAACCACAGACCCCGCTCACCCAGCATGTCGCCGTGGTCTGAGACAAATAGGATCACGGCCTCTTGTCGGGTGCCTTCGAGGGCCTCTAGTACCTCTCCGATTTTGTCGTCGAGGTAGGAGATGTTGGCGAAATACGCACGGCGGGAACGTTTGATGTTGTCCTCCGACAGATCAAAGCTGCGCCAGTCGTTCGCGTCAAAGATACGTTGGGAATGGGGGTCTTGGTTGTCATAGCCCAAATCGCGCACCTCGGGCAGGAGGTGCTCACAATCCTCATAGAGGTCCCAGTATTTCTTGCGGGCGACATAAGGATCGTGGGGGTGCGTAAAGCTGACCGTCAGGCACCAAGGCCGTGCGTCTGCCCCACGGGCATATTCATAGACCTTTTGTGTCGCTTGAAACGCAACGTCGTCGTCATATTCCAGCTGGTTTGAGATTTCTGCCACCCCTGCGCCGGTGACAGATCCCATGTTGTGGTACCACCAGTCGATCCGTTCCCCGGGTTTGCGGTAGTCGGGGGTCCAGCCGAAATCGGCGGGATAGATATCGGTGGTGAGGCGTTCTTCAAAGCCGTGCAACTGGTCGGGGCCGACAAAATGCATCTTGCCCGAGAGGCAGGTTTGGTATCCCGCACGGCGCAAATGGTGCGCATAGGTTGGGATTTCTGCGCTGAATTCGGCGGCGTTGTCATAGACCCGCGTCAGGGATGGCAGTTGCCCGGACATAAAGCTGGCCCGCGCGGGCGCACACAGCGGTGAGGCGGTGTAGGCGTTGGCAAACCGGACCGAGCGTTCGGCCAACCGCTTGAGGTTGGGGGCGTGTAGCCATTCGGCAGGGCCATCGGGAAACAGCGTTCCGTTGAGTTGGTCCACCATGAAGATCAGAATATTTGGCTGTGTCATGTCTGCCTCCCTTTGGGATCATCGCTAGGGGGCGGAAGGTGCGGCGTCAATTGGTGTTGAACGTCGGGCCTAGGGGTCTACCTGACGGGACATGGAATTACTGCACGCGACCGATGTCTCCAAAAGTTTCGAAACGGGTGAAGGCCCCTTGCAAGTTTTGCGGGGGGTGTCGCTGTCGTTGGCGGCAGGCACGAGCCTTGCCCTGACCGGGGAAAGCGGTTCGGGCAAATCGACGTTGCTGTATTTGATCGGTGGATTGGACGTGCCCGATGCGGGGCATATCCGCATTGCGGGCACGGATATCGCAGGTCTGGATGATCCGGGGCGCGCGGCGCTGCGACGGGGCACGGTTGGGGTCGTATTTCAACAGTTCAACCTGATCCCATCGTTGGATGTGGCAGCCAATCTGGCATTTCATGCGCGCCTTTCCGGGCACCATGATGCAGCATGGACCGCCCACCTCGCGGAGCGTTTGGGCCTAAGCGCGCTTTTGTCCCGCTTCCCCGAGCAGCTATCCGGCGGGCAACAGCAACGGGTCGCTATTGGGCGAACCTTGGCCGCAAAGCCCAAACTGGTGCTGGCGGATGAACCGACCGGCAACTTGGACGAGGCAACAGGCGATGCGGTGATGGACCTGTTGTTAGAGCTTGTCTCGGAGACAGGGGCGGGTCTGTTGATGGTCACGCATTCGATGCGGCTGGCGGCGCGGCTGGACCGTCAGGTCGGACTGCGTGCAGGTGTGATCGCGTGATCCGGGCGGGCGCGCAGGCGCTGTGGTCGCATTGGGCGCGACATCGGTTGCAGCTGCTTGTGGTGATCATCGGCTTGGCGCTGGCCACCGGGTTGTGGACCGGGGTGCAGGCCATCAACGCCGAGGCGCGGGTCAGCTATGACCGGGCTGCGAGCGCGCTGGGCCAGACCAATCTGCAACAGATCGCCCGCGCGGATGGGCCGTTGCGGTTGGCGGATTTTGTGGCGCTGCGTCGGGCGGGATGGCTTGTGTCGCCCATAGCGCAGGGTGGTTTGCGCGGCACTGGTCTAGAGGTGCTGGGCTTTGATCCTTTCACCGCCCCGCAAGGGGCCGCGGTGCCGGACCTTAGCGGCGCAGGTGATTTGAGCGCGTTTTTGGTGCCGCCCGGTGTTGTGTTCGTCCATCCCGAAACGGTGGGTCGACTGCCCGATGGGCTGCCGCCCGCCCGCGTTCTGGACACGATTGCGCCGGGGCGGCTGGTGACTGACCTGAGCATCGCAATGCAGCTTTTGCGGAGCGATACGCTTTCGTCGATCATTGTGCTCGAAAACCAACCGCAGGGCCGCACGCCGCTGTCCGATCTGGACGCCGGCTATACGCTGAGCGCACCGAGTGAGGGTTCCGACATCGCGCGCCTTACGGATAGTTTTCATCTGAACCTGACGGCGTTTGGGTTGCTCTCGTTTGCAGTGGGGCTGTTCATCGTGCACGCGGCCATTGGCCTTGCGTTTGAACAGCGGCGGGTGCTGTTTCGGACCTTGCGTGCCTTGGGGTTGCCGCAGCGCGCACTTGTGGGGCTGCTGGCCGCTGAGGCGTTTGTCCTCGCGACTATAGGCGGCAGCCTTGGGATTGTCCTGGGCTACGTTGTGGCAGCGGCACTGTTGCCCGGCGTCGCGGCGACCCTGTCGGGGCTTTATGGCGCGTCGGTGTCCGGTAGCCTAAGCCTGAGCCCGATCTGGTGGCTGACGGGATTTGTCATGGCATACATCGGGGCTGCGGGGGCTGCGGGCAGCAGCCTGTGGCAGCTCTCACGCCTGCCCATTTTGGCACCGGCAATGCCGCGCGCGTGGGCGCGGGCCAATGCCAGCACGGCAAGGTTACAGGCGTTCGGGGGCCTTGGGCTACTTTCTGCGGCGTTGATACTGGGCGTTGCGGGGGATGGTTTGGTCGCGGGGTTTGCGTGTCTTGCGGCGCTTTTGTTGGGGGCGGCCCTTTTGGTGCCGACGGCTTTGGCCCTGATTATCGGGGGCCTGTCACGCTTTGGCGCAGGGGTCGTGACCCGCTGGGTCTGGGCGGATACGCGGCAGCAAATTCCAGCACTTTCGCTTGCGTTGATGGCGCTCTTGCTTGCGCTTTCGGCGAACGTGGGGGTGTCGACCATGGTCGGGTCCTTTCGGGGCACGTTCATTGGCTGGCTCGACCAACGGCTGGCCTCTGATCTTTATGTCACCACACGCACCCCCGCCGAGGCCGCCGCGTTTCAGGATTTTGTTGCGGATGATGTCCGCGCTATTTTGCCGATCATCTCCGCCGATATCACCCTCGGCGGCACACCCGGTGAAGTGTTCGGCATCAAAGACCACGCGACCTATCGCGATCATTGGCCTTTGCTGGAAGGTGCCCCGGATGTCTGGGACCGGGTCGCTGCGGGCACGGGTGTGTTGGTGAACGAACAGCTTGCGCGCCGCGATGACCTTTGGACCGGGGCGACCCTGACGCTGGCCCCCGATTGGCGCATGCAGATCGTGGGCGTCTATTCCGACTACGGCAATCCTGCGGGGCAAGCGATCATCGGCTATGATACGTTCTCGGCCCGCTTTCCGGACATATCACCAGTGCGCTTTGCGATCAGCGCAGAGGCCCCTGCCGCCTTGCGCGATCGCATCGTCATGGATTTTGGCCTGCCGCCCGACAACACGATCAACCAAGAGGAGGTCAAGGCGTTCTCCCTTGAGGTGTTTGAGCAGACTTTCCTCGTGACCCGCGCGCTTAATGTGTTGACGCTTGGGGTTGCGGGGTTTGCCCTGTGGGCGTCTTTGACGACGGTTGCCACGATGCGGTTGCCGCAGCTTGCGCCGGTTTGGGCGCTGGGGCTGACCCGCCGCCACCTTGCGACGCTGGAAATGGGGCGCGCGCTTGTGCTTGCGCTGTTGACGGCGGTGCTGGCGGTGCCGGTTGGCTTGGGGCTTGCGTGGGTGTTGCTGGCGATTGTGAATGTTGAGGCGTTTGGTTGGCGCCTTCCGATGCAGGTGTTCCCGTGGGATTGGGCGCAGTTGTTGCTGTGGGCGCTGGTGGGGGCGGCCCTTGCTGCCGCCTTGCCGATGCGCAGCATTGCAAAACTGCCTCCGTCCGAATTGTTGAAGGTGTTTGCCCATGCCCGTTAGAGCCATATGCGCGGCCCTTTGGCTGATCTGTATGCCCATGATTGCGTCTGCGCAGGGGTTTGCCGGCCTTGGCCAAGAGGCAGAGGGGTATGCGCTGCCAACGCCCGCGCCCAGTTTCACATTTCCCCAAGACCACGGCCCACACCCTGATTTTCGCATTGAGTGGTGGTACCTGACGGCCGTGCTAGAGGGCGAAGATGGTGAAACCTATGGCGTGCAATGGACGCTGTTCCGCTCCGCTTTGCGGCCCGAAGGGGACGTGCAGGTCTGGATGGGCCACGCCGGGATCACTACGCCCAAGGCGCATTTCACGGGCGAGCGTTTGGCGCGTGGCGGGATCGGGCAGGCGGGTGTCACGCCCGCGCCCTTTGCCGCTTGGATAGACGATTGGACCATGCAAAGCCGCGCTGTGACCGGCGACGCGCTGGATGCCTTGCACCTGACGGCAACGCTGGAGGGCGCGACCTATGCCCTCGACCTCACTGCGACGGGGCCGCTGGTGTTTCATGGCGACAACGGATTTTCGGTGAAATCCAACAGCGGGCAGGCGAGCTACTATTATTCGCAGCCCTTTTATGAGGTCAGCGGTGTGTTGAACCTGCCGGATGGCGAGGTGGCGGTCACAGGGCAGGGCTGGCTCGACCGGGAGTGGTCGTCGCAGCCGCTTGATGCGGGGCAACTCGGTTGGGATTGGTTTTCGCTGCACTTTGAGGGCGGCGAACGGTTGATGGGCTTTGGCCTTCGGGATGAGGCGGGCATATCGTTCACCTACGCCAGCTGGATCACGCCAGATGGTGCGGTGATGCCGTCAAACGATCTGCGCCTGACGCCTATTCGCACTGCGAAAGTTGCGGGCCGCAATGTGCCTGTGGATTGGCGAGTTGAGCTGCCATCCCAAGGGCTGGATATCACGACACGTGCGATTAACGATGACAGTTGGCAGGCGACGCTGTTTCCCTATTGGGAGGGGCCAGTGACCGCCGTCGGGACGCATCAGGGCCGCGGATATCTAGAAATGACAGGCTATTAGCCCGCGTCAAACATCGGAAAGCTGACGCCTAGCGCCCAGCCAAGGCACAGGCCGAGGCCCGCCCCCACAGCCAGGACCGCGCCGCTGCGGCGGCCAACCCAGCCGCCCATCACGCCAAAGCTCGCGTAGAACAATCCGATGAGCGGCAGGATAAGTAGCAAAAAAAATAGACGCTCAAAATCGAGGGCCGTAGCAATCGCGAGTGAGCCAAGAAAGCTGATCCGTGCGGCGGTTTTGCGCGTAAACGATGCGCTTCCGGCTTGGGTGAGCGTGGCCTCAGCCAGTAGCGCGAGGATTGTGCCGAAGCTGATTGCCGCGATGATCGCGATGCGCGGGCCCGTTGGGAAAAAGCTTGCGACATAGCGGTCAAGAAAGCCGCCAAAAAGGACCAGCCCCCAGAACAGCAAAAGGGCAAAGGGCAGCATGCGCGCGCCTGTTAGCCGAACACCGCCTATGCGCAGTATGGCGAGTGTCAAAATACCGTAAACGGCTGCATGTACGGCAAGGTAATCGGCAACCAACACGGGTAGAAAACGCAACTCGAACGGCGCGAGGATAAGCGGCGTTACGAGCGCCGGGACCAGCGTTGCGAGCCGGAATGTGCGGGCGGGAACGGCGGGCGGGGCTGCGCCTTGGGGCACGGCGCGGGCCAATGGCCAGCCCAATGCGACGATGCCCGCAAGGGTGAGCAAAATCCACGCGCCGGTCGCTGCGACTGGTGGGGTGATGTCGCGGTCAAATGCAGCGTTGATCCACGCGAGGGCTTCGCGCTTTGCGGTTTGTGAATAGAGGACACCGACATGCTCCACCCCCGGTGCCACGACGGCGCGCCGAATGGTTGAGCCTTGGGCCACAGTCTGGCCCTCATCGCCTGGGCCGACGAGCGATATGGCGTTCAGGGCTGCGTCGCGCAGATGCCCCTCGGCTTGGCCGGATATCATCAAAAGGCGGGCCGGTTCGGTGCTGGAAACAGCCTCTGAAAACATGGAAATTCCCACAACTGTTGGGATTTTATCCGCAACTGCGACGCGGGTGATGACGTCTGTGGCCATGGAATGTCCAAGCAGCGCGATGCGTCCATCCACCCCCGGTAGCGTGCGTGCAAAGTCGATCACGCGGCGGGTTTCATCCATTAACAATCGGGTCGTGCCGTCGATTTGGGTCACGTCGCCGGACATCGGGATTGGGTTGCGGCCATGCCCCTCAAAATCGAAGCTGACGGCGTAATATCCCGCGCGCGCGAGCGTTAATGCGTAGCCTTCCATCAACTGGCGCGACCCTGCAAAACCGTGTGCAATCACGACAGCGGGGCCAGGACCCGCGCCGTATATTGTGACCGGCGTTGTGTCCACTTGCGCGGTTTCACGAGGGATTCCCGCGCGCTCTTGCTCAAGCTGAAAGACCCCAATTGTGAGGGCAAAAAGAGCAACCAACGTGGTTAACAGGCGCATATTTGTGGCTTTCGGTGGCACGATTAATCGAGTGTTCATCTAGTGTTGCTACGCCTTTGGCAAAGCGAAACCTCTGTGAGTGCTATGTCCAACGATTTCGAACGCCCCATCATCATTAAGCGCAAGAAAGTCATCAGTGGTGGGGGGCACCATGGGGGCGCGTGGAAGGTTGCCTATGCGGATTTCGTGACCGCAATGATGGCGTTTTTTATGCTGATGTGGCTGCTTAATGCCACCACAGAGAACCAGCGCAAGGGCCTTGCGGACTATTTCAGCCCGGAAATCCCGATTGCGCGAATATCTGGGGGCGGGGATGGCGCGATGGGGGGCTCTAGCGCGTTTTCGCAAGAAACCTTGGCGCGTGATGGCGTGGGCGGGATTGGCAAGGATCAGGGCGTCGTGCAGCAGGCATTTGGGACGGCAGGCACGATGCAGGCCCTCGCGGAGGCTGAAGAAGCGGCCGCAAAGGAAGAAGGGGAGTTGGCTGCGGCTGAAAGTACCCTGTTGGGGTTGGGGGGCGATAGTCTGGTTGAGGAATTGGCCCTGACGCACGTACAAACGCGGCTTACGGATGAGGGGCTGGTGGTTGAGATTTTTGATCTGCCCGACAACCGTTTGTTCGAGCCGGGCAGTGATACGCCAAGCCCGCAACTGGTTGCGCTTGCGCAGATGATAAATCGCGTGGCGACGATGGTGTCCAACAGTGCGGCCATCGAAGGCTACACACGCGCGCGCCCCATTGTTGAGGCACGTGATATCTCATGGGATCTGTCGAGCAGCCGTGCAAACAGGATGCGGATGCTCCTGATCGAGGCAGGGTTCGAAGGTCGGCGGATTCAGCGTGTCACGGGACATGCTGATCGTAGCCCCAAGACTGAACGGCCGATGGATTATCGCAACAACCGGCTAGAGGTCGTGTTTCTACGCACGAACCCGCGTGCGGGATCGGGGCGACGCTGATCAGTAGGCGTGATCGGCGAAGATACGGGTCAAATCCCCGTTCCAGCGACCGTTGTAATCATCCACTAGTTCATCAGCGGGGACTTTGCCGGTCTCAATGGATTCCTTGAGGGCATTGAGGAAATGGGTCTCATCCGGGACAAGCCCGCCAACACCGGGACGGGCGCGGGCTTTGAGGCCAGCCTCTGAGATGGCGACGGCTTCGCGCGCGATATCGATCATCCGCAGGCCGTTTACCTCGGCTTGAAGACCATGGATTGAGGCGGCGACGCGCAACTCTTCGCGTGTTTCGGCATCCCAATCCTTGACCAAATCCCATGCGGCATCCAACGCGCCTTGGTCATATGTCAGCCCAACCCAAAATGCGGGCAGGGCACAGAGCCGACGCCACGGGCCACCATCGGCCCCCCGCATTTCGATGAATTTCTTCAACCGCGCTTCGGGGAAACAGGTTGTCAGGTGGTCCGCCCAATCGCTCATCAGGGGTTTTTCTCCGGGCAGAGCAGGCAGCTCACCCTTGAGAAAATCGCGGAACGACATGCCGAGCGCGTCAATATATTCGCCATCGCGGTATACAAAATACATCGGCACATCGAGCGCGTATTGTACCCAGGCCTCAAACCCGAAACCGTCGTCAAACACGAACGGGATCATGCCGGTACGGGCATCGTCCAGATGCCGCCAAATGCGGGAACGCCACGATTTATGGCCGTTCAGCGTGCCCTCAAAGAACGGTGAGTTCGCGAACAAGGCGACGGCCGCAGGCTGAAGCGCAATCGCCACACGCATCTTTTTCACCATGTCAGCCTCAGACTCGAAATCGAGGTTCACTTGCACGGTGCAGGTCCGCCGCATCATGGATGTCCCGGCGGTGCCGACGCGCTCCATGTAGGCGTTCATCAATTTGTAACGCCCTTTGGGCATCAAAGGCATTTCTTCGTGCGACCAAATTGGGGCGGCGCCCAAGCCAATAAAGCCAACGCCGATCTCATCGGCGATGTCCTTGACCTCGGCCAAATGGGTGTTCACCTCATCGCATGTCTGGTGGATCGTCTCGAGGGGGGCACCAGAAAGTTCCAGTGCGCCGCCGGGTTCGAGGCTGACGTTCGCGCCGTCTTTTTCGAGGCCGATAATATGGGGGCCTTCAAAAACCGGGGCCCAGCCGTAGCGGTGTTGCAGTCCTTCGAGCACCGCCTTGATGGAACGATCACCGTCGTAGGGCAGCGGCTTGAGGCTGTCTTTGCAATAGCCGAATTTCTCATGCTCGGTGCCGATCCGCCAGTCTTCTTTGGGTTTGCACCCGTCCGCAAGATATTGTGCGAGCTGGTCGTGGTGAGTGATCGGCGCGCCGCCGGACTGGGGAATGGACATATGCGTCTCCGAAAGGGTAGCTGTCCCGCCGGAGCGGAGTGGGCCACGACTGAGCGCTCTGGCGGGTCAAGTCAAGGGCTTGAGCGTGCGGGCATGCGCAGGATGGTGCCAAATTGTGCGCGCGGTTGGTGTGCGTGATTGCACAGCGCGGACCATCAACCCGGTGTCGAACTGCGGCAGCGCGGTGAACGTATCCAGTAGGACATCAACGCCCGACGCGCCCGCAGGGATGATCAGGGGCTGTGGTTCATGGCTGGTGAGCCGCCAAAACGCATTGCCATCATGGGTTCGGGTAAAACTGACCTCACGCAAATCCGCGAGTGCGACTGTGCCGCCAGCAAGTGGGCCAAGGTAGGTGATCCGCCCCTCGGTCACCTCAACGATGCCCGGTGCTTCGGTGTCGGTGCGGAATAATGCGTGGCGTGTGCCCGTGAAAATGAGCGATATGCCGATCAGGGCAATGACCCCGCCCGCCAATACACCCAGCCCAAAGGACGTGAACGCGATCCAACCGCCTATGCAGGTGACGGCGGTGCCAATCATCGTTTCGCGCCATTGTTTCAGGCGTGCAACGGCTTCGGGGCGGAGCCAGCTCATGGGGTCTCCATCTGTGTGAGGTCTACGATCATGCTTCTATCTGGGGCAAATAATTTGCCGCCTTCGGTTGTGTAGTTTTGGGGGCTGGGGGCTGTGACATTGCGCCGTTTGCCGAACCCGCGCGCGGCACGTGGCGTCATGGCCGCCCCGCTCATGGAATTGACCCGTTTAAGGCCGGGTGCTTTGCCGACCAGATCGGGCGTGCCGGTTGGGCTTTGGATCACGTAGTGCGTGTTATCCACGAAATACCCGCCGCCGCCCTGCACATCGCCTTGGGGATATAGCGCGAGCGCGTCGAAATTGGGCACGGCACTGAGCACGGTATAGGCGCCCTTGGAGGGCCGATCCCACTGCTCATCAACCGCGAAATACAGGAAATGCAACCCATCAGGCGAGAGCGCGCAGCGATCAACAAGGATGTCGTGCTGCATCCATTGCCCCGGTGACAGGGTATCCGTCGCCCTATCCCAGCCGATCAGTCGCCATAGGGGGCCCTGCGCTTGGCGTAGGATCAGGGCCGCAGGTGTTTGGCTGGCGTAGAATAGGTGCAATTGCACGTTCACGCCCAATCTCCGACGGTGGTTTGCCACAAGGTCAGAGCCGCAACTGCCGCCGTGTCTGCGCGCAGAATGCGGGGGCCAAGGCTGATCGAGGTGGCAAAGGGTGCGGCGCGTAGCCGGGTGCGTTCCTCTGGTGAAAAACCGCCCTCTGGCCCGATCAGGATGGCTGCGGGGCCTTGGCGCACGGCCGCGAGTGACGATGCCGTGCCCACAAGGCTTTCGTCGCAGAACACCAATTGCCGATCCTCGGGCCACTTCGCCAGAACTGTGTCCAGCTTTTCCAAAGCGCTGACGTGCGGCACGAAGGTCCCGCCGCATTGCTCGGCAGCCTCAATCGCGTGGGCCTGAAGGCGGTCTTGGCGGATACGCTCGGAATTTGTGAAGCGTGTTTGCACTGGACAAATCCGGGCCACGCCCAATTCTGCCGCCTTTTCCACGATGAAATCGGTGCGGGCCTTTTTGATTGGCGCGAACAACAGCCACAGGTCCGGGGGCATGTGCTGTGGCGCGGTTTGTTCCTTGCACAAAAGCATACCCCGGCGCTTGGCCGCGTCCACGATTTCGGCAGCCCAGGCGCCATCGGTCCCGTTGAACACGGTGATCACATCGCCCACGCTGAGCCGCATCACCCCAAAAAGGTAATGCGCCTGATCCGCGGAGACCGCGACTGTTTGCGCCTCCCCCAAGGGCTGGTCTACAAACACCCTGACTTTGCTTTGCGCCATGAAAGGCTCCCCGATGTCTCAGATTGCGCCCCCACCTCAAGAGCAGGTTGCCGATGCCGTCAAGGGCAACTGGGTTGATACCCGTGCCCCGGCGTGGACGCGACCCTATTTGCGGCTGTCTCGGGCAGACCGTCCCATTGGGACATGGCTGTTGTTGTTGCCATGCTGGTGGGGCGTGGCCTTGGCTGCGGCGACCCACGGACCGCGGTGGTTTGATCTGTGGATTGTGCTGGGTTGTGCGATTGGCGCGTTTTTGATGCGTGGGGCGGGATGTACGTGGAATGACATCACAGACCGTGATATCGACGGCAAAGTGGCACGCACCCGGTCCAGGCCCATTCCGTCCGGGCAGGTGACCGTCAAACGGGCGCTTTTGTGGGCGGTTGCGCAGTGTCTAATCTCATTCTGTATTTTGATCACGTTTAACCTAACGGCGATTGCGCTGGGCGTTTTGGCCTTGGTGCCCGTGGCGATTTATCCGTTCGCAAAGCGGTTTACGTGGTGGCCACAGGTGTTTTTGGGCGTGGCGTTTAACTGGGGCGCATTGCTGGCGTGGGCGGCACACACGGGCAGCGTGGGGTGGGTGCCGATCCTGTTGTACCTGTCAGGCATCGCGTGGACGCTGTTTTATGACACGATCTACGCGCACCAAGACAGTGAGGATGACGCGCTGATCGGGGTGAAATCCACCGCGCGGCTGTTTGCGGACAACTCACCCAAGTGGCTGCGGTTTTTCCTTGTTTTGACGGTTCTCCTGATGGGGGCTGCGGTGATCATGGCGCTTGCGCCGACAGCTAATGTGCTGGGTCTTGTGCTGGCGCTTGGGGGTGTTTGGGGGTTTGGCTGGCATATGGCGTGGCAGCTGGGGCGGCTGGATATCACGGACCCTGCCAATTGTTTGCGCATCTTTCGGAGCAATCGCGACGCGGGCCTGATCACTGCGCTGTTTTTCGCCGCAGCCGTGTTCCTGTGATTGCAGTGCGCTACAGCCGGGGCTAAATGGAAGGCCACCTAGGGAGCCTTCGGTTTATATGTCACGCCTGCCAACAGTGATTGCCACTGCCTGCTTTGCCGTTGCGGGTGCTGCGGCATGGGGGACAGCGCATTTTGGTGCGGACTGGATCGAAACCCGCTCGGTTCAGGCTCTGGATAAGGTGTTTGCCCAAGAGGCGCTGGATTGGGTTGAGGTCTATCCCGACGGTTTGATCCTGAATGTCACCGGCACCGCCCCGTCTGAGGCCGCGCGCTTTCGCGCAATCACCGTAGCGGGCACGGTTGTGGGCAGCGGTCGGATTGTGGATGCGATGGACGTCATCGATCCCGAAAGCATTGCGCCGCCTCGGTTCTCGCTTGAGATTTTGCGCAATGACATGGGCATTTCGTTGATTGGTTTGGTGCCGTCTGATGGTGGTCGCGCGCAGTTGTCCGAAGGGCTTGCGAACCTCGGGGCTGAGGTGCCTGTGACCGACATGGTTGAGCAAACCGCACGTGATGTGCCCGAAAACTGGGCTGATGCCGTTGATTTCGCGTTGCGTAGTCTTCGGGATCTGCCGCGTTCGAAAATATCGGTGTCAAAAGACCGGGTTGAGATCACGGCCATCGCCGACAGTGCAGAACAAAAGGCAACGCTAGAGGCGGCAATTGCCCGGCGCGCGCCCGCAGGCATCGCACTGGCGATGTCGATTTCGGCACCGCGCCCGGTGATTACCCCGTTTACCCTGCGGTTCACCAAGGATGGTGATGCAGTGGCGTTTGATGCCTGCTCGGCGGATACGGATGCAGCCCGTGATCAGATCGTGCGCGCCGCGGCTGGCGTAGGGTTTGAGGGCAAGGCGGACTGTGTTGTTGGGCTTGGCGTGCCGTCGGCATCGTGGGCTGACGCTGTTTCGCTGGGCATTGCCGCGTTGGACGATTTAGGTGGTGGTACGATCACCTTTTCGGACGCAGATGTGACACTGATTGCCGCCGATACCACACCGCAATCGACGTTTGATCGCACGATTGGGCAATTGGAAAGCGACCTGCCGGATGTGTTTTCGCTGCATTCTGTGCTGCCTCCGAAACCAGAAAGCAGTGCCGTCCAAGCAGAGGTGCCTGAGTTTGTGGCGACCCGCTCCCCCGAAGGGATCGTGCAAATGCGCGGCCGTCTGAGCGATGTGGCGCAAGAGGCTGCGGTGCTTAGCTTTGCGCGCGCGTATCTCGGCAGTGAAGACACCTACATCGCCACCCGGCAGGACCCCGAACTGCCCAACGGCTGGCCTGCGCGTGTGTTTGCGGGGCTAGAGGCGCTGAGCCATCTCAACAACGGCACGCTGATCGTGCAGCCCAGCACCGTTGAGGTGCGCGGCGATACCGGATCGCGCACGGCCCGCGCAGACATGTCCCGTATTCTGTCGTCCAAGCTGGGCGAAAGTGCAGATTTTTCCGTGGCCGTCATCTATGATGAATTGCTTGATCCTACCGCGAATATCCCAACGCCCGAGGAATGCGTCGCGCGGATGAACGCGGTCTTGGAAGTCAAGAAAATCACCTTTGAGCCGGGCTCTGCCGACATCGACAGTTCTGCCGTGGATCAGGTCGAAAAGCTTGCCGCCGCCTTTGAGGATTGCGACCGTATTCGCGTTGAAATTGGCGGGCACACCGACAGTCAGGGGCGTGAGGAAATGAACCTCAATCTCAGCCAACAACGCGCTGATGCGGTGCGGTCGGCGCTTGTGGATCGGGGTGTTGAGCCCGCCGCCCTACAGGCCGTGGGCTACGGTGAGACCCAACCGATTGAGGATAACGGGACCGAAGAAGGCCGTGAGGCGAACCGCCGTATCGCATTCCGTCTGATCCCAAATCCGGTCCCGGCCGCTGCGTTGGCGGCTGAGGCCGCCGCAAGTACCGAGGCCCCAGACGCGGGCGAAACCGCTGACCCATCTCAGGAGGCTGCGGCCGATGAATAACACGCAATTTGTCACCACTATTGCCATCATTCTGTTTATTGCTTTCGTGCTGGGCTGGTTCGCTTCGTGGTTGGTCAGCAAGTTCAGCCGCGTGACGAAATCGGATGTGGCCGAGCTGGAAGATATGGCCCAAGCGTTACACGACGCCGAAGAAATGCGCGATCAGGCGGTCAGTCATATGCAACAGCGCGAAGCAGAGCTGAGCGGTCAGCTGTCCCAGACGGAGGCCGAGTTGCGCGCCGCGATGGAGGGGCTGCGGGAGGCCCGCCATGAGGCGTCAGAACTGCGTAACTATATCGAAGCGCACGCGAAAGGTTAACCGCGGGGTGCTGCGGCCCGGGTCAGTCGATCATTGATCGCGCGGCCTAAGCCTACGTTCGGGATGGGTGCTACATCAATCGGTAGCCCCAGGGCATCCGCCGTGTGCAGGGCCCCGAACAGGCGCGAGGCGGCTTCGACCAGATCACCGCCCTCGGAGAGAGTGAGGTCGCCCATAACATCTCCGAAACCGATCAACGTGCGTCCTGCGTGCCGATTCGTGATGTTCAGGCTGACGGGCGCATCGGGTGCATAGTGGCTGCTCAGTTGCCCCGGCGCTTGGATTTTTCCGGGCGTTGTGTCTTCGGGCAGGGGGTGGCCGAGCTGGGCTTCAACCTCTTCAACGGCCAGTCCACCTGCGCGCATTAACCGGACGGGATCCCCGCCCAGAATGGTCGATTCGAGGCCAACGGCACATGCGCCGCCGTCCAGTATCGCCGCGATTTTGCCGTTTAGGCCCGCATAGACGTGGGCGGCGGTCGTCGGGCTGATCTGGCCCGAGGGGTTGGCCGATGGCGCTGCCAAGGGGCGGCCCGCTTCGCGCAACAACGCTTGGGCCAGTGGATGCACGGGCACGCGCAGGGCAACGGATGGCAAGCCCGCTGAGACCAAATCGGACAATCCGTGACCGGCCCGCAAAGGGGCCACAATCGTGACAGGCCCCGGCCAAAAGGACTGTGCGAGGCGCAGCAATGGCCCCTCAATCGCGGCGTATTCGTGGGCCGCTGCAAGGTCGGGGACATGGACGATCAGTGGGTTGAAATTGGGCCGGCCCTTTGCGGCAAAAATCCCGGCGCAGGCCCGTCCGTTTGTGGCGTCACCCCCAAGGCCGTACACCGTTTCCGTTGGAAAGGCCACGAGCTCGCCACCGCGCAGAAATGCGGCTGCGCGGGCAAGGCCATTTGCCTCTGGGGTCAGGATTTCGGTCATCTGAAAATATGTAACGCTGCGTTGTTGTTGATTGGCCGCCGAAGGGCGACCTAGGTTTGCCCAAAACATCCATACCGCTCGCGCACCGCGAGGAAAAGCGTCCAACCTAAGAGAGCCCGATGTCCTACACGCCGCCTGTCTCCGAAATTCGTCATCTTTTGTCCACGGTCGTTGGTTTTGATCAAGTCAGCGCGACTGCGCGCTTTGCTGAGGCCGGCGATGAGATGGTCGATGCGATTCTGTCCGAAGCTGGGCGCATGGCGGCAGATGTCTTGGCCCCTTTGAACCGAGTGGGCGACACGCATCCCACGCGGCTTGAAAATGGCAAAGTGCGCATGCCCCCCGGTTTTATCGAAGGCTACGGCGCGATTGCGCAGGGTGGCTGGGTCGGGATGGCCGCTGACCCAGAGTATGGCGGCATGGGCCTACCGCTCACGCTGATGACGGCGGTGAATGAATTCATTGGGTCCGCGTGTTTGTCGATGAACCTGATCCCCTTGATGAGCCAAGGTCAGATTGAAGCCCTAGAGCATCATGCCTCAGATGAATTGAAGGCGTTGTATTTGCCCAAGCTGATTTCGGGCGAATGGGCGGGCACGATGAACCTGACGGAGCCGCAAGCGGGCAGTGACGTCGGCGCGTTGCGGTCCAAGGCGGAGCCTTTGGGTGATGGCACTTATGCGATTACGGGGCAGAAAATCTATATTTCTGGCGGGGATCACGACCTGACGGAGAATATCTGCCACTTGGTTTTGGCCCGCTTGCCCGATGGGGTTGAGGGGACCAAAGGTATTAGCCTGTTCATGGTGCCCAAGCTGATCCCCGATGCGGATGGCACTCTTGGTGTCACCAATACGCTCAAGGTTGTGAGCCTTGAGCATAAGCTGGGGCAGGCCGGCTGCCCCACGGCAGTGATGCAATATGACGGTGCCAAGGGGTGGCTGGTGGGTGAGCCGCACAAAGGCATGGCCGCTATGTTTACCATGATGAACAACGCGCGGCTTGGCGTGGCAATGCAGGGCGTGTCCGTGGCTGAGGCCGCAACGCAACATGCGCTCGCCTATGCGCTGGATCGCAAACAGGGTCAGACGCCCAAGGGCGCGACGGCCATTTTTGACCACGCGGATGTGCGCCGGATGGTGGCGGGGATGAAGGCCGATACCGCCGCCGCCCGTGCGATTGCCTTTGAATGCGCGGTGTCCATCGACATGGCGACGGCCACGGGTGAGGCCGCCTGGAATGCGCGAGCCGCACTGCTGACGCCTATCGCCAAGGCCTATTGCACCAATGTCGGGATCGCGGTGGCGGACACGGGCATCCAAGTGCACGGGGGCATGGGCTACATCGAGGAAACCGGTGCCGCGCAATATCTGCGCGATGTCCGCGTGGCCGCGATTTATGAAGGCACCAATGGGATTCAGGCGATGGACCTGGTGGGCCGTAAACTGTCGGATGGGGGCGACGCGGCCTTTGCCCTGATGGACGAAATAAACGCGATGGATCACCCCGCACTTCGCGCGGCCGTGACCGAATTGCGCCACGTGACGGACTGGCTGCTGGAACAACCATTAAATGAACGGTTCGCCGGTGCGGTCCACTATCTGGCGGCTTTCGCGCGCATTATCGGCAGTTGGACCCATCTCAAGGGGGCGCGGGCCGGGGGCAAACACGCCAAACTTGCGCAAATCTATGTCTCTCGGGCGTTGCCAGAGGCGATGGCGGAACTGGGGAAGGTTTCGCTTGGCGCGACGGACCTGTATGCCCTGAGTGCAGAGGATTTAGCCACGTAAGGATACCGGGATGAAAGACGCGCCAATTGGCATCAGGTATCCGTGGGAAACGCCCCCTGACGAGGGCGTTTTGGTTGAGGTCGCACAGGGCGTGTTGTGGGCCAGATTGCCCCTGCCGATGGCGCTGGATCATGTGAATGTCTACTTCCTGCGGGAGCCGAATGGCTGGGCGCTGGTGGACACGGGCTTTGACACAAAACGTGCGCGTGCCCTTCTTGAGGGGTTGATGGCGCAATTGGATGGCCCGGTGACGCGTGTGTTCGTCACCCACTATCATCCTGACCACATTGGTCTTGCGGGTTGGTTGATGGCGCGTGGGGCGGAGCTGATCTGTACCCGCACCAGCTATGTTACGGCGCGGATGCTGACGCTGGATGCCCAAGATGTGCCTGCGCCCGAAACGCTCGAGTTTTGGCGCGTGAATGGTATGGACCCACAGGTGCTTGCGCAGCGCACCAACGAGCGGCCGTTTAACTTTGCCGATTGCGTGCACCCCCTACCGCTGGGCTTTACCCGTGTGGATGAGGGCGATCGGATCACCCTTGGGGGGCGTGATTGGGATGTGGCCTTGGGCCAAGGCCATGCCGCGGATCATGCGGTTTTGTATGAGGTGGATGGGCCGTTGGTTCTGGGCGGTGATCAGCTTTTGCCGTCGATCTCTCCCAACATTGGGGTCTATGCCACTGAGCCTGAGGCTGACCCCGTGGGCGAATGGCTAGATGCATGTGCCCGTCTGGCACCGCGTGCGCGGGACGATCAATTGGTGCTGCCGGGGCATAAACTGCCGTTTACGGGGCTGCCCCTGCGGATGGCGCAATTGGCGCAAAACCACCATGGCGCGCTGGACCGATTGCTGGACCACCTACAAACCCCACGCTTGGGCGGCGAGTGTTTTGCGCCTTTGTTCAAGCGCAAGATCACGTCTGGCATCTATGGCCTCGCGTTTGTCGAAACCATTGCGCACCTCAACCACCTGTGGAAACGTGGGGACATCACACGCACACCACAGGCGGATGGCGTTTACGTCTGGCAAGCCAAGGGGAACGGCGATGAACGAGACACAGACAACGGCAGAGGCGCTTGAGGCAGCGGCGCTCACGAGACGTGGCGCGGTGCATGCAAACCCCGCGGAGCCCTGCGCCGAAGCCGCCCCCGTGCCAGAAGCGGTCAGCAAAAAGCCGGTAGATCAGAAAAGCCCCGCCGAATGGGCCTATCAGCGGGTCATCATGTACCTCAAGAATTTTGAGGAACAGTTGGATGCCGAGCATGAAGTTGCGATGGGGTTCACCGGGGGTGACATGGGCGTGCTGCGCATTCAGGGCGTCGGGTTCTATGCGCCCGATATCATCACCTTTTACGGGATCGATCAGGCGGGTGCGAAAACGCAGCTTATCCAGCATGTAAATCAGTTGAACGTGATGCTGCGCACTCTGCCAAAGCCCAAAGAACAGCCCGAGCCGATGCGTATCGGATTTCAATTGGCCGCCGCGCTTGAGGAAAACACCTAGCTGCGCCGATTTCGCGCGCCAGTCCCCCGTGACAGGGGCCGCGCAATCGGCTAACGACGGCGCAACGGACAGAAGCTTAATCTGGGAGACGACCAATGGCAGAAGAGCACAAGCACGGCAGCATGAACACCGAAGTGCATGAAAAGACATTCGAAGGCTTTGTGACATTCACAAAGTGGACTGTTGTCGCAATCATCGCAGTTCTGATTTTTCTCGCGCTTTTCGCGCGCTAAGCCAATGCGCTGGCTGGCAGTTATTGCCGCCCTTTGCGCGCTAAGCGCCTGCACGGCTGAGCCGAAGTGGGCGGATGACAGCGCGGTGACACAGGCCCGTTATACGCATGACGGGCCGACGTCGCTGACGTTGATCACAGCCATCAACAACAGATCTGGCAATGGCGGACACTCGGCCCTGTTGGTTAACGGATCTGAGCGTGTGTTGTGGGATCCCGCCGGCACATGGTGGCACCCCACAGTACCAGAGCGCAATGACGTGCTCTTTGGTATGAACCCGACGGTTTATGACTTTTACCTCGACTACCACGCCCGTGAGACGTTTCATGTGGTGCTGCAAGAGGTCGAGGTAAGCCCCGAAGTGGCTGACCAAGCACTGGCATTGGTCAAGGCCAACGGGGCCGCGGGTAACGCGACCTGCGCCATTACCACCAGCCGTATTTTGCAGGCACTTGGCCTGCCGCAAATGTCTCCGTCCTACTTTCCGGTGCAAGTCATGGAAGATTTCGCCAAATTGCCCGGCGTATCGGAGCGGAAGATCTTTGACGACAGCCCCGATTCGAATTCAGATGTTTTGCGGTACCGCGCCCAGCAGGCGGCCAAGGCCGCAGCAGCTGGCTAAAGCCCGGGCAAAGAAAAACCCCCGAGCCTGAAGGCACCGGGGGTTCTCTATGACAATCGACGAAATGCTCAGAGCATCCCTTCGCGTTGCGCTTTTTTCCGAGCGAGCTTACGGGACCGGCGAATTGCTTCTGCCTTCTCGCGCGCTTTTTTCTCGGAGGGCTTCTCGAAATGTTGCTTGAGCTTCATTTCCCGAAACACACCCTCGCGCTGCAGCTTCTTTTTCAGGGCACGAAGCGCCTGATCGACATTGTTGTCGCGAACACTGACCTGCATGTGGTTGTCACCACCTTCCTAAGTTAGAGTTATAAAAAGCAGGAAGCTGGCCTATAACAACGTCCTGGCTACATGTCCAGTAATGGAGGATCGCGAATGACCAACCTGACCGACAAGATGATTGATGCCGCTTTGCCCCACGTCGCGTTTGACGGGTGGTCGCAGGCGACGTTTGAGGCGGCGATGGAAGACAGCGGCGCAGTGCCCGCAGCCGCCAAGGCTGCGTTCCCGCGTGGGGCCGTTGATTTGGCGTTGGCGTTTCACAAACGCGGTGATGCCCAGATGGTTGCCGCACTCAAAACGCGGGATCTTTATGACATGCGGTTCCGGGACCGGGTGGCACATGCGGTGCGCCTGCGGCTGGAACTGGCGGAGCCGCACAAAGAGGCTGTGCGCCGGGGCACCACGCTGTTTGCGCTGCCGCTTTATGCAGCGGATGGGGCGAAGGCGGTTTGGGGTACTTGTGACGCCATCTGGGACACACTCGGCGATATGTCTGAGGATTACAATTGGTACACAAAGCGTTCGATTCTGTCGGCAGTGTATGGATCGACCGTATTGTTCTGGCTCGGGGATGAGAGTGAAGATCATGCCGCCACTTGGGACTTTTTGGATCGCCGCATCGACAATGTGATGCAGTTCGAAAAGGTTAAGGGTGCCATGCTCAACAACCCGATGTTTGCAAAGGTCTTTGCTGGGCCGCTGTGGGCGCTGGGCAAGGTGAAAGCTCCCTCCAAGCTGTCCCGCTCAGACCTTCCGGGCCAATGGCGCGACCCTTCCGCTTCGTGAAGGCGGCTGCTACCAAGGGGCAACGACGGAGGCCCCTATGGCAGAACAAATGCAAGTTGTTGAAATCACTCAGCCCGGTGGGCCTGAGGTCCTAAGGTCGGCCACACGGGATGTGCCGGTTCCGGGTGCGGGCGAAATCTTGATCAAGGTTGCTTACGCAGGCGTGAACCGTCCCGATGCGTTGCAGCGTGCGGGCCTTTATAACCCTCCACCGGGGGCCAGTGATTTGCCGGGGCTAGAAGCCGCAGGCACAGTCGCGGCTGTTGGTCCCAATGTGTCCAAATGGTCAGTCGGCGATCGCGTGACTGCGTTGCTGCCGGGCGGGGGCTATGCGGAATACGCGCTGACCCGCCAAGACCACGCGCTGCCCATTCCGGGCGATATGCCAATGGATCAAGCCGCGGCCCTGTGTGAGACGGCATTTACGGTTTACTCCAACGTTATGACGCGCGGCGGGCTGCAAGCGGGTGAGGTGTTTTTGGTCCATGGTGGGTCATCGGGCATCGGTACGACGGCCATCCAGTTGGCCTCTGCGATGGGTGCTCGTGTGTTCACGACTGCGGGGTCTGATGCGAAGTGTGCTGCCTGTCTGGACCTTGGGGCAGAGCGTGCGATCAACTACCGCGATGCTGATTTTGTTGAGGTTCTCAAGGCCGAGGGTGGCGCGGATTTGATCCTTGATATGGTCGGCGGGGACTACGTGCCGCGCAATGTCCGTGCGCTCAAGAACGACGGGCGTTTGGTGCAGATTGCCTTCTTGCAAGGCTCGAAGGTCGCGCTGAATTTCGCGCAAGTGATGATGCGGCGACTAACGATCACCGGCTCAACCCTGCGCCCCCAAAGCGACGGAGCTAAGGCAAAGATCGCAGCCGATCTGTTGGCGCATGTCTGGCCGCTTTACGCATCGGGTCGGATCAAGCCGGTGATGGATTCGGAATTCCCACTGGCAGAGGCGGCTGCGGCTCATGCGCGGATGGAAGCATCGGAGCATATCGGGAAAATCGTTCTTAAGGTTGGGTGAAACGACTTAGGTTCAGCTTTTCAGGTAGATAAGTCGCGATGATGCCTGCGGCGGGTCGCCGCAGGGCACATGCGGTTTGTCTGCCGGTGTTTGGGGTGATGGTGTTTGGCTCGGGTGGTGGCGCGACGAACGAAAATTTGGTTTGGTGTTCGTCGTTCTGCCTAGAACGTTTCAAGCTTTGCTCAGCGTTGTATGTGTCGCTGTAGGGGGCTGTGTCGCGCCGGTTGGGCGAGCCATTATCGACAGGCGATCTGAGTGTCTAAATGACCGCCATGGGGTTTGGCGTGATCGCTCCGGCCCGCCCCATATAATCATCGCTGAGTTAACTGTCGTCTTGCAGGTCTTGGATGAGGTTTGGCAAATCCGCCAAAGCCCCTAGTGTGTGATAACGCGGGTGGGCTTCGGGGGCCTCCGCATGTTCTAGCGCCCACGCCTCGGCGAAGGGAATGAAGACACCATGCCCGCCAGCCTCAATCATGGGAAGAACGTCTGATTTCATTGAGTTACCCGCCATCAATGCCGTCTCGGGCCCTGCGCCGTGTTGCGAGAATATCCGTGCATATGTGGTCGTGTTTTTGTCGGAAACGACTTCAACAGCGGTGAATAGGTGATCAATGCCAGAGGCCGCAATCTTACGTTCCTGATCAAGCAAATCGCCCTTGGTGATCAGGATCAATTGGTGGTTCTGGGCTAGCGTTTCTACAGCGTCCTGCACCCCGTCCAGTAGGTCAACAGGGTGGGCGAGCATGTCTTGGCCCGCTTCAAGAATTTGCGAAATTACATGGGCGGGAACGCGTTTATCCGTTACCTCAATGGCGGTTTCGATCATCGATAGCACAAAGCCTTTGATGCCGAACCCATAGTGGTGAATGTTGCGTTTTTCGGCCTCTAGCAGGCGCTCCGCGAGGTGGTCGGCCTCGGCATAATCGCCGAGCAAATCCCGAAAACGCGCCTCAGTGAGCTTAAAGAAAGTTTCGTTATGCCACAGCGTGTCATCGGCATCTAAACCAACTGTTAAGACTTTCCGTGCCATTCTCTCCTTACTGCCCCTTTTCAGGGGCGCACATGCTCTTATATTACGGGGCTAGCCGCAGTTTACCGTATGCTCAAGAGGTGTCCCTTGTTGACCCAGACCATCATGATGTCCGACACGCCTTCGGAAAACGATGGCGATACCTCCGTCATCACCGACACAAAGCCCAAGACGGCTAAGCCGCCGATGTACAAGGTATTGCTTTTGAACGACGATTACACGCCGATGGAATTCGTCGTGCACGTCTTGGAACGCTTTTTTCAGATCGGCCATGCGCAAGCCGTGGAAATTATGCTGACCGTGCACAAGAAGGGCATGGCCGTTGTAGGCGTTTTCAGCCATGAGATTGCAGAGACAAAAGTCGCGCAGGTAATGGATTTTGCCCGCCGCAATCAGCACCCTTTGCAGTGCACCATGGAAAAAGAAGACTAGGCCCCCGTATCTTATGAAATCTCGTTTCGCCTTGGCGCTCCTGAGCGGGCATGTTGACCTGCCTGACGCGGGCCCCGTTGTTGTGTTCCATCCTGATGGGGCGTTTGATTTTGGTCCCGTCGATCCCGCGCGGATCACGGCGGTTCAGGGATTTTTCCCCGATCATCAGGCGCTTAAGGCGCGCAAAATTATAACTGCTACGGACGCTCCCGATGAGCAGGCCGTCGCGGCGGTGGTGTGCGTGTCGAAATCCAAGGCAGAAACTCTCGACCTGATTGCCAGCGCCTGTGCGGTTACGCCGAAGGGGGCAACTATTATCGTGGACGGCCCTAAGGAAGCCGGCATCGAATCGGTGTTGAAGCTGTGCCGTCAAATGGCCGAGGTGGGGCCTGCGTTCAGTAAGGCACATGGCAAAGTCTTTGCTTTCCCCAACCCAGGGCAGGCCCCCGACGGTTGGGCCGCCGCGCCGCAGACGGTCGATGGCTACAGCACCCGGGCGGGCGTATTTTCGGCTGATGGGATCGACCCCGGTTCACGCGCATTAGTCGCGGCTTTGCCACCGCTAAAGGGCACAGTTTGTGATCTGGGCGCGGGTTGGGGGTATTTGTCCGCAGAGGTGTTGGCGCACTGTCCCGCCGTCACCAGCATTGATTTGGTCGAGGCTGACTGGACCGCGCTTGCCTGCGCCCGCGATAATGTTACGGACGCGCGTGCAGCTTTTCATTGGGCTGATGCGCGGGATTGGACGGGCCGTTACGAGACGGTCATTTCGAATCCGCCGTTTCACATTGGCCGGGACACCGTGCCCGCGCTGGG
This sequence comes from Thalassobacter sp. 16PALIMAR09, assembly GCF_000765485.1. Classification (NCBI taxonomy): domain Bacteria; kingdom Pseudomonadati; phylum Pseudomonadota; class Alphaproteobacteria; order Rhodobacterales; family Roseobacteraceae; genus Thalassobacter; species Thalassobacter sp. 16PALIMAR09. Next base: position 389,919 of record NZ_JHAK01000003.1, read on the forward strand.
GCAGGCCTTTATCTCCCAGGCGGCGCGGTTGATCGCGCCACGGGGCCAGTTCCTTATGGTGGCAAACCGCCACCTGCCATACGAGACGACGCTGCGTACCGCTTTTACTGAGGTTGTGGTCTTGGCCGAGACGGGCGGTTATAAGGTGATTTCGGCCAAAAGACCGGTAAAGAGGTAGATTATGGCGCTGAGCATCAGTGGCAAGACGGCAATCGTGACAGGTGCGGCCAACGGCGTCGGTCTGGCCATTGCGCGGCATTTTGAGGAACGCGGCGCCAAAGTGATGTGCGCGGATCGCGATGAAGCAGGTCTGGCTGAACAGATCGGCGACAGCTCTGAGAACATGAAATTTTTCGCCGGGGATCTACGCGAAAGGTTAACGGTAGCCAACCTTTTGTCGGCAACGGTGGATGCATTTGATCAGGTGGATATCTTGGTCAACGCCTCCCGGCAGGTAGATAAAACGGACCCGCTAGACCCAGAAGACGGCACTGTGATGGCCTTGCTTGAGCAGAACCTAATGACGTCCCTTAGGCTCAGCCAAGCGGTGGCCAAGCGTATGATAACGCAGGCAGAAAACGATGGGCGGGATGAAGGGATTATTGGTTCGATCATCAACATCAGCTCTATTGCCGCGCGTCGGACGCAGGCGGATTTGCTGGGCTACTCGATCTCGCAAGCCGCGCTTGATCAAGCGACGCGGTCGCTAGCCGTTGCGCTCGCGCCTCGGCGCATCCGCGTGAATGCTGTAGCGTTTGGTTCGGTGATGTCCGCATCGTTGAAATCGTCGTTGAAAGAAGACAGCGATCTACGCCCCGCTATCTGTGCAGGCACGCCGATGGGACGTATCGCAAAGCCAAGTGAAGTTGCTGATGCTGCTCAGTTTTTGGCCAGTGACGGGGCAGGCTTTATGACGGGGCAAATCCTGACAGTGGATGGGGGGCGCACGCTTCTTGACCCCGTGGATGGCGCGGCGCACTGATCGTATTTGGCGCGCTTCTGCTGCCGTTAACCGATTGAGAGGTTTTGTCCGCTAGGCATGTGGCGTGCCCCTCATTCGAGTCGTCGATCATGTCAAACGCCACGCCCCAATCCTCCGGTACCCGTGAGGAAGAAGTCACCTTTGAGCCGCATGAGCTGTTCTTTTCACGAACGGATGAACGCGGGGTCGTATTGTTCGGCAACGACGTGTTTCTGCGCACCAGTCATTATCCGTGGGAGGAGATGTCCGGCGCACCGCATAAAATCGTACGACATCCCGACATGCCGCGTGCCGTTTTCTGGATCCTTTGGGAGGCTTTGAAAGCGGGAACGCCGATTGGGGCATACATTAAAAATCGTGCGAAGAATGGGCAGCCCTATTGGGTATTTGCAATTATCACACCGATTTCAGGCGGGTACCTTTCCGTGCGGCTAAAGCCGTTGAGCGAGTTGAAGCCCAAAGTAATTGAGGTTTACGAGCGTATACGCGCCAAGGAAAACGCTGAAAAGCTAGAACCACAGGCCAGCGCTGCACTGTTCTTGGAGGAAATCAAAGCACTTGGCTTTAGGGATTACCCGACGTTTATGGCCCATGCCTTGTCCAAGGAGGTTGAGGCGCGAAACACCTTCATGACGCGCACAGATAATCCTGCGATGACGCGCTATCGCAATATGTTGGATGCGCTAAGCCGGATTGAAGCCTCTAGCACCAAAATCGTTGCGGGGTTTGCCAACATAAAGACATCGCCAATTAACATGGGGGTCGTCGCGGCGCAGATGGGCCAACAGGCGCTTCCGCTCAGCGTAATTTCACAGAGTTTTAGTGATATGATTGAAGAAATTCGGAACGGAATTGCCACATTTGTAGCGCGCGCCGATACGGTTGCGGCTGAGATTCACAATGGATTGTTTGTGACATGCGCCAATCAAATCCAGAACGAAGTGATTGATATCTTTGAGGCTGGCGATGACACTGCCGTGATTGAGGCAGAGGGTAAGTTCCTGTCGGAGTTAGAGGAACGTTACCTGCAAAGTGGGCTTCAACACATGGTTGAAGAGATCACGCAATTTCACAACACGTGCAAACGGTTGACGCGGACGCTCTCGGGGCTTTCGGTGACCAGTATCATTGGCCAAATCGAAAGTGCACGTATCGGTCAACAGGGCGGCGGTATTGACGACATTATGCGTCAACTCGACGGCTTTCAGGAGCGGACGCGCAAGGAGTTGGCATCCATTCAGGACGATAGCAACATTCTGCGTGATGCGCTTGAGCATGAAATCGCAAGTGCGCGCGGTGTGGATGCGGGCACGCAAAAACGCCGCGCAGGATGAACCGCGCGGCGTTTAACCGTTAATACAATCAATAGAACAGCGCTTTATGGCTGTTCGTCGTCTTCGTCTGCACTCGCTTCCGGCAGGTTGAACAGGCTGTCGGCATCAAGCTCAGGACCTTCGTCCTCACGCGGATCATCAGAGAGCGTAAAGGTTTCTAGGCCGGAAATAGCAGCGGGGATCTTTGGCTCGCTGTCCATCTCAAGGCTTTGCTCGGTGGAAACCAGTTTGCGACGCTCATCATCGGACATGATGCTGCCCTCAGCGGCGAGCTTTTTGGCGGCCTTTTGAACGGCTGCATCAAGCTCGGACTGTTTGCATAGCCCCAGAGCAACCGGATCAATCGGTTGAATACCTTGGATGTTCCAGTGGGTCCGCTCTCGGATGGCTTGGATGGTTGGCTTTGTCGTCCCAACCAGCTTCGAGATTTGGCCGTCGCTAAGTTCGGGGTGGAATTTTACCAGCCATAGGATGGATGCGGGGCGATCCTGACGCTTTGACAGCGGCGTATAGCGGGGCCCACGGCGTTTTTCCTCACCCACAGCGGCGGGATTGAACTTGAGCTTTAGCTTCTGCGTCGGATCTTTTTCAGCCGCGTCGATTTCATCTTGGGTCAACTGGTTGTTCGTGACCGGGTCAAACCCTTTGACCCCGGTGGCCACATCGCCGTCCGCAATGCCTTGTACTTCCAGCTCGTGTAGGCCGCAAAAATCGCCAATCTGCTTGAAGCTGAGCGTGGTGTTGTCCACCAGCCAAACGGCAGTGGCTTTTGCCATGATCGGTTTGTTCATCTCGTGTCTCTCCTTACGGCATAGCTGTCCCGTCGCCCGGCTGGGCGGCGATCTGTCGACCGCGGGTTCTCGCTTTTTGGGGAACTTGAGCGGTATATATGCTCTAGATAGGCCGGAGGGAAGCAAAAATGCGTTGGATCATGGCGTTGTTGATGTTGGCAGGCGTGGTGCATGCTGATGAACCAAAGGCTGGCGTGTTCGATTATTATGTGTTGTCGCTGAGTTGGACGCCAACGTGGTGTGCCCTCGAAGGCGATGCGCGCGGCTCGTCGCAGTGCGATCAGGGGCGTGGATTTGGGTTCACTTTGCACGGGCTGTGGCCCCAGTATTCTCGTGGCTGGCCCAGCTATTGCCGTACGCCTCACCGTGAGGCGACCCGAAGTGAGACGGCCGGGATGGCTGATATCATGGGGTCCGCTGGTTTGGCGTGGCATCAATGGAAAAAGCATGGGCGTTGTTCTGGGTTGAACCCTCAGGCGTATTTTTCTGCATCACGCGCGGCATACGACGCAATCCAGCGGCCTGAAATGCTGCGTGATCTAGACCGAGAGGTCACCTTGCCCGCGCGTTTGGTTGAGGAGGCGTTTTTGCAGGCCAACCCATCCTTGCGGGCCGATCAAGTGACGATCACTTGCAAGGCCCGACGCATTCAGGAGGTCCGTGTCTGCCTGACCAAGGACCTTGAGCCGCGCAGATGTGGGGCCGATGTGATCCGCGATTGTCGCCAAAATGACGCCCTGTTCAGTCCGATGCGCTAGTTAGGACAGCCTTTTGAGCCATTCATCGACGGGTGCTGGCCGACCCAAAAGGTAACCCTGCACAAGGTGGATGCCAGAGGTGCGGACGGTTTCCAGCTGGGCTTCCGTCTCAACGCCCTCGGCGATGATTTCAAATTCGAGCGTGCGAGACATTTCCATCAGGCCATCCAATATCCCTGCATTGCGGGCGTTATTGTGGAGGTCCGTGATGAAATGGCGGTCGATTTTGACGATATCGACCGGAAATTCTTGCAGGCGCTGAAGGTTGGAAAACCCGCGTCCAAAGTCATCTAGGGCGACGCGAACACCGGCTTCACGCAGCGCTTCAAGCATACGTTTCGCGCCCTCTGGGTCTTGAATAACGGCGCTTTCGACAATCTCAAACACCATCCGCTCGGGCGGGACGCCGTTCAACAGTTCACTGATCCATTCGGGCGCCAGCTCATTGCCGCGCTCAAGAAAGCTGTTCGACACGTTGAATGCGCAAAACATGCCGGGGGGGTCTTGGGTAAAGGCGTTGGCTGTGCGGCTCGCGGCTTCAAGCGGGAGTTTAAGATCAAGGTGATGGGCATCCGTCATCGTATCAACAAAGCTTTCGGGGAGGTGAACCTCGCCTTCGGGTGTCACCCAACGAAGCAAAGCCTCGACCCCGACGGGTTTGCCAGCATGAATATCCCAAATGGGTTGCACGTAATAAGTCATCTCATCGCGGTTCAAACCATTTTGGATTTCTTCGATTGTGGGCCTCGACGCTCGTTTTGTTCGCGTTTTCAGGAGTTCCTCATCAGCGGTCTTGACCCGATTGCGCCCTTCCAATTTGGCCAGTGCTAGCGCGTCTTCGGCCAAGATTACTGCGCTGATCAGCTTTTGATCGGGGTACAGGGGCGCAATCCCGATGGAGGCGCTGCGGCTTACCAAAATCTCACCGCTGGGCACTGACGTTTTGGCGATCACCATGCCAATTCTGACCGCCGTAAGTTGCGCCTCCTTCAGATCGGGGGTGTTTAGGACGACGCAAAATTCATCGCCGCCCGTGCGCGCAACGGTGCCGGTGTTCCCCACCAGATCAATTAAGGCACTGGAAACTGCCGCGAGCAATCGGTCGCTCGTATCAAACCCGTGCCCGTCGTTCACGCTGCCAAGATTGTCGAGATCGATGCACAACACGTGGACATCATCCGACCGGCCTTCATTTTCAATGAGCGAAAACAATTTGCTACGGGAGTATGCAGACGTCAGGTCGTCCCGCTCAAGCGCGTCGACAAGGTCGGTGTTTTGCGAGTTAAGCGCATCAACTTGGGTGCGCGTATCCGCAAGCAGTGCCCGCAGTTGCATGGCGTACACGAGGCCCACTAACGCTAATGCACCAAGGGCTGCCAACAGCACGAGGGTCCAAAATTCCATAATAAACAACATGAGCAACGATTTTTTTGATACGATATGCGTGAGCATAGTGCGCATACAATCGGTGGTTGTCAAAAAATTGTCAGTGCTGCTTAGCGAGGCATCTCTTTGCGGGCCGAAAGCGCGGCAGAAATGGTGCCGTCATCTAGATAATCGAGCTCCCCGCCGATGGGCACGCCTTGGGCAAGGGTGGTCATTGCGACGCCTGTATGGGCCAGCTCACCCGCGATGTAGTGCGCCGTTGTTTGACCATCCACGGTGGCGTTCAGTGCGAGAATGACCTCTTGCACGGCTTCGCCTGTGATCCGGTCCTTGAGCCGGGGCATGCGTAGTGCCTCGGGTCCGATATCGTCGAGCGGTGACAGTGTGCCGCCCAAAACGTGGTAGCGCCCGCCGAACATGCCCGAGCGTTCCATGGCCCACAGATCCGACACTTCTTCTACGACGCAAATCTGACCATTGGCGCGCTTTTCAGAGGCGCAGATGCTGCAGACTTCTAAGGTGCTGATGTTGCCGCAATTTAGGCAGGCACGTGCGGTCTCAGCCACATGGGTCAACATGCGGGACAGCGGCTGCATCTGCGTGTCACGCTTTTTGATCAAATGCAGCACAGCACGCCGCGCAGATCGGGGACCAAGCCCGGGGAGCTTGGCCATCATTTCGATCAGCGCGTTGAGGTCAGACAGGTCGTCCGTCGCCATATCAGGGTTCGCGGCTCAGAATGGCAGCTTCATTCCCGCGGGCAAGCCCATGCCTTCGGTCAGTTCCTGCATTTCGCTGGCGGCCTTTGCGGCGGCTTTTGTTTGCGCATCATTGATGGCGGCAAGGATCAGGTCCTCGACGACTTCTTTTTCATTGGGGTCAAAGATCGACGGGTCGATATCGAGACCCGTCAACACGCCTTTGGCTGTGGCAGTCGCTGTCACAAGGCCCGCGCCGCTTTCGCCGGTCACAGTGATGTTGGCGAGATTATCTTGCATCTCAGCCATTTTTGTCTGCATTTCCTGCGCTTTTTTCATCATGCCGGCCATATCGCCAAGCTGACCAAGTCCTTTGAGCATCGTAAACTGCCTCTTTGTCCGGGTGTCCAAGTTGGTTGACAAGGTAACCCCCGTCGCCCCCATTCGCCAGCCCAAACAGACAGATTAAGGTGTCGCAGTGACGAAGCTGTGCTGCGCCTAGAGCCGGGTGGACTTTGGCAGCGTATACAAAACTGTCCCGGCACACATCAGTGCGACCCCGATCAGGAACAGGGCAGGGGACCCGACGCAGCCCTCGATAGCGGCTTGCGCGAGTTGCGCATTCCCGTTCAAGGCCACGGCAGACGTCCACATCGCCCACGCGACAACGACCGCCAATCCGCCCCACTGGCTGCGAAAGCGGACCACAAGCGCGGTCGCTACGATCAATAAAAGGCTGGGTGGCGTGCCAAACAGCGCCACGGCCTCGGTTAGGGCTGTGGCCTCTGAGCCGGTCCAATTGGGCCGGACTTGGGCGCAAATATCGGCGAGTGCGGGTGCGGGTATGGCCGCAAACGCGGCAAGGATCACTCCTCTTCGAACGGATCCCATTCGTCGGGTACCTCCGGCAAAGCATCGGCGAGGGCTTGTGCGGCCAGCGCCTCTGGGGTTCGAATTTCAAGGATTTTGGCCGTTGGAAATAGATCGAAAACGGCGGCCATCATGGGATGCGCTTTGGCCTCGGCCTCTAGGGCGGCGGCTTCTGCGTCGCGGTCTTCGGCAATTGTTTTGCCACCGCCGGCGTTCACGACCGAAATCGCCCAGCGTTGGCCAGTCCAGCCCTGTAGCCGCGAAGACAGCCGAGCAGCTAGGTCGGCTGGGGCTTCTGGCGTGGGCTCAAATTCAATGCGCCCGGGGGCGTAATTGGCCAGCCGCAGATAGCTTTCGATTTCCACCAATAGTTTCACATCGCGGTGCTGACGGACCAGCTCAACCACTTGGCTAAACTGGTTGTACCGCTCCAGCCCCGGTGTGGGGGCTGCGGCGGGTGCGGCTTGGGCGCCAGAGCCGGACACCACATTCGTGACGCTGTTCATCGGGCCGCGTGGGCCGCCGCCTTGTGGGTTGGGGGCGCGGGTCGCAGGGGCTTGGCCTGCGGGCGGGTCCTTTTGCAACTTGCGGATTAGGTCGTCGGGTGCCGGTAGGTCTGCCACGTGGGTCAGACGGATGATCGCCATTTCGGCTGCCATCATCGCATTTGGCGCGGCAGAAACTTCTTCGAGTGATTTCAACAGCATTTGCCACATCCGGGTCAGGCTGCGCATGGGCAGGCCTGCTGCCATGGACTGGCCCCGGGCGCGTTCATCTGGTGAAACTGTGGGGTCCTCGGCAGCTTCAGGCGTAATCTGAATGACCGAAACCCAATGCGTGATTTCCGACAAATCGCGCAGCACCGCCAACGGGTCCGCCCCGTCCGAGTACTGCTGCGCCAGTTCGGTTAACGCCGCGGCGGCATCGCCCCGCATGATCATGTCAAACAGGTCCAGAACGCGGCCACGGTCGGCCAGCCCAAGCATCGCGCGGACCTGTATCGCGGTCGTTTCGCCCGCGCCGTGGCTGATCGCTTGATCCAGCAGGGACATCGCATCGCGGACAGACCCCTCTGCGGCGCGGGTGATCAACGCCAGCGCATCGTCCGCAATCTCTGCATTCTCAGCCGTGGCGATCTTGCGCAGGTGTGCGACCATAACCTCGGGTTCGATCCGGCGCAGGTCGAACCGCTGACACCGGGACAAAACCGTGACGGGGACTTTACGGATTTCGGTCGTGGCAAAGATGAATTTGACGTGCGCAGGGGGTTCTTCCAACGTCTTGAGCAGCGCGTTGAACGCGCTGGTCGAGAGCATGTGAACCTCATCGATGATGTAGATTTTGTAGCGAGCAGAAGCCGCGCGGTAGTGCACGCTGTCGATAATTTCGCGGATGTCGCCGACGCCGGTGCGTGATGCGGCGTCCATTTCCATAACATCGACGTGCCGTCCCTCAGAAATGGCAACGCAGTGTTCGCAGGTCCCGCAAGGGTCCGTCGTGGGGCCGCCCGTTCCGTCAGGGCCAACGCAGTTCATCCCCTTGGAAATAATCCGCGCGGTGGTGGTTTTGCCGGTGCCGCGAATACCTGTCATGATGAAGGCCTGCGCGATCCTGTCCGCCTCAAAAGCGTTGCGCAGGGTGCGGACCATCGCCTCCTGACCGATCAGATCGGCGAAAGTCGCAGGGCGATACTTGCGGGCAAGCACCTGATAGGCGGGTTGATCGGACATTGTGGCTCCCTCGGCTTAGGTCGCAGGATAGGGGCGCGTGCGTGGGGCGTCCAGCGTATGTGTTTGTGATTTTGTGCGATGGCGTCGTTTCAGCCGATTTTTCGGCGAAACTGCGATGCGCACCGTTGTGCGCTGGGGTGAGGGATTGGACATCGACCCAAGCGGGGCTCGTTGTGGCTGCTTCCTTCCGGACCTGACCAGGTTGGCGAGGCGCTTGCCCGCGCCAACCCCTCACCGCCCACCTAAGCAATGCCCAAAGATTCTGCAAGCCGCCCCGAGCTACAGGCAGATCAATTGTCGAAACGCCCCGTAACACACCTGCGGATCACCGGGGCCATCAATCCCGATTTTGGCGTAAACGTACCGATCCTCGTGGGTGATTTCGGTCAAGCCGCGCAGCACGTCCCAACAGGCGTTGGGTTGTAGCTTGCACAGTGTCACCATCGCGCCGTCCAGCCCCATATCGGCTAGATTCACTTCGGCGTCTTGCACGGCCTGCAACGTTCGCGCCTTTAGCAAACCTTCCACGGCCTCAGGCGTGGGTTTGGTGAATGCGGCGGCCAAGGTCAGCAACACAAGGGCATAGGTGCCAAGCTTTATCATCACGGTTTTCCTTGTGGCGAAACGGGTTGTCCTAATGATGGGGCAGGGGGCTGCATCGGCGCAAGCCCGTTGCCACTGCCCATCGGCTGTGCCATCCCGAGGCCAAACGGGGGAATTGGCGATGCGCTTGGCGGAAACAGTGACTTTTGGTGGCTCGGGCTTGGACCGAGCCGAGGATATTCGCCGGGCCCCCGAGGAATTGGCGAAGCTGCGCAAAGACGCGCGTATGTTGCTGTTGTGGCGGGGCAAACCCCTTTTGAATCCAGAGCGAGATGCGCTTGCATGGGTGTCGCCCGATCATCCTGTTGCCATGCAAGGTGCCGAAGAGGTGTTTTTGGGCCGGGATGCGCAGGGCGGGTTGTTCGCGCGCGATGTCTCAGACTGGGAGCCTTTGGGCGCGGATGAGCCTGAGATCGGTGCTTTTGTTGACCCGAGTGAGCAGAGCCACCCCGATCTGCCCAAGGGCACGGCCTTTGCGGAGTTGCGGCAGGTGATGTCGGGCCTGACCCCACGTGACGCAGAGTTGGCCGCGATGGCCAAGGCGATTTTGGAATGGCACCGCAGCCATAGGTTCTGTTCAAAATGCGGGGGGGCGACACAGGCCCGCAAAGCAGGGTTCCAACGCAAGTGTGACACCTGTGGCGGAATGCATTTTCCGCGTACGGACCCCGTGGTAATCATGCTGATCACGCACGGAAATTCTGTCTTGGTTGGACGCAGCCACGGTTGGCCAGAGGGGATGTATTCGCTGTTGGCGGGCTTTGTGGATCCGGGCGAATGCCTTGAGGCTGCCGTACGCCGCGAAGTGTGGGAAGAAGCCGGCGTGCGCGTCGGCCGTGTTGAGTACCTTGCGAGCCAGCCTTGGCCCTTTCCCATGTCGCTGATGTTTGGCTGCTGGGGCGAGGCGCTGGATCATGAGATCACGGTGGACGTCGACGAAATCGAGGATGCCCTTTGGGTGAGCAAGGAGGACATGATGGCCTCTTTCGCGGGTGAGAACCCGGCGCTCAAGCCCGCGCGCAAAGGCTCCATCGCGCAGTTCTTGTTACAAAACTGGCTTGCGGATACTTTGGACTAAGCGGCGAAGCCGCCCAAACTCCATGAGGCTACGGCAATGAAGCTCACCGCCAAGGCAGATATCGCCGCGCCGATCTATCAGGCGTTCGACGGCTTGTGTGATCCTGACCGGCTGGAACAAACGGTTCGCGGTCAGGGTGGCATCATTCGGCGCAATCCAATCGGGCCGGTGGAGAAGGGAACGCAGTGGGACGCGCGGATCGCCTTTCGCGGGGCCTCTCGGGAGGTTAGCTTTATCGTCACATCGTTGGAGGCACCCATGCTTATGCGGTTCCGGGGCAATGGCGCGGCTTTTGATATTGCGGTCGATGTAGAGCTGGCAGTCGTCGACGCGGTCACAACACGCCTGACGGTCACAACTCAAGGCGCGCCAAAAACGCTTCCGGCCCGGATCATGATGCAATCGCTCAAGTTGGCGCATGGCCAAATTCTGGCCCGGTACCGCGCGCGGATCGCGGAGTATGTGGCTGAGACCGAGGCGGAAATACGCCTGAGTTAGTGGCGGATATGGTCGGGGTCTGCGGGATAGGTGCCCAAGACCTTCACCATTGAACTGAAATAGCTCAATTCTTCCATGGCGCGTTGCACGGCGGGGTCCTCAGGATGGCCTTCGATATCAGCATAGAATTGTGTCGCAGTGAATTGGCCGCCGACCATGTAGCTTTCGAGCTTGGTCATGTTGACGCCGTTTGTGGCGAACCCACCCATCGCTTTGTATAGCGCGGCGGGGATGTTGCGCACCCGAAAGACAAAGCTGGTCAGCATCTGGTCCGAGCCGCGATGCGTCAGATCAGGCGTGGGTGACATGACTAGAAACCGGGTCGTGTTGGTGTCTTGATCTTCGATATCGCGTGCAAGGACCTCCAGCCCATACGTTTCAGCAGCCAGTTCCGATGCCAGGGCAGCAGCCCCCATTTCGCCCTCTTTGGCGATGTCGGCCGCTGCGCCCGCGTTGTCTGCGTGGGGTTCCGCGGTGATCGCGTTGTCCGCCAGAAAGCTTCGACACTGTGGCAGAATCACCAGGTGCCCTCGCGCGACCTTAATCTGTGAAAGGGTCTGACCGGGCATCGCCATCATGCAGATGCGGACCCGCACAAAAGCTTCATCAACGATGTGTAAACCCGAATCTGGCAACAATCGGTGCATGTCAGCCACACGCCCATATGTCGTGTTTTCCACCGGAAGCATGGCCAATTCCGCATCGCCATTACGCACTGTTGCGATCACATCCTCAAACGTTGCGCAGGGCACTGGGGTGTGGTTGGGGCGGGCTTTCAGGCAGGCTTCGTGAGAGTAGGCGCCAAGCTCTCCCTGAAATGCAATGCGGGCAGACATTTAGATTCTTTCTAATTTGGTCGTTTGGTCGCGGTTCTATACCTTGAAACAGACTAGGAAAACCACATACATACACCCGAACGACGATGAGGGACGCTCAATGTTTGATATGATGACGATAACAAAAGCTGGTGCATCGCTTTGCGCGGCCCTGCTCTTTCTCTTGCTCGGTGGATGGGCTGCTGAAACGCTTTACCACGTTGGTGGGAAACACTACGCCGGCCACGACAAGCACGAAGCCGTGCAAGGTTACCGCATTGCGGTTGAAACAGGTGACGCGCCTGCGGAAGAAGTCGTGCAAGTGGCATTCGCAGACGTATATGCTACGGCCGATGCCGGCGCGGGTGAGCGTCAGTGGCGCCAATGTTCGGCCTGTCACAAGCTTGAAGCTGGTGCCAACGGCACAGGGCCCTACCTGCACGGTGTTGTGAACCGGCCCAAAGGTGTTGCTGATGGCTACGCCTACTCGGAAACGCTGGCCACCATGGGCGGTGACTGGAGCCCCGAAAACATTGCGAACTTCATCGCAAACTCGCGTGAATACGCTCCCGGCACCAAAATGAACTATAACTTCCGCGGCTCCGTAGAAGATAAGGCGAACCTGATCGCTTACATGGCAACCTTTAACTAAGGTTTTGCCAATCCAGATTGCAAAGGCCGCTCCATCGGGGCGGCCTTTTTTCGTGTTTGTGCTCAATTTTGCGTTAGCAAATTTGCCCCGGAGCCAGATCGCACTTTAATTAGTCTTGAACTTTAAGCACGTGCGACGTCTTCTGCAGAGGCGGTAGCGCGCATAGATCGACAAAAACAGGACAGGGAGCGCAGCGAATGACACGGGCGAAACACGGGTTGGCGGCTTTTGGACTGGCGATGTGTGCCGCGATGGCGCCTGCCTCGGCAGAGGACGTGATTGTCAGCCATGGGTTTTCAAACTTTGGCGCGCTAAAATACGGGCCGGGAGAGCCGTTTTCGTACGTTAACCTAGATGCGCCCAAAGGGGGGGAGATCAGCCTATCGACGCTGGCCACCTTCGACAGCTTTAACCCCTTTACCCGCAAGGGCGTGGCTGAACGCACTGGCGATGACCTGCTGTACGAAAACCTGATGATCGCCGCGGCCGATGATCCCTACGGCTCTTACTGCTATCTTTGCACCACGATCGAATATCCCGAGAGTCTGGATTGGGTCGTGATGAACTTGCGCGATGACGTCACCTTTTCCGATGGCACGCCGATGACGGCAGAGGATGTGAAATTCACAATTGATCTGTTTTTGGACCAAGGCATCGCGGAGTTCCGTTCCATTATTGATGGGTTTTTTGAGAACATCGAAGTGACCGGCTCGCATCAAATCCGGTTCGAATTTACGCAAGCCGCACCCAAGCGCGACCGCATGGGGTTGGTCGGGCTGTGGAACCCGTTTTCTAAGGAATGGTTCGCGCGCACAGGCGCTCGGCTGGACGAATCCACAGACGAAGAGGCGTTTATGGGCACGGGGCCTTATGTGATTGGCGACGTCGATCTGGGGCGCTCGGTCGTGTATCGCAAAAATCCCGACTGGTGGGGCGCGGATCATCCGCTCAACCAAGGTCGGTTCAACTTTGAGGCTGTCCGGGTTGAGGCTTTCCTCGATCAGACTGCGGCGCTTGAGGCGTTTAAGACTGGCGCATACACGTTCCGCACGCCCGGCTCGTCCAAGGAATGGGCAACGGCTTATGATTTTCCCGCGGTCCAAGACGGGCACGTCACTGTGGACACAATCCCCAGTGGGAACATCACCGGCGGCTCTGGCTTTGTGTTCAACCTCCGCCGTGAGAAATGGCAAGACAACCGTGTGCGTGATGCCGTGCGGATGCTGTTCAATTTCGAATGGTCCAACCAAGCGCTGTTTTTCAACTTGTTTGAGCGGCACCATTCGTTTTGGCAGGGATCGAACCTAGAGGCCGTCGGCGCGCCCGAGGGGGCTGAGTTGGCCGCGCTTGAGCCGCTTGTGGCCGAGGGCTTGTTGGACGCGTCAATCTTAGAAACCGAAGTGTTAATGCCGCCCGTTAACACATCCGAGAGCAACCGCGTTGATCGCCGGTCCCGTCGGCAAGCGCTGAGCATGCTAGAGGATGCGGGCTGGAGCCTTGGTGACGATGGCCTGTTGCGCAACGCTGGCGGTGAGACGCTGGAGCTGATCATCATCCAGTTCAATGCCGAAATGGACCGCATTATTAACCCTTATATCGATAATCTGCGTGCCGTTGGTATCGATGCCAGCCTGCGCCGCGTCGACACTGCACAATACGTCGAGTTGCGCCGTTCGGGTGATTGGGATCTGACCAACATCGCGGCTGGTCAAGGTTTTGAGCCGAGCTTGGGGCTGAAACAATGGTTTGGCTCTGAGACGGCTGAGAACAGCTCGCGCAACATTATGGCACTGTCTGATCCAGCGGTGGATCGCTTGATCGATGCCGTGATTGAGGCCAAAACACTGGATGAGTTGGAGCCGCGCACCCGCGCGCTAGACCGCGTTTTGCGTGCGCATGGCTTTTGGGTGCCGCGCTGGGGTACCACCGATTATTGGGTCGCTTACTGGGATCAATACCGGCATCCCGATCCCCTCCCACCGCTTGACCTCGGTTTGCTGGATTTCTGGTGGTACGACGCGGAGGCCGCTCAGCAGTTGAAAGACGCGGGAGCCCTGTAAGTGGCCGCCTATATTTTTCGACGTCTTTTGCTGATGATCCCCACGCTTTTGGGGATCATGGTGATCAACTTTACCTTGGTACAGTTCGTGCCGGGCGGCCCTGTCGAACAGGTGTTGGCGCAGCTTGAAGGCGGCGGCGACGCCTTTGCCAATATCTCTGGCTCTGGCGGTGATTTGGGGGTTGAGACCAACGTCGTTTCCGGCGGGAGTGAACGGTACGTTGGTGCGCGAGGCTTACCAGAGGAATTTATCAAAGAGCTTGAAGCACAATTCGGCTTCGACAAACCGCCGCTTGAGCGGTTCCTCAACATGATGTGGAACTACATGCGTTTCGACTTCGGCGAGAGCTACTTCCGCTCGATCTCAGTCGTGGATTTGGTGCTGGAAAAGATGCCCGTGTCGATCACGTTGGGCCTATGGTCCACTTTGATTGCCTATTTGGTTTCGATCCCGCTGGGCATCCGCAAGGCAGTGCGTGACGGGTCCGATTTCGATACATGGACCTCGGGGATCATCATCGTGGCCTATGCAATCCCGGGCTTTTTGTTCGCGATTTTGCTGTTGGTTTTGTTCGCAGGCGGCAGCTATTTTCAGTGGTTCCCAGCGCGGGGGCTGACCTCGGCTGAGTGGGACACATTCGGCCCGATCCGCAAGGTTTTGGACTACTTCCACCACATCGCTCTGCCGGTGTTGGCATCGACTATTGCGGCTTTTGCAACGCTGACGTTGCTGACGAAAAACTCATTCTTGGATGAGATCAAAAAGCAATATGTGACCACGGCCAAGGCCAAGGGGTTGTCGGAAAATGCGGTGCTCTATGGCCATGTGTTCCGCAATGCGATGTTGATCATTATCTCTGGTTTTCCGGCGCTGTTTGTCAGTGTTTTCTTTGGCGGGTCTCTTATCATTGAGACGATATTCTCACTCGACGGTTTGGGGCGCCTAGGTTTTGAGGCAGCCTTGAACCGTGACTATCCGGTGATCTTTGGCACGCTGTTTGTCTTCACACTTATTGGCTTGGTGGTCGGGCTGTTGTCTGACCTGATGTACGTCTGGATCGACCCGCGCATCGATTTCGAAAGCCGGGAGACCTGAGTATGGCTTGGCTTTCCCCCCTGAACCAACGTCGCTTGCGTAACTTCAAAGCCAACCGCCGGGCGGTTTGGTCGTTATGGGTGTTTTCCATCCTGTTTGGGCTGTCGCTTTGCGCCGAGATCATCGCTAACGATAAGCCGATTTTGGTCAAATATCAGGACGGCTACTACACGCCGTTTCGAAGCTTTTATCCAGAAACGACCTTTGGTGGCGACTTCAGGACCGAGGCGATCTACCGTGATGTTGAAGTTCAATGCCTCATTATCACGGGCGGTTTGATCGACTGCTTCGACGACCCTGAGGGGTATATTGAGAATGCGGCAGACGGGTCCATCAATGGCGAAGAGATATCCGTCGGCTGGATCATGTGGCCTGTTGTGCCGTTCAGCTATGATACCGTGAACGACATTGGCGGTACGGCACCATCCGCCCCCGACGGCACCCACTGGTTGGGCACAGATGACACCGCGCGCGACGTGCTGGCGCGTGTGATCTATGGCTTCCGCCTCTCGGTTTTGTTCGCTTTGGTCGTGACGGTTTTGACCTCTGTTATCGGGATCACGGCAGGGGCTTTGCAGGGGTACTTTGGTGGCTGGGTCGATTTGATTTTCCAGCGCCTTATGGAGATCTGGAGCTCGACCCCCTCTCTCTACATTATCATCATTGTGGCGGCGATCGTGCCGATGAACTTCTGGCTTTTGGTCGGGTTGATGACACTCTTTGGATGGACCGCTTTGGTGGGCGTTGTGCGAGCTGAATTTCTGCGCGCCCGCAACTTCGAATATGTTCGCGCGGCGCGCGCCTTGGGCGTGTCCAACGGGACGATCATGTTTCGTCACGTCTTGCCAAACGCGATGGTCGCCACGGTGACGCTGTTGCCGTTCATCGTAACAGGCACAATCGGCGGGTTGGCGACGCTGGATTTTCTCGGCTTTGGGATGCCCTCGTCGGCCCCGTCGCTGGGGGAATTGACGCTTCAGGCAAAGCAAAACCTGCAAGCACCTTGGCTGGGGTTCACGGCATTCGTGACCTTCGCCGTGATGCTGTCGCTCTTAGTGTTCATCTTTGAGGGCGTCCGCGATGCCTTTGACCCACGAAAGACCTTTCAATGAGCGCAGTGTTGCAAGTCAAAGATCTTCGGGTTGGGTTCCGGCAGGACGGTCAGATCGTTGAGGCAGTGAAAGGAGTTTCCTTTGAGGTTGCGCGCGGTGAGACCGTGGCATTGGTCGGCGAAAGCGGCTCGGGCAAGTCGGTAACGGCGTTGTCGACCGTGTCGCTTTTGCCAGATGCGGCAGAGGTGTCGGGCTCTGTCACCTACAACGGCACGCAGATGGTGCACGCGCCCGAACCGGATTTGCGCCGCGTGCGCGGCAACGACATCAGTTTCATTTTCCAAGAGCCGATGACGTCGCTCAACCCGTTGCACACTATTGAAAAGCAACTCGCTGAAAGCCTAGCCCTGCATCAGGGGCTTAACGGTGATGCTGCTCGTACCCGCATTTTGGAGCTGCTTGAACGCGTCGGTATCCAAGACGCCGAGAGCCGCCTGAGCGCCTATCCGCACCAATTATCAGGTGGGCAACGGCAACGTGTGATGATCGCGATGGCGCTTGCGAATGGGCCGGAGTTGTTGATCGCGGATGAGCCGACCACTGCGTTAGACGTCACGATCCAAGCGCAAATTCTTGATCTGTTGACAGAGCTAAAAGCTGCCGAAGGTATGAGCCTTTTGTTCATCACGCATGATCTGGGCGTTGTGCGGCGCATCGCGGATCGCGTGTGTGTGATGCAGGGCGGTGAGATTGTCGAAACCGGTCCGACTGAGCAAATCTTCAGCTCCCCCCAACATCCTTACACGCAAAAGTTGCTTGCGGCGGAGCCTTCGGGTTTGCCCGATCCAGCGCCCGCAAATAGCGATGTCGTCGTCAGTACCGATGCCCTGCGTGTGTGGTTTCCGATCACGCGTGGGTTCTTGCGTAAGACTGTTGGCCACGTAAAGGCCGTGAACGCGGCTACGCTGGATGTGCGTGCCGGTGAAACCCTTGGGATTGTGGGCGAAAGTGGGTCGGGTAAGACGACGCTTGCGCTTGCGCTGATGCGGTTATTGTCATCGGAAGGGCCAATCGTTTTTCAGGGCCAAGATGTCCAAGGGTGGACGTCCCGGCAGCTGCGCGACCTGCGGCGACACATGCAGATCGTTTTCCAAGACCCCTTCGGCAGCCTTAGCCCGCGCATGACCGTCGCCCAAATTATCGCCGAAGGGCTGGGCGTGCATGATTTGGGGGAAGGTCGCCCACACCGTGAGCTGGTCGCGGAAATCCTGACCGAGGTCGGCCTTGATCCGGCGATGATGGACCGATACCCGCATGAGTTTTCTGGGGGGCAACGCCAGCGTATCGCCATCGCGCGCGCGATGATTTTGCGGCCCAAACTGGTGGTCTTGGATGAGCCGACAAGCGCGCTAGACATGACGGTGCAGGTTCAAATCGTCGATCTTCTGCGTGATCTGCAAAAGAAATACGGGTTGGCTTATTTGTTCATTAGCCACGACCTCAAGGTCGTCCGCGCGTTGAGCCATAAGGTGATGGTGATGAAGCAAGGCGACATCATTGAGGCAGGGCCCGCACAACAGGTGTTTGATGCACCGCAAACCGAATACACGCGCGCCCTGATGGCGGCAGCGTTTGACCTAAAGTCGGATGAGGCCGTGATTGAGGCCTAGATCGCGGCGCTATGGCTGCCTTGGCTGATGTCATAGGCGTCAAAAACGCGCGCGATCATGCGTACAAGGGGCCGTGCCTGCGGACGTATGCGAAAGTGGGTCGGAGTGATCTCAACCATACCAGCGAACTGGTTGGAGGCTTGGGTGTACAGCCGGTTCAAGGTGTCTTCTGAAACACCAAAGCTTGAGACGATGTCTGCCGTCTCAACCTCAAAATCGCACATAAGCGCCTCAATCATCCTGCCGCGGAATTTGTCATCCGCGGTGAACACATGGCCCCGGGCGGTTGCTAATTCACCTGCCCGCACGGCGGACTGATACCCTGCTGTCGCGCTGATGTTTTGGCTGAACCCTTGCGGGAATTTTGAGATAGATGAGGCCCCAAGACCGATCAGCACATCACATGTGTCGTCGGTATACCCCTGAAAATTACGCCGTAGCCGACCCGTATCCCGCGCAATCGCAAGGCCATCGTCCGCGCGCGCAAAATGATCGATCCCAATCTCTTTGTAGCCATCCCACAAGAACAGCTTCTTGGCGTTTTCATACAGTTGCAGACGTTCTTCTGGGGTGGGCAGCGTGTCTGTTGGGATCATTCCCTGACGTCGGGCCATCCAAGGCACATGGGCGTAGCCATAAAGAGCCACGCGGTCCGGCGTGAGAGATAGCAACAGCTGCACGCTTTCGGCCAAACGCTCGGGGGATTGTTCGGGCAGTCCGAACAGAATGTCTGCGTTTAGACTTTTGACGCCAAGATCGCGCAGGGCATCAACGACATCGCGCGTGGTTTCATAGCTTTGGATACGGCCGATGATTTTTTGAATGTCAGGGTTAAAATCCTGCACCCCGATAGAGGCGCGGTTCATGCCGCCGGCCTTCAAGGCCTTGAGCCTGGCCTGATCAATCTCATTTGGATCAATCTCGACCGAGAACTCGGCGTCTGGTTCCCACCGCACGATATCTTGGAAAGCGTCCGAAATGCGCGTTATCATGTCGGGCGCAAGTAGTGTCGGCGTACCGCCGCCCCAGTGTAGGCGCGCCAAACTGACGTCTGACGGAAGCATTGATTTTAGCGTCGCGATTTCCTGAAGTAGGCTGTCGACATAGGCGCGGACAGGTTCATCTGACCGCACTCCTTGGGTACGACATGCGCAAAACCAGCATAAACGCCGGCAAAAAGGGACATGCATATAGAGTGAAAGCTTGGTCCCGGGGGCAATGGATTCTATCCATTCGCGCTGCACTGCGGCATTAACGCCCCCTGCAAATTGTGTGGCGGGCGGATAGCTCGTGTAGCGCGGGACCTTCGTATCGAACAGTCCGTATCGCTTAAGTTGTATTTGTTCACTCATTTGTTTACCATTATACCGAAAGATGGTCTCCGCCTTGATCGAGATCAAGCAAAGAAGGCAAAAGATGCCACGTACAATGTCCGCCCCACGGCTCACTCAGCAGGATTGTAGCAATTGTCCGATTCGACATAGCGCAGTGTGCGCGCGCTGTGAGGCTGATGAATTGGAACGTTTGGAGAGCGTGAAATACTACCGCTCCTATAAGGCGGGCCAACAAATCGCGTGGGCGGGCGAGCCCCTGGATTTTGTCGGATCGGTGGTTGAGGGTGTGGCCACACTGACGCAAACCATGGAGGATGGCCGTCGTCAGATGGTTGGCCTGTTGCTGCCATCGGACTTTTTGGGGCGGCCCAATCGCGCGAAGGCCACGTATGATGTGGTGGCGACGACGGACCTTGTGTTGTGTTGTTTCCGGCAAAAACCATTTCAGGAACTACTTCTCGACACGCCCCATATTTCTCAGCGTTTGCTGGAGATGACGTTAGACGAGCTTGATGCTGCGCGCGAATGGATGATCCTGTTGGGGCGCAAAACTGCGCGTGAAAAGATCGCGAGCCTTTTGTCGATTATCGCCCGTCGGGATGCGTCGCTTCGTGAAAATCCGGCGGAGCAAACTGTAGTCTTTGACCTGCCCCTGACCCGCGAAGCGATGGCCGATTATCTGGGGCTTACGCTGGAAACCGTTAGCCGTCAGATATCTGCATTGCGTCGGGACAAGGTCATTGTTTTAGAAGGCAAACGCCATGTCACGGTGCCCGATTTTGACCTGTTGATGTCTGAAACAGGCGATGACAGCGACGGTGGCATTTTCGGTTAATGCGCCAATAACAGCGGCACTGCTGACTGCTCGAGCATGCGGCGAGTGGCACCGCCCAACACCGCCTCGCGTAGGCGAGAATGCCCGTATGCGCCCATGACTAACAGGTCGGCTTCGGTATCCACGACGTGACGCGTTAACGTGTCTGATACGCGGGGCAGCGTCTGCACATCGATCACCACAGAAGGGTTGCCACCGTGCCGGGCCAACATCCTAGCAATGTTTCCGCCTGGGTCGCCTTGTGTCGCGCTATGGCGGGGTGGATCGACGATCAGGACATCTGTGCGTTTGGCCGCAGCAAAGAACGGCAGGGCGTGGCGCGCGGCTGCGACAGCTTCGCGGGATTGGTTCCATGCGAGGACGATTCGCTCAGGCTGCCCGATGTCATCTGAGGTAATTAGAACGGGTGCGCGTCCGCCAAACAACGCGGCCTCCACAATCGTGGGCGCATGTGCGGCGCGGCTGGGCGCATAGGGTGGCGGAAGAATGACGATATCGGCGAATTGGCTGCGCTCTGCCACCATATCGCCTATCGTTCCGGGCTGCACAACTGCCGCTTGAACGTCAAATAGCACCCCCTGCGTTTGTAACGCCTCGTTCGCCTCGGATTGAAGAGCCTGCGCCTGCTCAACGGCCTGAAGCCGCCCGTCATCGTAGACCAAAGATGTCGCACCCGCGAAATAAACACCGGGTTGGGTTGCATCCACCCCGACACAGATCACCTCAAGGTGGCTGCAATGTGCACGGGCGAAAGGCAGCGCTGTTTTTGTCATAATTTCAATATCTTGATGATTGCTAATCACGGTCAAAACGGTGGCGAAACGCATGGTCTTCTCCTGCTTGTTTCTCTGCTCCACAGCTATTGGATCGAGATTTTGACAGCCATGACCTGTGTCAATTCGTCGATGCCGTTTCTTGACATGGATCAATGCAACTTAGAGGCGCGCTTGCGATGTGGGTCTTCATGAACAGGCCCACCGGCTCGCAGTTGAGCCAAAATGGGCGGAACAAGGGGACGCACGAGATGACCGATTATCTCAAGCTTGCAGTGCTGGCTGTGATCACGCTTTTTGCGGCGATTGCAGCCAACTACGCACGCGATGCAGCCTATATGGTTCACGCTATCTTAACGATGGTAACCGCGGGGGGGCTGTTTTTGTGGCAGCTGCGCCGTGTGGATGAACCAAAGGCGCAACCAGCAAATGAATATATGGACGGGCCCGTGCGGGCATCCGTCATTGCCACTGCATTTTGGGGTGTTGTGGGTTTTTTGGTAGGCACTTTTATTGCCTTCCAATTGGCCTTTCCGGTGCTCAACTTTGAATGGGCGCAAGGATACTTGAACTTTGGACGCTTACGCCCGCTGCACACCAGCGCAGTGATTTTTGCGTTTGGGGGTAACGCTCTGATCGCATCCGCATTTTATGTGGTGCAACGAACTTCTGCGGCCCGGCTTTGGGGCGGAAACCTCAGTTGGTTTGTGTTCTGGGGCTACCAGTTCTTTATCGTTTTGGCCGCGACCGGCTACTTGCTTGGGTCGACCCAAAGCAAGGAATACGCCGAGCCCGAGTGGTACGTCGATATCTGGCTGACCATCGTTTGGGTCTGCTTTTTGGCGGTTTTTGTTGGCACGCTTGTGCGCCGCAAAGAGCCGCACATCTACGTGGCAAACTGGTTCTATCTGGCGTTCATCATTACTGTGGCGATGCTACATTTGGTTAACAACTTGTCGTTGCCGGTTTCGATCTGGGGCTCCCGCTCTGTGCAGGTCATGTCGGGCGTCCAAGATGCCATGACCCAGTGGTGGTACGGGCACAACGCCGTGGGCTTTTTCCTGACGGCGGGTTTCTTGGGGATGATGTATTATTTCATCCCAAAGCAGGCCGATCGCCCCGTGTTTTCGTACAAGCTTTCGATCATTCACTTCTGGGCTCTGATCTTTTTGTACATCTGGGCCGGTCCTCACCACCTGCACTACACCGCTCTGCCCGACTGGGCCTCGACGCTTGGAATGGTGTTCTCGATCGTGCTGTGGATGCCTTCGTGGGGCGGGATGATCAACGGTCTGATGACGCTGTCTGGCGCATGGGACAAGCTGCGCACCGATCCGGTGTTGCGGATGATGGTCACCTCGGTCGCATTCTACGGGATGTCGACGTTTGAAGGGCCGATGATGTCGATCCGTGCGGTGAATTCACTGTCGCACTACACCGACTGGACCATTGGCCACGTGCATTCTGGCGCGCTCGGTTGGAACGGAATGATCACCTTCGGGATGCTCTACTTCCTGTTCCCGAAACTGTGGAACAAGCAGCGCCTTTACTCGCTCAGCCTCGTGTCGTGGCACTACTGGCTCGCGACGATTGGCATCGTTCTCTACGCGTCGTCCATGTGGGTGACGGGGATCATGGAGGGCCTGATGTGGCGCGAAGTGGACGCAAACGGGTTCCTTGTGAACAGCTTTGCCGACACCGTTGCCGCCAAGTTCCCGATGTACGTGGTGCGCGGTTTGGGCGGGGTCCTGTTCCTCGCGGGATCGCTGATCATGGTCTACAACCTGTGGATGACTGTCGCCAAAGGCGAGGCGAAAGCCCCGGCTCGCGTCGCAGTCCCTGCTGAATAAGGAGGAGATCTCATGTCTATCCTCAGCAAACACAAAAAGATCGAGACGAATGTCACGCTTTTGATGGTTCTGTCCTTCTTGGTCGTGACCATCGGAGGCATCGTGCAGATCGCTCCGCTGTTCTATCTCGAAAACACGATTGAGGACGTAGAGGGCATGCGCCCCTACTCCCCACTCGAACTCGCAGGGCGCGAGATCTACATCCGGGAGGGGTGCTATGTCTGTCACTCTCAGATGATCCGCCCAATGCGCGACGAGGTGGAGCGTTATGGCCACTACTCGCTGGCGGCGGAATCGCAATATGACCATCCATTTCAATGGGGGTCCAAGCGGACGGGGCCGGACCTGGCTCGTGTCGGTGGGCGCTATTCTGACGACTGGCATATTGATCACCTGATCAGCCCACAGTCGGTGGTGCCCGAGTCGGTCATGCCCAAATACGGCTATCTGTTAGACCGCAAGGTAAAGCCAGAAATGGTCCGCGATCTGATGGCGACGCACCGCATGGTTGGCGTGCCCTATACCGAAGAAATGATTGAGTTCGCGGCCGCTGACGTGCGCACCCAAATCGACCCATGGGGGGACACGGATGATTTCCTTGCCCGCTATCCCAAGGCGCAGGTGCGCAATTTTGATGGTGCAGATGGCGTGTCCGAAATGGATGCCCTTGTGGCCTATCTTCAGATGCTCGGCACGTTGGTCGATTTCTCGACCTTCACACCCGATGCAAGCCGGTAAGGAGGCAGATCATGGAAGATATTTACACCATCACGCGCGCCTTTGCCGACAGCTGGGCTCTGCTTGTCATGTTCGCGATGTTCATTGGAATTATCCTTTTTGCCTTCCGTCCCGGAAGCAACAAGGTGCATGCCGATATCGCGAATATCCCCTTCCGTCATGAGGATAGACCCGCAGCCGATAGCGGGGAGGAGGCATCGAAATGAGCCATCAAACCGAAGATAAAGAACAAGAACTTCAAGCGGGTGACCCCAATACAACCGGTCACAGCTGGGACGGGATCAAAGAGTTCGACAACCCGATGCCGCGTTGGTGGCTCTGGACGTTTTACGCCTGTATCGTCTGGGCGATTGGCTACACGATTGCCTATCCCGCTTGGCCGATGCTCAAGGAAGCCACCCCCGGCTTGTTGGGCTATTCCACTCGCGCCGAAGTGCAGCAAGACATCGACGCAGTCGAAACCCAAAATGCACCCCTCTGGGAGCAAATCGAACAGGTGGAGTTGGCCTCGCTAAAGGACAACACCGACCTGCACGGCTTTGCGGTGAACGGGGGCGCTGCGATCTTCAAAACGTGGTGTGCACAGTGCCATGGATCGGGTGCTGCGGGTGCCGTTGGGTATCCCAACTTGCTGGATGATGACTGGCTTTGGGGCGGGACTGTCGACGACATCGCCCAAACTGTGGCCTACGGTATTCGTCTTGAAGACGTGGCAGACAGCCGATTTTCCGAGATGCCAGCCTTTGGCGAAATCCTCGCCGAAGAGGAAATCGCACAAGTCGTCTCCTATGTCCGCTCGCTGTCTGATGCGCCCCATAACTCAGCCTTGGCCTCGGCGGGTGAGGTCATCTTCTTGGACAATTGTTCAAGCTGTCACGCCGAGGATGGCACGGGTGATCGGTTCCAAGGGGCGCCCAACCTGACGGATGCGATCTGGCTTTTCGGCGGCTCCGAGGAGGCGATTACCGAGACGGTCATGAACTCTCGCTATGGGGTTATGCCGAACTGGAACACACGGCTTTCTGAGGGCGAAATTCGCGCCGTTGCGGCGTATGTGCACCAGCTTGGTGGGGGCGAATGACCTAGGTTCGGATCCGTCCTAAACGGGCGGATCTGAAAGGGGTCTCACCTTGATCCTGTTCGCGCGTTTCCAAAGGTGGACCCACTCTGGCCGCCCTCCGCATTTCGGGGGGCGGTTTTCATTTGTGGTCTCTCATTGAGCGAAAGGGGCAAAACTTGACACAGGTCAATGTTCGCTGGGCATCACAACCCTAGGAATAGTGAAGCGAACAGAACCCTAATGAAACGAGTCGGTTGTATGACTGCGTCCCCTGAGACCCCAAAATCCCTTTATGCGGCTCGTGAGCCGATATTCCCGAAGCGTGTTTCAGGCTATTACCGGAACCTGAAATGGTGGATTCTGGCCGTGACGCTGGGCATCTATTACGTGATGCCGTGGATCCGCTGGGACCGTGGACCTAACTTGCCTGATCAGGCCGTCCTGTTGGACCTTGCGCATCGCCGTTTCTTTTTCTTTTGGATCGAAATCTGGCCGCACGAATTTTATTTCGTGGCGGGCCTTCTGATCATGGCAGGCTTGGGGCTGTTTCTTTTTACGTCTGCGCTGGGCCGGGTTTGGTGCGGGTATTCCTGCCCGCAAACCGTTTGGACTGACCTTTTCATCCTCGTTGAACGTTGGATCGAAGGGGACCGTAACGCACGCCTACGGCTTTGGAAGTCGAAATGGGATTCCAAGAAAATCCGCCTTCGGATCACAAAGTGGGTGGCATGGTTGCTGATCTCGGTCGCGACTGGGGGCGCTTGGGTGTTTTATTTCACTGATGCGCCCACGCTTCTGGTCGATCTGTTCGCGTTCGAGGCACATGCGGTTGCCTATACGACCATCGCAATCTTGACGCTTACCACCTTCGTGTTTGGCGGCTTCATGCGCGAGCAAGTTTGCATCTACATGTGCCCGTGGCCACGTATCCAGGCCGCAATGATGGACGAAGACACGCTCACGGTGGCCTACCGGGACTGGCGGGGTGAGCCGCGCGGCAAGAAACATGATAACGCAACCGGTGATTGCATTGATTGTATGGCCTGCGTGAATGTGTGCCCAACTGGGATCGACATTCGTGATGGTCAGCAAATGGCGTGCATCACCTGTGCACTGTGCATTGATGCCTGCGATGATATCATGGCCAAGGTCGGCAAACCGCGTGGTTTGATCGATTACATGGCTTTGACCGACGAAACGCTTGAGCGTGAAGGCAACGCGCCAAAGCCGATCATGAAGCATATTTTGCGCCCCCGGACGATGATTTACACGGCTCTTTGGGCCGGTATCGGCTTTGCGCTGGTCTTTTTGCTGTTCATCCGATCGCCAATCGACATGACGGTCGCGCCTGTGCGTAATCCGGTCAACGTGGTGTTGTCCGACGGCTCAATTCGCAACACCTACGACATCCGTCTGCGTAACATGAGCGGGACGGACAAACCTTTCTACATTTCCCTCAAGGGGGATGAGGCTCTGACGCTGCAACTAGAGGGTGCAGACGATCAGGTCGCAATGGTGCCCGCAAACGAGACCTTTTTGCAGCGTGTCTACGTGACTGCACCGCGCGGTAGTGGTCCGGCCACTGGCGATCGCACCGAGTTCAGGTTCTGGATTGATGATTTCGTTAATTCCGCACGGGCTCATACTGACACTGTTTATTTTGGGAGGACGACAGAATGACTGACAACGACCAAGTGACAAGAAAAGAGCTAACAGGACGTAAAGTCTTTGCGATTATGGCAACCGGGTTTTCCGTGATCATCGGCGTCAACATCACAATGGCCTATTCCGCGATCTCGACGTTTCCCGGTTTGGTTGTGAAAAACAGTTATGTCGCGAGCCAGAATTTTGACCGTGAGCGTAGCGCTCAAGAAGCGTTGGCATTGCAAATCGCCGCTGGCTACGACGCAGGTCAGATCAAGATTGTGGTCGATAGCCTTGCGGCCGTTCCGGTCGGTATCAAAAGCCTGAACGCGACGGTCGGGCGCGCCACCCATGCACGCTCTGATCTGACGCTGGATCTGCATAAAGCGGATGGCGTCTTTTCCGCACCCGCGGTGCTGGAGCCCGGCGCATGGGTTTTGCGGCTGCGCGGTGAGGCGCAGGATGGCACTCCCTTCCGCCAGGATTTAGGTCTGGCCGTGCGTGGCTAGCATAGCGCAATGACGGCAACCTTTGATCATTCTCGGCCGATGGCCTGTCCCGCTTGTGTGGGCGTGCCGGAGGGCGTTGCGGTTCAACCTGAGCCGGTTGAAAACGCACGCCTGATGGTGGCCTTGCCGGGAATTCACTGTGCCGCGTGCATTTCAGGCGTCGAACGGACGCTTGCACATGTTCCTGGTGTGGCCAAATCGAGCGTGAACTTGACGATGCGGCGGGTCGCAATCCAAGCCGCACCCTCTGTCGATATCCAGACCATAATCGATGCATTGGACAATGCAGGGTATGAGGCGCAGGAGCTGGATAGCAGCCTTTTGGCGCAATCTGACCGCGACGATTATGGTCGCATGTTATTGATGAGGCTCGGCGTCGCGGGCTTTGCGATGATGAATGTCATGCTTTTGTCCGTTGCGGTGTGGTCCGGTGCAGATGCTGCAACACGCGATATGATGCACTGGATTTCTGCGGCGATTGCCTTGCCCGCAGTGGCGTTTGCCGGAATGCCTTTTTACACATCGGCACTTGGGGCGCTGAGGGGTAGGCGCCTCAACATGGATGTCCCGATTACGCTTGCGATTTTACTCGCGGCGGGCACGTCGCTCTATGAGACTGCGCATGGGGGGCAGCATGCCTATTTTGACGCTGCCGTGGCACTCGCGTTTTTCCTACTGACAGGGCGCTATCTAGAGCATCGGACGCGGTCATCCGCACGGTCCGCGGCGCAAGAACTTGCCGCGCTTGAGGTGCAGCGCGCGATCAAGTGGGTCGATGGTGCTGAGGTCACCGTTCCCGTGGCGCAGATCGCCGTCGGGGATGTTGTGATCGTGAAGCCCGGCGCGAATATTCCTGTCGACGGTGTCGTAATGACGGGTCAAAGCGAGGTGGACCGCTCCTTTATGACCGGTGAGGCTGTGCCGATGCTGGCGCAGCCGGGCACGTCACTTTTCGCAGGTGAGATTAACTTGTCAGGGGTGCTTCAGGTGCGGGCTTCAGCGGTCGGAAAAGATACTGAATTGCGGCGCATATCCGATATGGTCGCAATAGCGGAGGGCGGTAAAAGCAAATACTCGACCCTCGCGGACCGTGCCGTTCAGTTATACGCGCCCGGGGTGCATATTCTGTCGGCCTTAGCTGCTGTCGGCTGGTACATTTACACTCAAGATCTGAGGCTTGCGTTAAACATTGCAGCCGCAGTTTTGATTATCACATGCCCTTGCGCACTGGGCCTTGCGGTCCCGGCCGTGACGACCGCAGTGAGTGGGCGGTTGTTTCGAAAAGGCGTGCTGGTCAAGCATGAAACCGCCCTTGAGAGGTTGGCTGAGGTCGATACCGTGATTTTTGATAAGACCGGTACCCTGACGCTGGGCACGCCAAAGAGTGATGATTTAGCCGGCCTGAGCGAGGTGCAAAAAACAGTGCTGTTCGGGTTGGCAAAGGGTTCAGATCATCCGCTCAGCGCAGCGTTGAGCAAAACGCTTGCCGAGCAAAATGTTGTGCCAGCTGAGATTGCGGATCTGACAGAGCATCCTGGTTGCGGATCTGAAGGGATTTGGGCGGGAAAGCGCGTTCGGCTGGGCCGCGCAACATGGATGGGCCGAGAGCAAGGTGCGGGTCTGAGCGCGTGTTTTCAAATGGGCGACCTAGGCCCCATTCGCCTCTCGTTCGATGAGGAGCTTCGCCAAGATGCTGCGGAGAGTATTGCTGCTCTTAGATCGCGTGGGCTAGATGTGCGAATTCTCTCTGGTGATGGCCCTCATGCGGTTAAGAGAGTTGCGCAATCCTTGGGCGGTCTCCCGTTTGAAGCTGAACAGACACCTACACAAAAAGCCGATACCATCGCGGCTCTCGCAGCCGAAGGGCGGCGGGTTTTAATGATCGGCGACGGATTGAACGATACACTCGCTCTCGCGAATGCCCATGTATCAATGTCACCGGCAAGTGCCTTGAATGCGGCGCGCGTAGCCTCTGATTTTGTTTTGATCGATAAGGGGCTGGGCGGGCTTGATGGGGTATTCGACTTAGCGCACCAAGCCCGCAGCCGCATTGTTGAAAACCTCAGCTTGGCCTCATTTTACAACCTTATTGCTGTACCTCTGGCCATTGCGGGCATGGCGACGCCGTTGATCGCTGCACTCGCAATGTCTGCATCCTCACTCACGGTTACGCTGAATGCGATACGGTTGAAATCATAGGAAGAGGAGGCCAGCATGGACGTACTTGCAGTGTTGATTCCAATCTCGTTGTTGTTGGGCGCGGTCGGCTTAGTCGCTTTCATCTGGACACTAAGGACCCGGCAATACGATGATCCTGAAGGCGATGCGCAACGCATTTTGCGTTCGGACTACGACGATCACCCCAAGCCCTAGGCCGTCTCTCTAACCCGCTCAATTGATTGCTGAACACGCCGCGCCAGTGACCCAGGCAGTTGACGCAACACAGCGGCCTTTGTCTTGGCGTCTTGGTTCTGTAGGACGATAGCGATGACCGCTGGATGCTCTTTCGGCAGATCGCTCTCTTCGATTAAGGCCGCGATCGTGCTGCGGACAACTGGTTTTGCAAGCATACCGCTGCTTGCTTTTGGGCTGAGCTGTGGGGGCGCTTGTTTCTTGCTCGGTTCAAGGCGTGCCAAAAGATCCCGTGCGCTCTGCATGAGCGTTTCACGGCTGGGCATCGCATTTGCACTGCCTTGGGCGGCACGATCTTGTTGCTGAAGGGCCTTCGCTTTCTGCGTCAAATCACCCAGATCATCTTGCCCGCCTTGTTTGTCGATCAGCGCGAGCAATATGCGCGCCCGTTCTGCATTTGATGCCTCCGAGGGCAGTCGCGCTTCGGGGCTGGTGCAGGCTTCGGCGGCGGGTTGTGGGTCTGGTGTCATTGGGGGCTCCTTAGAAATAACTGCGCACCAAGGCGCTTGTGACCAACGTCCAGCCATCCGCGACCACAAAGAATGCGAGCTTGAATGGGAGGGCGACAACTGCGGGGGGGACCATCATCATACCCATGGACATAAGAATGGCAGCTACGACCATATCGATGATCAGAAAGGGCAGAAAAACGAGAAATCCGATTTGGAATGCACGTGAGATTTCACTGAGCAAAAAAGCAGGCACCAACACGGATAGCGGAGGTTCTTGGTCGGAAATCTCCTCTGATTGTGTGCGCATATCGATCATCGCATCCAGCGTCTCGGGGTCAACGCGAGCGCCCATGAAGACCTGAAATGGTGCCATTGTCTCGCCGAATGCGGTGCCTATATCCATCGTGCCTTCCACCAGAGGCGAGAGGCCATTTTGCCAAGCGCTGGTAAATACTGGCTCCATAACAAAATAGGTTAGGAATAACGCTAAGCTAACGATCAACATGTTGGGTGGCGATTGTTGCAAGCCGATTGCTTGCCGCAGGATCGACAGAACCGTCACGATAAACGGAAAACACGTGACCATGATCGCTAGTCCGGGCGCAAGGCTGAGAACAGTGATCAGAGCGATCAACTGCAAAGTGCGCGCGGTTAGCGCGTTTTCCTCTCCCAGTGAAATTGCGATCTCCTGCGCGTTGGCAGGTGCGACAATCGCTAGGCAAAATATCAGGGTTAGAAGCGCCCTCATAGGCTTTCGTCAGCCTTTGCGACTTCGGTCAGCCGAACGGCCAATTGGCCCGATTGATCTCCATCCAATTCTTGCAGTTCGCCCCGCGCGATCAACCGATCCCCGACGTACAACTCGACTGGATCGCTGATGGAGCGGTCAAGCTCGATGATACTGTCTTGCTCAAACGCTAATAACTGCGAGACGGTGGGCCGGGCGCGACCAACAGAAACCGAGACCTCGACTGGTATGCGCGCAAACGGGCTGGTCGTGTGAGTATCATCCATTGAGAACATCCTTTTCATCGGTCAGGTTGGTGGGCCTGTCATCGGATAAGACCGCGTCAAAAGCAGTTTCGATCCCGTCGACAACGTGCAAAATGTCGATGGACCGACCAGTGGAGCCCAGCTTGAGGTGCGCTTGGGTCAACCCCAATGCGGCGTCTGCTGAGAGTTTGACTTGTGGAGTGTCAGGGTGCACTTCGAGCAAAGCGGTCACCGCGTTTAGTTCTTCGTGCGACACGCGAATTTCTATTTGTGCCTGCGCTGCGTCTTGGGCGAGGGTCACGACCTCATCCAACAAGCGTTGCCGAAATCCGCTCTGCGCAAGCGCGGGGAGGAGTTTTTGAACAATATCCGCCAGAAGAGGTTTGAGCTCCGCCAAGATTTCGCTACGCGCGTGATCCACCGTCAGCTGGGCATCAGCAAGCCGTTTGCCGAGGGCTTCCGCGATATGCGTTTGGTCGCGCTTGGAGCGCTCAAGGCAATCGTCCCAACCAGCTTGATACCCTGTTTCGTATATTTCTGTCGTATCAACCGCGGGCGCGGCCTCGGTTGTGGCTTCAACATCTTTAGGTGGAGCGGCACCGAATTCTTCGAGCGAAAGGCGGGAGAAAGAACTCATGCTTTAGGCCTTTTCTTCCATCCATCCACGCAAGATTTCGACAGTTTCCTCGCGTCGATCCTCAATCAGTTTGCGTAGCCGATCGACGGGATCTTCGTCCTCGTTGTTGTCCCCGGATGCCATATTGAAGGCAGGCAAATCCGGAAGGTCACCGCTTTGACCAGATAGGTTCGCCATGTCGAAGTCTGAGACAGTGCCCATTTGAGGCATCGCAAATGGTGCATTATCCTCCTCAATTGTCCCGCTAAGCGCAGGCAAATCCGGTAAGTCGGGCAAGGACGGTGCAGGTGCAGCCGGTGGTGCCATGGAGGGTAGCGCACGGGCGGACCCACTAGGGGGCGTCGCTGTTCCTTCCGACACGGGCAATGCGGCCGAGACGGTAGCTGTCGCGTCGGATTTGAGGGCTGGTCGTACCACAAAAAGACCCAACAGCAGTGCAACAAGCCCGAGCAGTGTGACCTGTATGAGGTTTTGAATGTCCAGCCGATCCATGACCCCAGAGGCGCTTGTGAATTCTGTCTCGGGTACCTGTTGGTAGGCTTGATTGAATTGAAGCGTCTGCAATGAGATCGTATCACCGCGCTCCGCGTCAAATCCAACCGCCGACTCGACGAGCTGTTTGAGAGCGTCGAGTTCGTCTGCAGAACGCGGTTGCCACTCAGTTCCGCCGTCTGCATCTGTTGTGGTCGTTCCATCGACGAGGACCGCAACGGAGATACGTTTGATCGCACCGGGGCCTCGTTTGATTTCGCGCTCGGTGGCGGACACATCGTAGTTAATACGCTCTCTCGTCGATGCATTCTGAGCATTGGAGGAACTGCCTGCACCACCTGCATCACCCTCTGGCAGATTGCTCGCCACAGTAACTGCGCCGCCCGCACCAGAATTGGAGCTTTCGCGCGTTGTTTCTTCGCTATCAGTGCTGATTACGATGCGGCTATTGGGGTCGAGTGTGCGCTGCACCAAGGTCTCTGCGGCGCGGTCTGTTTCAACACTGACTTCAACGACATAGCTGTTTGGACCAACGCGCGCTGACATAAGGCGCTCAACGCGCTTTTGCAAAGCGACTGCGCGGCTTTCTTGATCCAGTCCAGAAACCTGATCTGCATCTGCAGAAACAATGCGGCCTGTCTGTCCATCAATTACAGTGACATCCTCGGGCATAAGGCCCGTAACGGCAGAGGCGACCAAGAATTGAATCGCCCGCGCTTGCGGTTGTGAGATTGCGCCTCCGCTGGTCATTAAGGTGACGGATGCCGTGGTCGTGGATTTGCGTTGGAATGGTGTGTTGTTTGCATTGGCGATGTGTACGCGGGCACTTTTGATTCCTGCACTGCCAGCTAAGGTGCGTGCAAGCTCGCCCTCTTTTGCCCGCCAATAGGCTGCGTCAAACATTTGGGAGGTCGTCCCAAATCCGGTCATTTGTTCAAGGATTTCGTAGCCGTTCGCCCCTGTTTGGGGCAGTCCCTCAGCGGCCAGTGTCATTCGCAGACTGTCGCGCCGGTTGCTTTCTACAAAAATGCTTGTGCCGCGCACTTCATGTTTGGCGCCTTGTGCTTCTAGCGAAGCCACGACTTCGCCCGCTGAGTTGGCATCAAGTCCGGCATAAAGAAGCGACATGCTGGGAGCATTGGCGATGCGTGCCATCATCAAGACCATGACGAAGACCCCCACGGTTGCGGCCCCGACAATAATGCGGCGTTGCAGCGGAAGCTTGTTCCAGAAGGACAGCAGGTTCTCCACGATCTTCTCCTTATGTACGCGGACGTTCTGCCCGGGTCTTGAGAGTAAGATTGCGCATTCGCCTTAATAATCGGTTAGCCAAACGGTGGTTATAGTCGGACGTGACAAAAAAAGATGGACGCCCAAATGGCCGAGAGCGACGAAACCAAAGATGCCCCTCCTAAAAAGGCAAGCAAGCTACCGCTTATCCTTGCGATTGTTGTCGCGCTCGTAGGTGGGGGCGGGGCTTTTTTCTTCATGTATACGAGTGGCGACAGCACGCCCACAGACGTTGCAGAGGCTGCCCCCGAGGAAAAAACGCTTAGCCCACTTGCCGATTTAGCCTTTGTTCCGCTGCCCCCAATGGTGATCGCCTTGGGTGATAGTACGGCGAATCGATTGCTGCGGTTCCAAGCGCAGCTTGAGGTTTCATCAGGTGATGAGGAAGCGGTCTCTTTTCTTGAGCCGCGGATTATGGACGTCCTGAATACGTATCTTCGTGCAGTAGATGTCGAAGACTTAGAAAGTCGTCGCGCTCTTATTCGCCTCCGTGCTCAGATGTTGCGCCGCATTCAGATCGTGACGGGAGGGGATCACGTCCGTGACCTTCTGATCACAGAATTTGTTTTAACGTGAGGTTGTCGAATGCTGATTGATCTTATCGCCGATGCTTTGCTCTTGGGCGGTGCCTTGTGCGCGTGCGCCTATTGCTTCGTCTTGTCCCGACGCTTGAAAAAACTCTCGAGCTTTGAATCGGGCCTCGGGGGGGCGATCGCGATCCTGTCCACTCAGGTGGATGACATGCAAAGGGTGCTCAAGGAAACGGAGGCCACTGCAGGTGAAGCGTCATCGCAGCTCAAGGATCTCGTGCAAGAGGCCGAGGATGCGGCCGGCAATCTAGAAGTTTTGTTGGCGAGCCTAACTGACATGCCTGAGGCGCCTATCGCGCAACCACATATACCAACACATCCAGGCGTACCCGTCGCTGCGCCATCGGCTGCTGTCGAGCCTGATGTGTTTTCCTTTGTGACAGCGCGCGCGCGAAATACTTGAGGGGAAAGTCTATGAACAAACCAGGTACAAAGGCGCTAAAGCCGATTCAGAGGCAGATCACATTACTCATTTTGCTACTATTTCTCGCTTCTGCGGGCGTACGCTTTGCTGGTTTGAGTGCAGCATGGGCGACGGCTGAAACGGATGTCGAGGTCACGGACACATTCGGCAGCGACATGTGCATCCCGGATCCGGCGTTCTCAACAATGATGGAAGACCTAACCGCGCGCGAGGCTCGGTTACTTGCCGCAGAGGTCGCTATTGAGCAGAAACGAGTGGATGTGGAGCTGTCACGCCAAGCGATCTTGGAGCAACTCGCCATACTAGAAGAAGCGGAAATGCGGCTAGAAGCCGGACTTGCCGCCTCATCCACCGCGTCAGAAGATGATCTTAGCCAGCTCACTGCCGTTTACCAGGCGATGAAGCCCAAAGTCGCCGCCGAGCTGTTCGAAGCGATGGATCCAGAATTCGCCGCAGGTTTCCTTGTGCGAATGGCGCCAGAATCAGCCGCCGCAATTGTCTCAGGCTTGGAGCCCGCGACTGCTTATGCCGTCAGCGTGATCGTCGCCGGACGAAATGCAAACGCGCTGAAGGAATAGATTATGACCGGAATTATTGGGATCGTTTGCGTCTTTGTCATGGTCTTCGGCGGCTACTTAGCGGCTGGCGGCAAGATGGGCATTATTATGAAGGCTCTGCCTTTTGAGATGACGATGATCGGTGGTGCTGCGGTTGGGGCGTTCCTCATCGCTAACAGCATGTCAGAGGTCAAACATACCCTCAAAGATGTTGGAAAAGTCTTCAAAGGTCCCAAGTGGAAGACTGATGACTACCGCGATTTGCTGTGCCTCCTCTTCGAACTTATTCGTCTGGCGAAACAGAATGCGGTGGCGGTGGAGGAGCATATCGAGGGGCCAGAAACCTCGAGCATCTTCACCAAATACCCTAAGATTTTGGCAGACAATGAAGCCGTCGGTCTGATTTGTGACACGATGCGCGCCGCGTCGATGAACTATGATGACCCACATCAGGTTGAAGAAGTTCTTGAAAAGAGGATGGAGGCAAACGCCCATCACGCGCTTCACTCCAGCCACGCGCTCCAAACAGTCGCTGATGGTTTGCCTGCGCTGGGCATCGTGGCGGCGGTGTTGGGCGTGATCAAAACCATGGGCTCGATTGATCAGCCACCAGAAGTACTTGGCAAGTTGATCGGTGGCGCTTTGGTCGGGACGTTTCTAGGCGTTTTCTTGGCCTATGGCCTCGTTGGGCCGTTTGCGGCGCGCGTAAAAACTGTGGTCGAGGAAGACGTGCACTTCTACCGCCTTATTAGAGAAGTCCTTGTGACCAACCTGCATAACCACGCGACGAATATCTGTATTGAGGTTGGGCGCCAAAATACACCAACGCACATACGGCCATCGTTTGCCGATGTGGAGGAAGCGCTCAAAGATGTGAAGAGCGCGGCATGAGGTTGCTTCCTACCGGCTCCGCCTTTCTGTTTGCGCTATTTATCTCGGCAGCTTTTGCCCAAGAAGAATTGATCGCGCAATCGGGTGAACACGAAACGTTCTCGCGGATCGTTTTCCCTCTGGAGGAAGAGATCACTTGGAACATTGAGAAATCCGATCGCGCCGTGCGCATTTCTTTTCCAAACCTTGGTGCAACTCTAAGTACTGAGGGGCTGCTGTCTCGGCTGCCCATTGGGCGGCTGGATCGTATTAGCGCTGACCGTGGTCTTGTGGAGCTACAGTTGGGATGTGACTGCGAGGTCGAGGTTTTTCGGTTTGATGGCCGCTTTGTCGTGATTGATGTTTTGGATGATGCAAGCCCAACTGAGCCAACAGAAACAAAATCCACTGAACAACATATATTTCCGTTCGGTGGTGATCAGCCCAACCCTATCGCGACACTCGCAGAGAGAATGCTGCCAACTGTTGCGCCAGAGATCGGCGAAAGCGTGCAAACCTTTTCAGATGATATTTTGGCATCTGGGATGGCTGATGCGGTTGCGGCTCAATTGCTGGCCCCATCTGGTAGTCTTGCACCGAATGGTGACGTGAGTGCGGGCGATGGTCCCTCGCAAATTGAGATTAACACGCCTTTGCGAAATCAGCCGCCTCAGGTTGCAATGGCGCAACAACAGATATGCAGCCTACCTGCCTATGCGGATATCAGCCAATGGCCCCCCCATAAGGACGTTCTTCAGTCTATCGGCCAAATGCGACGTGAGGTCTTCGATGATAGCGGCCAAGTCGATCCAGAGCGCGCACGTTCCCTTGCAGCTGGATATATTGCCTTGGGGTTTGGTGCTGAAGCGCGTGCAATCCTTCAAATGAGTAGTCAAGATAGCTCTCTAATGGAAGCCTTGGCCCATATAGTAGATGGCTTACCTAGTCCTTCGACCTCGACGCTCCGAGAGGCATTTTCCTGTCCTAACGCGCTTGCGTTTTGGGCGGTACTTTCGGCAGGCGCCCTGCCTGACGGCGCAAATCTCAACGAAAGTGCGGTTGAGCTTACTCTGGCCAAAATGAGTCTCGAGTACCGTAATGCTTATGCGGGCAAGGTCGCTGCAAGGCTTCGAACAGGTGGGTATGAAAATGCAGCCCGCCAAATCGAGGGGCTAATGGCGCGAACAAATGGTTCAAGCGAAGGCGAGGAGGAAGTGTATGATCCCGTTGCCTTGGCCGAGCTTCAGCTAGAGGATCGCCTCGCTGCACTCAGGGCGCTTGCCTTCGCAAACACTCCACCATCTGCGCAAGCACTTAATGCTCTGCTGCAAGAGCACATGCAGTCACGAATTGCTCTAGATGACGCGCTTTTGACCTTTGCAGGCTCTTTCGTGGAGACAGTCGAGGATGATGCTACCCGCATCGGTATTCATGCGGGCTTGCTCTCTGGTCTCGTGCTTTCGGGGTATCCGTTTGAAGCATTACAGTCCTATGAACGGCTTTTGCTCGTTCAGCCAAAACACACCATGGCCCATCTGGATGCTTTGGTATCCTTGGCGACTGAAGTGGTA